>JAJEAI010000055.1 GCA_022824205.1 Candidatus Binatia bacterium
CCCGGGGTTGTTGGCGGGGGCCCCAAAAATCAGCCGGGGGCCTCACCCCTGCCAACGGCGGAGGATGTTTGATCGGGGGGCGAAGAATGCGGAGGTGGGCCGAAGGATGGATGCTGAGGGCGAAGGATTGGGAGATGGGGTCGAGAGACGGGTAACGATTGAAGCAAGAGGGCGAGGAGTTGAACATGGGTAAATTCGAATTCGGCATCCGGGTGCCCAACTCGGGGCCGCTCTCCAGCAAGGAGAACATCGTCAAGGCCGCGCAGGACTCGGAGGAGCTGGGCTTCGACACCATCTGGCTCCACGACCACGTGGTGTGGAGCTCGGAAATGCACCGGCACCACATCTCCTCGGGCGCCGCCGAGGCCCTCACCGACGCCCAGGAGGCCAACTTCTTCGAGTGCATGACCACCATGTCCTACCTGGCGGCCAAGACGAAGGACATCCAGATCGGCGTGGCCTGCCTGGTGATGCCGCTGCGCAATCCCATCTACGCCGCCAAGCAGTGCGCCACCCTGGACCACCTGTGCGACGGGCGGTTGCTGGTGGGTGTGGGCCTCGGCTCAAAGGCCACCCGCGACTCCAGCGAGTTCGACGTGTTCGAAGTGCCCATCAAGGGCCGGGGCAACCGCACCGACGAGTACATCGAGGCCATGAAGGCCATCTGGACCCAGCCCATGGCTTCCTACGAGGGTAAGTACCTGAAGTTCGACAACGCCGAGATCCATCCCAAGCCGGTGCAGCAGCCCCATCCTCCGGTGTGGGTGGGCGGCTGGATGGACCAGGCGGCGGTGCGCGCCGGCCGCTACGGCGAGGGCTGGATCCCCGGTTGGCTGTCGCCCAAGGAGATGGCGCGGGGCTGCGAGATCCTCAACAAGGCGGCCGAGGACTCGGGGCGCGATCCCGCGGGCATCAAGATCGCCGTGGAGAAGCTGGCCTGCATCGCCCGCACCCGGGACGAGGCCATGACGCTGGCGCTGCCCACCATCCGGGAGAGCTCCCACACCTACGAACGCGACGTGGACAACATCCAGTTCGCCCTGGACCGCCACATCATCGGCTCGGTGGACGACGTGCGCCGGCGCATCGACGAGTTCATCGAGGCCGGTGTCCAGCACTTCGAGCTGAAGCTCATCTACCCGGACATGGACACCATGTACAAGGAGATGCTGCTCTGGTCGGAGGAGATCATTCCGCACTATGTCTAACGCCAAACCAGCCCTCGTGGAGCTGCGCTTCGAGCTCAACGGCAAGGACGTGGCCGTGGAGTGCGAGCCGCAGCAGACCCTTTCGGAAGTGCTCCGGAACCGCCTGAACCTCACCGGCGCCAAGATCTCGTGCGAGGTGCAGGTGTGCGGCGCGTGCACGGTGCTGGTGGACGGCCTGCCGGTCAGCTCCTGCACCTACCTGGCCTACGAGGCCCGGGGGCGCCGGGTCACCTCCATCGAGGGCCTGGAGAACGCCGACCGCACGCTGCACCCCATCCAGCAGTGCTTCATCGACGAGTTCGCGTTCCAGTGCGGCTTCTGCACGCCGGGCATGATCCTGTCCGCCAAGGCGCTGCTCGACGACAACCCCGAGCCCACCGACGACGAGATCATCCACCACATGGACGGCAACCTCTGCCGCTGCACCGGGTACGTCCCCATCGTGAAGGCGATCCGCAAGGCGGCGGCGGTGATGAAGGAGGCGCGCGGATGAGCGACGACAAGAACCGCGACTTCGAGGTGGTGAACCGCTCGGTGCCGCGGCGTGACGGGCGCGCCAAGGTGTCCGGCCGGGCGCTCTACGTGAGCGACGTGAAGCTCGCGGGCATGGCCTACGCCAAGGTGCTGCGGAGCCCGTACGCGCACGCCCGTATCGTCTCCATGGACACGTCGAAGGCCGAGGCCCAACCCGGCGTCTACAACGTGCTGCGGGGCGACGACCTGGGGGGGCTGAACCCCTACTTCGGCCACGCCGTCAAGGACCATCCGCTCGTCGCCATCGACAAGGTGCGCTACGCGGGCGAGCCCGTGGCCGCGGTCATCGCCGAGGACGAGCTGACCGCCTACGAGGCGCTGGAGTTCATCCACGTGGAGTACGAGGAGCTGCCGGCGGTGATGGAGCCCCAGGAAGCACTGGACCCATCCGCGCCGCTGCTGCACCAGCGCCAGTTCGAGGCCGGCGCCTTGCGCGGCTTCGAAGGCGAGGTCACCGCGGGCCGGGGCACCAACCTGTGCCAGGAGCACCACGTCAAGTGGGGCGACGTGGACGAGGCGTTCGCCAAGGCCGCGGCGGTGGTGGAGGGCGAATACTATTTCCCCATGGCCTACGCCTACGCCATGGAGCCCTACGTGGCCATCGCCGAAGTCAATGACCAAGGCGTCACCATCTACTCGTCCGCCCAGCACCCTTTCATGGTGCGGCACGACCTCAAGACCATCTTCGACATGCCGGTAAGCCAAATACGCCTCATCGTGCCCTTCGTGGGCGGCGGCTACGGCAGCAAGTCCTACACCAAGATCGAACCGCTGGTGTCGGCGTGCGCGTGGAAGGCGCGCCGCCCGGTGAAGCTGCAGCTCAGCGTGGAAGAGGCCATGCTCACCACCCGCGGCGACGACGCCCTCACCTGGATGCGCACCGCGGTGGACGCCGACGGCAAGATCATCGCGCGCCAGGCGAATATCTACATGAACACCGGCGCCTACGCGGAGAACAGCCCGCTGGTGTGCGAGAAGTCGTCCAACCGTTGCGTCGGGCCGTACGCCATACCCAACGTGCGGATCGACAACCACATGGTTTACACCAACACGGTGCCGGCCAGTTCCTTCCGCGGCTTCGGCTGCGCGCAGGTGACCATGGCCGGCGAGTCCCAGATCGACGAGTTGGCGGCCAAGATCGGCATGGACCCTTACGAGTTCCGCGTGCACAACGCGGCGCGGCCCAAGCAGGAGTTCTTTCCCGGCATGCGGCCGTTCGACGGCACCCTGACCGAGGACTTGAAGATCGTCGCGGACAACATCGGCTGGAAGGACCCGCTGCCCAGCGGCCACGGGCGCAGCATCGGCTGTTCCGCCAGCGACGCCGGCGCCTATCCTCTCACCTCCACGGCCGTCCGAGTGCACGCCGACGGCTCGGCGTCGCTGATGATCGGCAGTACGGAGCTGGGCCAGGGCAGCCACACCGTGCTGCCGCAGATCGTCGCCGAGGAACTCGGCGTACCGTTCGACTTGGTCCGGGTGGTGTCCTCCGACACCGCCATCACCCCCTACGACCGTTCCACCGGCGCCAGCCGCACCACCACCCTCATGGGCCGGGCGGTGCAGGAGGCGAGCCGGGAGGCCATGGAGCAGATGGTGCGCATGGCGGCGGACGTGCTCGGAGTGAAGGAATCGGAGATCGAGACCGTTCGCGGCGGCATCACCTGCGGCGAGGCGCGGCTCACCTGGTCCGAGGTGCTGACGCGCTACTACCGGCTGCCCGACGGCGAGGTCATCGGCCGCGCCTACATCCGCAAGGACGGCGACTTCGCCCAGTTGCCTGTATTCTGGGAAGCGGCCTCCACCGGCATCGAGGTGTCCGTGGACGAGGAGACCGGCAAGGTCACCATGGAGAAGCTGGGCACCGCCGGCGACGTGGGGCTGGCCATCAACCCGGCCCTGGCCGAGGGCCAGGACATCGGCGCCGCCACCACGGGCATGGGCATCGGCATGTTCGAGGAGCTCGAGTTCGACCGCAACCAGCTCCTCAACGGCAACCTGCTGGAGTACCGCCTGCCGCGCTTCTCCGACATGCCGCGGACCGTGAAGCTGGAGCTGGTGCAGAACCGGGACGGGGTGGGACCCTACGGCGCCAAGGGCGGCGGCGAAGCCTCCCTCAACTCGCTGCCCGCCAACATCGCCAACGCGGTCTACGCCGCCACCGGCGCGCGCATTCGCCGGGCGCCGCTCACGCCGGAGAAGGTCTGGCGCGCCATCCGGGCGGCGCGGGGAGAGAACGAGTCATGATGCCGCTCAGACGCTTCGCCATCCACCGGCCCGCCGACCTGGGCGAGGCCGCCGAGATGCTCGACCACTACGGCGACACCGGCACTCTGTACGCCGGCGGCACCGAGCTGCTGCTGGCCATGCGCCACGACCTGCTGCGCTACGAGCACCTCATCGACATCAAGGCCGTGGCGGGCCTCGACAGCATCGAGGCCCGGGACGGACACATCCACATCGGCGCCGGCGCCACCCACCGGACCATCGAGCGCTCCCCGGTGGTGCGTGAGCTGCTGCCGGTCATGGCCAGGATGGAAGCCGAGGTGGCCAACGTGCGCGTGCGCGCCGCCGGGACGTTGGGTGGGAACCTGTGCTTCGCCGAGCCGCACTCCGATCCCGCCACCCTGCTGCTGGCCCTGGGGGGAACGGCGCGAGCACAGGGCAAGGGTGGCGAACGGACCCTCGCCATGGACGAGCTTCTTGCCGGAGCGTACGAGAACTCCCTGAGCCGGGACGAGGTGCTGACCGGCGTGAACGTGCCCGTGCCGGGACCGACGCAGCGTGCCGCCTACCTCAAGTTCCAGGTCCACGAACGGCCTCTGCTGGGCCTGGCGCTGGTGCTCGACCTGAACGAGGACGGCAGCGAGATCCGCGCCGCCCGTTGCGCCGTGGGCTGCGTAAGCCCCACCCCGTGCCGCTCGGAAGCCGCGGAACGCCTCATCGCCGGCCCCGCGGCCGCGGCCGGCGAACGGCTTCAGCAGGCCGCCGACACCCTCGCCGACGAAGCCGCGCTCACCGACGACCGCGAAGGCAGCGCCGAATACAAGCGCCACCTCATCGGCGTGCTGCTGCGCCGCGCCGCCGGCAAGTGCCTTGATGCCAACGAGTGAGGGCTGCCACTCCGCAATACGCCATTGACACGGAATGGGAGGGGTCGAGGTTTCGCGGGAATCACCGATGTCGGCTTGCAGCCGACACAGAGGGGAATGAAGTTGGGGCGCCGGCCCCCCCCATGAGTCATTCCCGCGGAAGCGGGAATCCAGGGGTGGGGGTGTGGCGGCCTCATTGCCCGACCCCACCCCGCCTGGATTCCCGCTTGCGCGGGAATGACTCATCGGGGGGTAGCGGGATTTCGTAACTACCAGAATTCATTGAACAAGATTTTATTTCATATCAATGACGAGTCGAGGGGTCTCTGCCTCATGAGTCTTGACACGGCCTGTTCCGCGGGACTGACGAACTAGGCGCATTGGCGGCCTCTCTCCATGCCGTCATGCGTTTCCCCACCCCGCTCATTCCAGGCACCCTCATCGAGCGCTACAAGCGGTTTCTGGCCGATGTCCGTCTAAACGACGGCACGCTCGTTACCGCCCACTGCACCAACACCGGCAGCATGCTGGGCTGCAACGAGCCGGGTAGCCAAGTCTACCTCTCCGAACAGCACGGCAGAAACCGCAAACTCCCCTACACCTGGGAATTGATCCGAGTGGGCCGCACGCTCGTCGGGATCAATACGCTGGTCGCCAACCGGCTCGCCCGGGAAGGAATCGAAAGCGGCGTCGTCAAGGAGTTGCAGGGCTACCCGCGGCTTCGGGCCGAGGTGCCGACGCGTCCGGGATCCCGGCTGGACTTCCTCCTGGAGGACGCGAACCGGCAGTGCTACGTGGAGGTCAAGAACGTCACGCTGGTGGTGGAACGCGTGGCCACGTTCCCGGACGCCGTCAGCGAACGTGGCACCAGGCACTTGAAAGAGCTCATGCGCCTGCGCCGCCGCGGCCACAGGGCCGTGCTGCTGTTCGTCATCCAGAGGGCGGACATCCACGCCTTCCGCCCCGCGGACGAGATCGACGCCGAATACGGCCGCTGGCTGCGCCGCGCGGTGAAGGCCGGCGTGGAGATTTACCCCTACCGCGCCAACGTCACGGCACGAAGCATCGTGCTCAAGGAAGGCGTGCCGCTGCGGATCTAGTGTCTAGTGTCGCGTCAAGGCGCTTCGCCGCCTTCCGGCGTTTCGCTCTCCGGCGGCGGCTGGTTCGCCGGTGACAGGGCCTGGAAGATGCCGATGAAGCTGCCGCCGGCACCGCCCGCTTCTTCGAACGTGACATCGTTGAGGCCGACGACGCTCCGGGGATGACCGTCCGCGTCCGGGACGTTCGAGAACTGTCCGGCCCACAATCCACTTGACTCCGTTACGTTCCGTTCGGGATGCGTCACCGTGACATCCATGCCCTCGAAGGTCCCGTTGGCCGTGACCGGCGTGGCCCCGATGTGGACCTGGTAATCCGTAGGCGAAGCCGCGGGTGGGAGCCACCGCCATCCCAACAGGCCGTACAGGTAGAGCCGTTGCGTCTCGATGTCTCCAATGCAGCCGACACAACCGCTGATGGTCGCGTTCGGGAAGTCCACCGTGAGATTGATCAACGCGCTGTATTCGTACTCCTCAAATTCGCCGCCCACCGGCTGGTACCGATACACACCCCCCGTGGTGCCCACGTAGACGGCTTGCCCCTCAAGCGGCAGGTCCGGAGGATTCGACAGATCGAGCTCGGGGCCATCCATGAACACACCGGTTTCCGCGTCGTGCCGGTTCCGGAAAGAGACCCCTGGTGGAAAGTGGAGCCACCACCCGGCCGAGAGATAATCGGCCGGATCGTCCCGGTTCCAACTGACGAGCGCGTAGGCGAACGTTCTGCCGTCGTCCGCATTGTCGGTGAGGTGCCATGCACGGCTGGAGAAGCCGGGAAGGACCGGCGGCGGAAGGCGGTACGAGCTCGAGAAGCTGTGATGCAGCGTGGTGTTGAGAGCCCTGGTCGCACCGTTCTCCGGTGTGAATTCGAAGCTGAACACCCCATCTTCGAACGTGGTCGTGGTCTTGAAGCGCTTCTGGGCGTCGGTCAACTCGATCTCCTCCATCTCTTCCATCCTCAGACCGCCGCCCGTACAGGCGGCGGCGACCAAAGGCAAAACGACGCTGGCCAGGAACACAACCTTCTTCATGATGCAGTCTCCTCTCGTTTCTCCCCTCAATCCAGGCTCTTGATGAAACCGGTCACAGCGTTATTGAACTGTTCGGGCTGCTCCCGGTAGCAGAAGTGGCCGGCCTTGTTGATGACGTGCAACTGCGCGTTCTCGGTGCTGCCGGCAACGTAGTCGAACAGAGTGAGGCCCCGCCGGTACCGCGCCGTCGGATCATTGTAGCCCCACACCACGAGGGTCGGTGTCTTGAGCCGCCCCTCCTGCATCCACTGCAGGCACTCCTCCTTGTCGAGGACGAGATTGCGCATGAACAGCTTCAATCCCCCGCCGTTCATCGCGCGCACGGATTCCTGGTACTTGGGCAGTTCGGCGATCTCCACCGCCGCGTCGATCCAGCCTTCCGTTATGTGTCCGGTACCGTGGGAGTAGTGCTCCACCACCCAGCGCTGGCTCTCTCGGCTCAGGTACGGTTCGGGCCGCGCCGCCATTACCATCTCGGTGAGCGAGGGCCCCGGCGACAGGGTACCGCTGTCCACGATGATGCAGGACTTGACGATCTCCGGGTGCAGCAGCGTGAGGCGTGCCACCAGGTAGCCGCCGCGCGAGTGCCCGCACAGGTGCACGTCCTGGAGCCCCAGGGCCTTGAGGAAGCCATGGGCGTGCTCCACCACCGCGGCGGGCGTATAGTCGTCGTCGGTCTTGGGATTGCCGGTGTGCCCCTGGCCGAGCTTGTCCACGGCGAGGACCCGGAACGACTCCGCCAACCGGTCGAAGTTCAGCTCCCAATCAAGGGCGCTGTCGCACGCGTCGGTGGTGCCGAAGTGGCTGCCGTGCCACAGCACCAGCGGTTCCCCCGTTCCCTGCTCGAAATAACGCGTCGGAACCCCGTCCACGTCGATGAACTTCTCGCCGGTCATTGGCATGCCGGATCTCCTCCTGAACTACCCCCGAATGCCCGTATGCCGTTCGGCCCGCCACTGTCCTTCCGCCATCCCGCGCCACCCCACCTGGATTCCCGCTTTCGCGGGAATGACGGATAGGGGGGTCGGTGCCATGTCTTTTCGAGGGGGTTTTGACACAGTCTGTTCCGCGGGAATGACGGTTCCGGGCTATCGGATCAACGCTGCAGCGCCATGAACAGGAACACCTTGGCCGCCTCCACCACGCTCTTGAGAGGGACGAGGTCGTTGTCCGTGTGTTGGAACCGGACGGCACGGGAGCCGTAGTTCACGGACTCGATGCCGCGGACGTTGAGCAGGCCGGTGTCGTTGGCCGCGGTGGAGAAACTGTACGCCGGCTCCCGCCCCAGCATGGTGCGGATGGCGTTGCCGAGGGCCACCACCACACCCGCGTCCTTCCCCACCTCGCAGGGGTACATGAACTCTTCCTTCTCCAGCACGATCTCGTAGGGCTCGATGGCGCCGACGGCCTCGGCGAGCTGTTGCACCGCGCGGTCGGCGTCGTCCCCCGGCAGCAGCCGGCGGTCCATGCGGATGCGGCATTCGCCGGGAATGGTGTGCGTCGACTTGGGATAGCTCTCGATGTCTGTGGGCGTGAGCGACACCCGGCCCAGCTCCGGGTGGCTCTTGTCCTCGGGATAGGGCATCAGCGGCGCCAGACGCTCCAGTACCTTGACCGCGCCGTCCACCGCGTTGATGCCGTCCCAGGGACGGCTGCTGTGGGCCTGGCGCCCGCGCACGACGATGCGCACGTCGATGCGCCCCTTGTTGCCCAACTGGATCTCGGGCGGTCCGTCGATGAGGCCCCAGCGCGCGTCCACGGCGCCACTCGACAGCACGTAGTCCAGGGACTCGTGCTTGCCGCTCTCGCCCGCCGTGCTGGTAACGAAGTAGAGGTCGCCGGGCAGCTCCCAGCCGCTCCGGGCGAGGCATTTCACCGCGCTCAGCATCGCGGCCAGGCTGCCCTTCTGCTCGCACGCGCCCCGGCCCCAGCCGCACGGCCCCTCCAGCCCGTAGGGCGCGCCGTCCACCATCTCCCCGGAGTACGGGTTCGGCATGGTGCTGGGCGCCGCGTTCATGGCGTAGGACACGAGCACCAGACCCGGCGCCGCTCCCGCGCCCGGCAGGCGCGCGATGAGGTTGCCCATGCCGTCGATGGTGGCCTCGATGCCCTCGGCCTCGAGCTCGGGCCGCACCACGTCCCGTATCAACGCCAGCACCTGCGGCTCCCGCTCCAGCAGCTCGGTCTGCGGACTGGGCGTCCGCAGCAGCTTGACCAGCAGGCGCTGGACCTCATCGGGATCCAGTCCCTGCTCAATGCGTTCCCTGGCTTCGCTTGCGTCCATCGCTGACTCCGAATGCTGTCCAGATGGCATCCAGCCCCGCTCCCTCAAATCTCCACCTCGGTACCCACACCTTTCTCCAGCGCGCGCCGGTAGACCAGACCCGCCGCGGCCACGTCCTGCGCGGCGATGCCCACCGACTTGTACATGGTGATCTCGTCGTCGCTCGTGCGGCCGGGCTTGGCGCCGGCGAGCACCTCGCCGATCTCGCCACGCACGTGGTCCGGCGCGATGGAGCGTTCCTCTATCGCCAGCAAGATGTCGCCGCACTCGGTGTGGATGGCATCGAGCGAGTCCACCACCACCGTCGACCGCTGCACCGTGTCGCCGCCCATCTCCCGCGCTTCGGGCCGGTGCGAGCCCACGGCGTTGATGTGGACGCCGGGCCTGAGCCAGTCGGCCTCGAGGATGGGGTCGGCCGCGTCGGTCACCGCGGTCAGGACGTCCGCCCCGCGCACCACCGCCTCGGCCGACTCCTGCGGCTGGATCGGGAACCCCAGCTCGTCCTCCAGCTCTTCCCTGACGTAGATGGCGTTGACGCGCGACGGGCTCCAGATGAGCACCCGCTCGATGGAACGCACCCGGCTCAGCGCCCGGATGTGGGTGCGCGCCTGGGTGCCGGCGCCGAGGATACCCAGCACCGGCGTCTCCGCCCGCGCCAGCGCCTTCGTCGCCATGGCGGACGCGCACGCGGTGCGGATGGCGGTGATGTAGACGCCGTCCATCAGCACCTCGATCCTGCCGGTCTCGGCGCTGTAGAGCGAGATGGTGGCGAGGATCGGCGGCAGCCCCTGCTTGGGGTTGTCGCGGAAGTAGGAGATGATCTTGATCCCCAGTGCCTTCTCCTCGCTCATGAACGCCGGCATACTCGTGATGCGCCCCTGGATCTCGGGCAACGGCACCACCAGCCGCACCGGCATCACCACCCGGCCCGCGGAGAACTGGATGTGCGCCTGCTCCAGCGCGGCGATCAACTCGTCGAGGTTGAGCAGGTCCCTTACCTGTGCTTCCGAGATGACCAGCATGCGGCTTCCTTCCGGTCGGGATTGCCAGACAGAAGGCATGACATAACGGGCAACGGCGTTAATTGCAACGACGCAACGAACGTCTTGACCCCTGTGTTGCAAATGAAGTTCGTAAAAAAGCGATCCCGGGAATGCGCCCTACGAAACGTCATTCCCGCGGAAGCGGGAATCCAGGGGTGGAGAGGGGCTGACTGGCCGGTGTCCCCGCCCGCGCTACCCCTGGATTCCCGCTTGCGCGGGACTGACGACTTGGACGATTCGATGCGCTGGGACTCCAAGTGGCGGCCCCGACACGTTTCCCTTGCCCCGCCTGTGGTGTATTCTGACCCCGTGCCATGCCGACAGGGGAGGAGATCACATGAAACAGGAACGGATCACCGATTCCATCGACCAGCTCAACCAAGACATGGCCGAGAAAAGCCTCGAAGGCCACTGGAGCCTGGGGCTGGAGGATCTGCCCCCATACCCCGTCACCACGGTACGTCCGTGCCTGTGGCGCTGGGAAGACGTCCACGAGAGCATGCTGCGGGCCGGGGAGGTGGTGAACCTGGAGCGAGACGCGGAGCGCCGCACCATCCGGCTCCTGAACCCCGGCATTCCCGGGGGCCACGGCACCACCCACACCATCCACTTCTCGTTCCAGTACGTGAAGCACGGCGAGTACGCGCGCACGCACCGCCACACGGCCGCGGCCTTCCGCTTCGTGCTCCACGGACGGGACGCCTACACCACCGTCAACGGCCAGAAGTGCGTGATGGAAGAAGGCGACCTGATCCTGACGCCCCAGCTCACCTGGCACGACCACGTCAACGATTCCGGCGCGCCCATCATCTGGCTCGACGGCCTCGACATCCCGCTCACGCAGGCACTGCACCAGCTCTACTTCGAGCCCTACCACCAGGAGCAGCAGAACGTGGAGGCCACCAGCGAGGAAACCGCGGGTTTCTACAGCCACGCCCGCCCCGCCATGGAGCCGCCGCGTCGGTTCTTCCACTACAAGTGGGTTGATACCGCCCGCAGCCTGGAACGGCTCCGGCGCAACAAGGCCGGCAGGGACCCCTACGACGGCTACCTGCTGGAGTTCCTGAACCCCATCAACGGCGGCCCCACCATGCCCACCGTCCAGTGCGCCGTCCAGCTCTTGGAGCCCGGCCACGAAACCCTGCCCCACCGCCATACGAGCACCGTGATCTACCACGTCTTCCGGGGCCAGGGCACCTCCATCATCGGCGGCCAGGTCTTCGAGTGGCGCCAGGGCGACTCCTTCGTCGTGCCGCTGTGGCACCAGCACAACCACGCCAACACCTCCACCGACCGGGACGCCATTCTGCTGTCCATGAGCGACGCCCCGGTGGTGAAGGCGCTGGACCTGTACCGGGAGGCGAGTTGACGGCGACTCGCCCGACTCCGCCGAAGCGGGGAATACCGCCGTTTGCCCCCTCCCAACCCCACCTTGATTCCCGCTTTCGCGGGAATGACGTTCTGTGACGTGGGTGCCCTGGGAGCTTTGACACACCCGCTTTCGTGGGGATGACGATTCGGGGTGGGGGGTTGGAACGAATTTGACGATACGTACACCTTCCGGGTATGTTCCCGGAACCCTGAAGGGAGGTTATTCCAATGCGCAAATCAATGACGGCCTTGCTCGCCGCAGCGTTCCTGATCGGCATGCCCGGGTTGCTGACCGCTCAAGTGAAGGTCGGCATGATCACGACCCTGTCGGGGGGCGGCAGCGCCCTGGGCGTGGCGGTGCGCGACGGTTTCAAGCTGGCCGTCGACCAGGAGGGCGGCAAGCTCGGGGGAACGGCGGTGGAGCTGCTGGTGGAGGACGACGCGCGCAAGTCGGGGAAGGCGCTGCAGGTGGCCAACCGCTTCATGAAGCGCGACAAGGTAGACATCGTGACCGGGATCATCTGGTCGAACCTCGCCATCGCGGTGGTGCCCAAGGTGGTGGAGGCCGGCATCTTCTACATCAGCCCCAACGCCGGACCGTCGAAACTGGCGGGCGCGGGCTGCCACGAGAACTACTTCAACGTGGCCTGGCAGAACGATAACCTGCACGAGGCCATGGGCCAGTACGTGGCGCGGAAGGGATTCAAGAACGCCTACATCATGGCGCCCAACTACCCCGCGGGCAAGGACGCCCTGCGCGGCTTCAAACGCTTCTACAAGGGCAAGCTGGCCGGCGAGATCTACACCACGCTGGGGCAGACCGACTACGCCGCCGAGATCGCGGCGTTGCGCGGGGCCAACCCGGACGCGGTCTTCTTCTTTCTGCCCGGCGGCATGGGCATCAGCTTCATCAAGCAGTACCATCAGGCGGGCCTGACCGGGAAGGTCCCGCTGTTCGGCCCGGCGTTCTCGTTCGACCAGACCATCCTCGGAGCGGTGGGCGACGCCGCGCTGGGGGTGATCAACTCGTCCCAGTGGAACAAGGACATCGACAATGCCGCCAACAAGGCCTTCGTTGCCGGCTTCCGCAAGGCCTACGACCGGCTCCCGTCGCTGTACGCCAGCCAGGGCTATGACGCGGCGCGCCTGATCGGCGCGGCGCTCAAGAGCACCGGCGGCAAGGTCGACGACAAGGGCGCCTTCCGCGCGGCCCTGCGCAAGGCCGATTTCGACTCGGTGCGCGGAAACTTCCGGTTCGGAGCCAACCACCACCCGGTGCAGGACATCCACGTCCGCGAGGTGGTGCGCGAAGGCAAGGTGCTGACCAACAAGACCGTCGGCAAGGCGTTCTCGGACCACGCGGACGCCTATGCCGGCCAGTGCAAGATGTAGCGGCCCACCATTGACCGGTGTCCCGGCTCCGACCTGTCGAGCCGGGACACCGGCAGTCTTTGTACCGGACCCCGGACCCGTCATTCCGGCCCCGGATCAAGTCCGGGGCCGGAATCCAGGAGGGGGAGGGGCAAAGCCGGACTCGCGACCCATGTCCCTCCTTCTGGTCCTCGAGCAGATCCTGAACGGCCTTCAGTTCGGGGTCATGCTCTTCCTCATGGCCGCCGGCCTGACCCTGGTGTTCGGCATCATGGGGATGATCAACCTGGCCCACGGCTCGCTGTACATGGTGGGCGCCTACGTGTGCGCCACCGTGTTCCAGCTCACCGGTTCCTTCCTGCTGGCCCTGGCGGTCACCTTGTGCGCCTCGGCGGCGGTGGGCATGGCGGTGGAGAGGGTGGCGCTGCGGACCCTCTACAGCCGCGATCACCTGGATCAGGTGCTCGCCACCTTCGGGCTGATCCTCTTCTTCAACGAGTTGACCAAGATCATCTGGGGCCCGCGCGCGCTGTTTCTCGACGTTCCGGCGGCGCTCTCCGGCTCGGTGCAGATCATCCCCGGCGTGGACTACCCGCTGTACCGGCTGGCCATCATCGTGGTGGGAGGGTTGGTGGCGTTCTCCCTCTACTGGCTCATCGTGCGCACGCGCATGGGCATGATGATCCGCGCGAGCGCCAGCAACCAGGAGATCATCGGCGCGCTGGGGGTGAACGTTCCCCTCCTGTACACGCTGGTGTTCGGGCTGGGCGCGCTCCTGGCCGGGCTCGCCGGAGCCATGGCGGGGCCGGTGTGGGCCGTGGAGGTCGGCATGGGCGAGAACATCCTCATCCTGACCTTCGTCGTCATCGTGATCGGCGGCATCGGCTCCGTCCGCGGAGCGCTCGTCGGGTCCATTCTGGTGGGGTTCATCGACATCATGGGCCGGGCCTTCCTGCCGGCCTCCCTGGGACTCTTCTTCGACCCCGCCACCGCCAACGGCGTCGGCGCCTCCCTTGCCTCCATGTCCATCTACATCTTCATGGCCGCGATCCTGGTGTGGCGGCCCCAAGGCCTGCTGCCGGTGCATGGCAGATACCGGTAGCGTGCCGCGAACGAATCCTCCCACGACGTTGCCCCGAACTTCCTTTCCGACCACGCCGGCATCACTCATGCACGATCCGTCCGAAACCGCAACGCGCTCCCGCCCGGTGGCCGAAGGCAGCAACGGCGCTGTCACGCGCTGGACGAAGGCCGCGCTCGCCACGGGCCTCGTGGCCGCGTTGGCCGTGCTGCCGCCCGTGGCCGAGGCGCTGGACGAGTCCTTTCTCATCGGGCTCTTCACCCGCGTCCTGATCTTCGCCCTGGCCGCGGTGAGCCTGGACCTCATCCTGGGCTTCGGCGGCATGGTCAGCTTCGGCCACTCGGCCTACTTCGGTGCCGGCGCCTACGTAGTGGCCGTCCTGTCCTTCCATGGGGCCGGCGGCGACGCGCCGGCATGGCCGTTTGCCCTTCCCTGGTTCGACAACGCCCTGGCGGCGTGGCCGCTGGCGGTGGCAGGGGCCGCGCTGCTCGCCCTGCTCATAGGCGCCGTCAGCCTGCGCACCAGGGGCATGTACTTCATCATGATCACGCTGGCGTTCGCGCAGATGCTCTATTACTTCTTCGTGTCGTTGGAGGTGTACGGTGGCGACGACGGACTGAGCATCCCCCGGCGGAACCGGCTGCCGGGCCTCGACCTGGAAAACGAGGCCGCGTTCTACTATCTGTGCCTGCTCATCGTGGCGGTCTTTCTGTTGCTGGGGCGGCGGCTGGTTCGCTCCCGCTTCGGCATGGTGCTGCAAGGCTGCAAGGAGAACGAGGAGCGGATGCTCGCCCTCGGGTTCCCGGTCTACCGCTACAAGCTCACGGCTTTCGTCCTCGCCGGCGCGGCGGCGGGCCTTGCAGGGGCGCTCATGGCCAATTACATGGGCTTCGTGGATCCGGCGCTGATGCACTGGACCGTCTCGGGGGAAATCATGGTGATGGTGATCCTGGGCGGCATGGGCACGCTGGCCGGTCCGATCATCGGCGCCGCGGTGCTGCTGCTCCTGGAGGAGATCCTGTCGGCGTACATGGAACACTGGATGATCATCCTGGGGCCGGTGCTGGTCCTGGTGGTACTGTTCGCCCGCCGCGGCATCTGGGGCTGGTTCGAACGCGGGGAGGACGTTCATGGCTGAAGCGCTGCTCGCCGCCCGCGGGCTCACCAAGACCTACGGCGCCCTCAAGGCCACCGATTCCCTGTCCCTGGACGTGATCCAAGGCGAGATCCACGCGCTCATCGGCCCCAACGGGGCGGGCAAGACCACGGCCATCAAGCAGCTTTCCGGCGAGGTGGCGCCGGACGAAGGCACCATCCACCTCGCCGGACGGGACATCACCCGCAGGCCCATGCACGGACGCGCCCGGCTGGGGCTGGCGCGGTCGTTCCAGATCACCTCGGTGTTCGGCGGTTTCACCGCCGAGGACAACGTGGCCATGGCGGTGCAGGCCCACGACGGCCACTCCTTCCGCTTCTGGCGGCCCGCGCGCTCGGACCGCTCGTTGCGAGGTCCTGCCCGCCACATCCTGGAGCAGGTGGGCCTCGCCCCACGCGCCGGCGTCATCGCGCGCAACCTCGCCCACGGCGAGCAGCGGCAACTCGAAATCGCCATGGCACTGGCCACCACCCCCACGCTGCTCCTGCTGGACGAACCCATGGCAGGCATGGGTCCGGACGAAGCCAGACGCATGGTGGAGCTGCTGGGCGGACTCAAGGGACAGGTGGCCATCCTGCTGGTGGAGCACGACATGGACGCCGTCTTCGCCCTGGCGGACCGCGTCACCGTGCTGGTGACCGGCCGTGAGGTGGCCACCGGTCCGCCGGACGCCATTCGCGCCGACCCGGTGGTGCGGGAAGCGTACCTGGGGGAAGAAGTGTAGCGGCGGGATGTGTCAAGACTCTGCTCGGACACGAAATGGCACCACGCCCCCAAACCGTCATTCCCGCGGAAGCGGGAATCCAGGGGTGGGCGGTGTGGCGGCCTCATTGCCCGGCCCCACCCCGCCTGGATTCCCGCTTCCGCGGGAATGACGTATTCGTAACGTCTCCGCTTGGAGGGTTTTGACACCGCCTGACAGGCGAAATTCAAGGGAGACGACATCCAATGTTGGAACTCGAACGCATCCGGACGTTCTATGGCGCGAGCCAGGTCCTGTTCGACGTGAGCCTGCGGGTCGACGCCGGCGAGATGGTGACCCTCATGGGCCGCAACGGCATGGGCAAGACCACCACCGTGCGCTCCATCATGGGGCTCGTGCGGCCAC
Organism: Candidatus Binatia bacterium; assembly: GCA_022824205.1. GTDB lineage: Bacteria > Desulfobacterota > Binatia > UBA9968 > JAJDTQ01 > JAJDTQ01. The sequence goes on from JAJEAI010000055.1 coordinate 16,377, forward strand.
GGGCCGGGAAGATCCGTTTCCAGGGCGTCGAGATCCAGGGCAAGCCGAGCCACCTCGTGGCCCGGGCCGGCATCGGCCTCGTGCCCGAGGGGCGGCAGGTGTTCCCCAACCTGACGGTGCGGGAGAACCTGGAGGTGGCCGCGGGCTACGGGGCCGCTTCCCAGGGCCCGGGCGCGGCCCCGTGGACCGTGGCGCGCATCTACGAGATGTTCCCGGCGCTGGAGGCGCGCAAGAACCTGTACGGACGGGCCTTGTCGGGCGGCGAGCAGCAAATGCTCGCCATCGGCCGCGCGCTCATGACCAACGCGCGCCTGATCCTGCTGGACGAGGCTACCGAGGGCTTGGCGCCGCTCGTATGCGCCGAGATCTGGCGTTGCCTGGAACGGCTCAAGGCCGTCGGGCAGGCCATCCTCCTCATCGACAGCAACCACGGCGCCCTCATGCAGCTCGCCGACCGCCACTACATCATGGAGAAGGGGCGCATCACCTGGACGGGCGACTCCGCTGCCCTGGCCGCGGCCGAGGAGGTGCGGCATCGGTATCTGGGGGTGTAGGGAAGCTCCGATCATTCGGAACGATGGACATGATCAGACGCTCGTAGGCGGATACCGCGCTCTCGGCGGAGAAACGCACCGCGCCCGCGCGCAGCGTTTGGCTGTCCGTCGGTCGGTCGAGGACCGCGGTCATGGCCTCGGCCAACCGGACGGGGTCTCCAACCGGAACGAGCGGTCCGAGACGCCCGCCCTCAAGTATTTCCGCGGGACCGGCGGGGCAGTCGGTGCTGACGCAAGGACAGCCGCATGCCAGCGCCTGGACGAGGACCCCCGGCAAACCTTCGTGCCGTGAAGAAAGCACGAAGAGAGCGGCACGTGACATGAAGGCGAAGGGATTCGCCACCCACCCCGGAAGGGAAACGCGGTCGGTCAGCCCGAGATCCTCGACCAATCGTTCCAGCGCCTTCCGCCGTCCTCCTTCGCCGAGGATGATCAGGCGACACCGCCGGCTTTCCGCGACACGTGCGAACGCCCTGATGAGAGTGGGATAGTCCTTCTGCCCCGCGAGGCGTCCGGCGGAGAGGATGACCGGTGCGCCCCCGTCGTTCATCCACGGGTGATGCGCCGGCTGCTCGGTCCGGGATCCGAAAGCCTCGGTAACGATGGGGTTGTATATGGTGGACACCTTTGTCCCCGGAATGCCGAGGCGTTCCACCAGACTGTCCGCCACACCCCGAGATACGCAAACAAAGTGGGAGGCCCGTCCGAACAGCCGCCGGTACCTGCGCCGGTGGCCTCGACGGCGGGCCTGGATCACGTTTCGTATGGTGGGCACGATGGGCGGAGGCGCGGCCAACAGGGCACATGCCAACAAGGTGGCGATCTTGGCGCGCGGCAGACTCGGGACGACGCAATCGGGTCGTTCGCGGCGCATGTATGCAGCGACGGCGCGGGTTTGTTTGACCAGGCGTGGGTCCGGCAGACAAAGCGGATCCCATTTGAGCGCGCCCATGACGCTGATCCAATCGCGCCACTTCGGCGAAACGGAAAGCTGAATCGAGTCGGCAAGCATGTGACTTGCGCAATCCTTCGTGCGCTTGTCCGGCTTGTTGTCCACGATGAACAGGCGGGCGCCTCCGGGAACCTCCGCGGGATAGTGAATGCGCGATCGGAACAGTACGAGATCAACGCGATGACCGCGTTCAATCAGTCCCCGGGCAACTTCCAGCAGGGACCTCTCCGCACCCCCTCCCCTGAGGTTGGGGAGAACAAGGGCTACATGCGCACGGGAATCCTTGCTCAAGATGCGGTCCCGGTAAAGCGAGGCAGACCTCGCTTCACGACGTCGGCCAGCGTCTTCAGGGGGCCGCCTTCCGGTCCCTCGACGACGTCGTGGATCATGGGGCGTTTGAACGTGGTGTCGAAGTCCAGCAGTCGGCCGAAAGAGGGCTCATCCTTGGTCCTGCAACAGCCCCCCAACGGCCAGAAGGTCAGTTCCCCGAAGACGGGACGAGCCTGGTATTCGTAGAGGTCGACGCGGACATATCGGAATGGTCGGCTGAGAGTGCGGGAGATGTCCTTCATCCTGTCCCACGTGGCCGGCCGAGCCGGCGGCTCGGGCTCGTGGATGTTCTCGCAATTGAAGTGAAGCCGGAGAGGCGCATAGCTTTCGTCGACCATCGTTTCCCGTGGTTTGCCCAACGCGCGGTCCGCGATGATCTGGACCCAGCGGATTTCTCCGGCACAGCAGTGGAACTTGTAGTCGGTGGTCGGCCCGTGCATCAGCTCTTCGGCAAACACAAAGGGGGAAACATGGGCATACGCCCATTCGCCCTTGGCCGCTCCGTAGGTCCGTTTGATCCTTCTGCGGATCTTTCTCCGTGCGCGTCTCAGATCGCTCTTGTCGGTGACGGTGTACACGCTGCCGCTGTCGTGGTTGGTTTTCAACACGTAACGTTCGGGCAGCGCCTCAAAGGCGATCCGGTCAACGCTGCGCGCCATCTGGTAGACGTCGAGAAGGCAACTACGGTCAACACGCTCGGCGACGTAGGCGCGAACAAGCAGCTTGTCGCAGCAGATGACCTGTTCGGTCATCTGGTCATGGATCTTCAACCAGTTCACCTTGTCGTTGTAGCCTTTCGGGTTGGCGAGGTCCGGCAAGGCTCCGAGCCTGTCGCGACAGTAGTCGTTGACGATGTCGACCAAGTGCCTTGGCATCGTACCATCAATGATCACGGTTATCAGGACCACCGGTCGCGGCTTGCCCGCATGAAGGAGCGGAGCCGGCCCGACGCCGAATCCTCTCGGTAGCGTCCCTTGGCCGCATGCCGAATCTGACAGACGCCCGGGATGTCGAGGGCCGTGCCTTCCGTGCCCAGGAGCCAACGGAACGCACGGTCCTCGTAGGCCTTGCGCCAGCGCGGCGCCGGTCTCTGGTAGAGGCCGATGGACTCACAGTAACCTACGGCCCGAGCGGCGTCGCCGTGCGTGATCTGGTAGGGTCCCTTGGCGCGGTCGTGGTTCCCGCCGTAGGGGCGGAACTCCGCCACCGGAATGTCGAGAATTGCCGGGGCGCCGCGCCCCTGTTTCAGCAACTCGTGGTCCTCCGGCAGCAATGCGGTGCCCAGTGGCGACCTTGGGTGCACGAGGACATCATCCCGCCCCTGCAACACGTCCGCCAAGGTGTCAAGGCACCCTTCATGGAACACGATGTCCGCGTCCGTGAACCAGATCCAGTCGGCTTCGGTGGCCCGGGCCGCCAGGTTGCGACCGATGCTGCGGCGAAACAACCGCTCCTCGGTCAGCACCCGCCAGTTCCATGAGACACCGGGCACATCGATGCCCTCGAAAAAGCCCAGCACTCGCAACACCGATTCGTCCCCCGGCGCATGGTACACGGTCATGGTGACGTCGAGCTTGTCCGTTCGATGGTTGACGAGGGAGCTGAGCTGATAGGTGAGGAAGTGCCCGTACCGCCAGCAATGACTCACGATCTCCAGCGAGAGCCGTCCCGTGCGCCTGGCTCGGGCCACGCCCGCGGGATCCACGTCGCGGAACCACGTCGCGGGCAGCGCTCCGCTGGCGGCAAGCCGGTAGAACAACCCCGCGGCCAAGTCGACGAATTCCGACATCGCCCGTTCTTTCCTCCTCGATCGTGCTTCACGCATCTCGCACCTCACCCGGTCATGCACGCGGGACACGCCGATTGCTTCGCCACGACTGTGAATGACTCGTCTGCCGGAAGTCAAACCGAAGCGACACGGAGCCAAACCAATACCCGGTCGTTACGCCCTCCCTGCCGTCGCGCTCCTTGTCACCTTCTCGTCGTTGTAGTAATTTCGGGCCAATGGAACCCTACATCCGATCCACCGACATCACGTTGACGTTCACGCCCAAGAACCGGGATCCGGTCACGGCGCTCAAGGATTTCCGGATCGAGTTGAACAGCGGCGAGTTCGTCTCCATCGTGGGGCCGTCGGGGTGCGGCAAGAGCACGTTTCTGAACGTGCTCCTGGGATTGCTCAGGCCGAACGTGGGCGAGCTCGAGATCGGCGGCAAGAAGATTACCGGGCCGGGGATCGAGCGCGCCATGGTCTTCCAGGAGTTCGGGCTGCTGCCGTGGCGCACGGTCATGGCCAACGTGGAGCTGGGGCCGGAACTCAAGGGGGAGTCGGTGGGCTCGCGCCGGCCGCGCGCCCAGGAGCTCATCAACCTGGTGGGGCTCACGGGGTTCGAAGGGCACTACCCGCACGAGCTGTCCGGCGGCATGAAGCAGCGCGTGGGACTCGCCCGGGCGCTGGCCACGGACCCCGAGGTGCTGCTCATGGACGAGCCCTTCGCCGCGCTGGACGCCCAGACACGGGACCTGATGCAGGCGGAGCTGCTGCAGATCTGGGACAAGCACAAGAAGACCGTGCTATTCGTCACGCACAGCATCGAGGAGGCGGCCTACCTGTCGGACCGTGTCATCGTAATGACCGCGCGGCCGGGCCGGACCAAGCGCATCATCAAGATCAACCTGCCGCGGCCGCGGGACTACGAGATGCGCCTCACGCCCGAGTTCAACGACATCAAGCTCGACATCTGGAACACCCTCAAGGACGAGCTGAACCCGAGGGAGTAACATGAGATTCAAGGGATTGTCGGAAGGCACCGTGCGCTTCCTGCTGGGGGCGGGAGCGGTGGCGGGCTTCTTCCTCATCTGGGAGTTCCTGCTCACCTACGTCTTCGTCCTCAACCCGTTCTTCATCACCAAGCCGTCGCTGATGTGGGCAGCCACGGGCGACCTGATCCTGAGCGGCGAGCTGTGGAAGGACCTCTACGTCAGCGGCACGCCGTTCGTGTACGGCTTCGCCGCCGCGGTGCTGATCGGCATCCCGCTGGGGGTGGTGATGGGCTGGCGCCGCCGGGTGGCGTTCGCGCTGGACCCGTTCCTCACCGCCATGTACGCGAGCCCGCTGGTGGCGCTGGCGCCGCTGCTCATCGTGATGTTCGGCGTCGGCGTCAAGGGCAAGGCCATCCTGATCTTCCTCCTGGCGGTGTTCCCGTTCATCTTCAACGCCTTCGCCGGCGTCCGCTCCGTGGATACCCTGCTCATCAACGTGGTCCGGTCCCTGGGCGGCAAGGAACGCGACCTCTACTTCAAGGTGATCCTGCCGAGCACCCTCCCTTACATCGTGGCGGGGGCGCGCATCGCCATCGGCCGGGGCATCGTCGGCATCATCGTGGGCGAGTTCTACGCCGCCTCCGAGGGCATCGGCCACGCGCTGATCTGGTACGGGGACATGTACCAGCTCTCGCACATGTTCGTGTGCATCCTCGTGCTGATGATCATTGCCGTGATCTTCACCCAAGGCCTGCGCAAGGCGGAACTCGCCATCGCGCCCTGGCGCACCCAGGAGACCCGATGAACCGCTTCCTGTCGCAATACAGCGAGAGAGAGGAACCCATCCTGGGATGGGGTTTCATCGTGCTGTTCCTGCTGGTCTGGGAAATCCTGCCCTCGGTGGTGACCCTGCCCAAGGGACTGGCGCTGTTCTTCACTACCCCGTACCACATCGGACTCAAGCTCATCGAAATGACCACCTCGGGCCAGGTGGCGTTCCACTTCTACGTCAGCGCCACCGAGTTCGTGGTCGGTCTCGGGCTCTCCATCATCGTCGCGCTGCCCCTGGGGCTGGTCATGGGGCGTTTCAACACGCTCAACGCCATGTTCGACCCCTTCGTCTCCGCCTTCAACGCCACGCCAAGACTGGTGTTCCTGCCACTGGTGGTCCTCTGGTTCGGTTTCGGCATCTGGTCCACGGTGATCATCGTCTTCATCGGCGCACTGTTCCCGCTCCTCATCAACACGTACGAGGGCGTCAAGAACGTGGACCGCGTTCTCATCAACGTGGTCCGCTCCTTCGGCGCCAACGAGTGGCAGCTCATGAAAATCGTGGTGCTGCCCAACTCCCTGCCCTACATCATTGCCGGCCTGCGGCTGGCCATCGGCCGCGCCATCCTGGGCGTGGTGGTGGGAGAGTTCTTCGGCTCCGATCAGGGGATCGGCTTCCTCATGGCCGAGGCCGCCGGCAACTACATCGTGGACGTGGTCTTCGCCGGCCTCATCCTGTTCATGGGCATCTCCCTGGTGATGACCATGGCGGTCAAGAAGCTGGAAGACAGGTTGAGCCGGTGGCGGCCGGAGCAGGTGAAGACGTTCTGAGGCATGGCCGGCCAAGCCCGCTTCGCCAGTCCCGCGAAACAGTCGCGACAAGACTCATGAGGCAGACACTCATCGAATCGTCATTCCCGCGAAAGCGGGAATCCAGGGGTTGGGGGGATCCGTCTACGGGATGCTGAACCGTCCGTGCAGACGGTGACGCTCACTGGCCGGGTCGAACTCTCGCTGAATGTCGTCGCGCTCTCTCCTACCCAAACGGCTCCATGTCGTCTTTGCCTCAGCGTTCGTCGTGGTGTCGAAGCCGTTCGGCAGCGAAACGCCGATCAGATTGCTGATGAGATAGCGGTCGTGGAAGTCGTCCCAGACGAACACTTCGACCCGCAATCCAACCTTCCGCAGACCAGCAGCAAGCGCCGTGCGAAAGTCCTGTTCGAGGCTTTCAATGTCGGGCAGGCTGCGCCCTGACCCCGATCCCTCGTAGCACACCCGGTGCACTTCGACCGTTGGTCTCGGACTACGCCCGCCGGCCATGGACAGAAGATCCACGAACTGGCTGTATCGACGCATGGTCGGATTCACGTGAGGGTCGATGAATTGCAACGAGTTCGCGCAACGCAGAATCGGCCCCAAGTGCTCCTGGTAATCGTGCAGGGTCCGCGACAAACGGACCGAGGGACTACGACGGCTCCACCAAGCCGCCATGTTCAGCCGGTCAACCCGCTCTACACGGCGGTCATTCTTGTACGCCGCCTTGATCGGCTCGGTGACGACCCCACTGCTCGGACAACGTATCTTCGTCGACGACTGCTGACACGATTTCGGCAATATCCGCGATCACGTCGTTCTCGTAGCGGGAACCGAGCCGCGCCAGTTCATCGGCGCCGTCCGTAGCCAGCGTTGACGCGAAATCAAGCAGTGCATTGCCAAGTTTAGTTGGAAGCTCCCTGGACACGACAGTTGCGGGCAGCAGGTCACGCACTTCGAGTTCATAGGGTGTCTTGAGGCGGTCGGCGTCACCGAGCCAAGCGTTCACTCGCTGTCGGACCTCCTCGCGGGTGCGCACCACGTCCCAAGCGTAGCCGCCGCCCGCGAACCAGTTGGGATCGTGATGTTGCGCAAAGGCTAAGTGACGGGGTGGATAGGATCTAAGCGGACCGAGGTAGCGAAGTCGCCGGATGTCATCCTCGATCGTCGCACCGAGACCTTCCACCAAGTCACGCAACGCCTTGGGGAGGAACAGCCGCGCCGCACGGGCCAAGTCCTCACGGCGGCGGCCGCGGCTCACCGGAACGAACGCTTCCCAACCGTCTCCCTCTGCCTCACTGGCCTCGGCTTCGTCCTCGACCCGAGGGAACAGGCCGCGCCGTTTGGCCGTGATGGAAGGAATCAACGTGTCGAGCGCGTCACCGAGGGCAGTGAAATCGTCCTCGTGGAATTCCTCGGTGGTCGTACCCATCATCAAGAGCCCACGAAACAGCTCGCGGAACACCGGATGTGCATGGTCGAGACTATCGAGGCGCAACAGCCCTCCCGTCCGTGCGCTCATGGAGAGCAGAGGTACGCCGTCCACTTCAAGGCCGAAGCGCTCAAGCCGCACTCCCTTGCCATCGAACTGGCGCACATAGTCGCCGAACAGACTCTGCTGATCACTGGCGGTCCCTTCGCCGACCGACAACTCCACGACGATCTTGCGTGCCAAGCGCAAGATCGCGGCCACACGCCCGGAAAGTTGTCCCGGGTCAATCTCAAAACCGAGTTGGACCTGTTGCTCCCGTTGGTGCCGATGTACGTACTGCCGGAACCCGCCGAGGTCGATGGACTCGCCCCCGATCTGTGTCCGCTGGGTGTCCAGGTCCCCGGTCTCGGTAGCATGGTGGGCCAGCGCCAGTGCATGAAGAGCGCTCGACTTCCCGGCACTATTGGCGCCGTAAATGAGCGTGATGGGTCGCAACGGCACCCGCTGCACGGCAGCGAACGCCTTGAAATTGGCCACACGGAATGCGGAGACCTTCACGAAGGGTCCCCTGCCGGCATCGCGCTTTCCGAAATCCGAACGATTGCGTCCAGCTTCTCGCGAATCTCCGGGTCTATCTCGTGATCGGGAACGTACTCCACCAACTCATGGCAATTCTTCTTGGCCATGAGGTTCGGCAGCCCAAGCTTCTCGAAATAAGCTTTGAAGACGGGGTCCAGGAAATCATCGCTCGCCTTGATGTCCGCATCCCAGGGAGAACCCTTGCCCAGGGTCCTAAGCGCAGTCTCCACCTGATCAATGGCCTGTCGCATAACGTTTACGCGCTTGTCAGCTTCGGCGCGCGTAAACAGCGGTCCAGCCACGGCTTCGGTCGCCGAGGCCGTGGCGTATGCTTTCAAAGTGGCTCTGGAGCACAAGTAGTTCTCTATCTCACGACGCCTCCACATGAGACACTCCACCGGCGCCATGTCCCGAGGCTCCGAGTCAAGCCGATCGAACAGCACGACCCCCCGAAGGGTGGGGACCGCTTCCCGCAAGCCGTGGTAGTGGTTCCTGACGGCGCTGACATTGTTCTCGACATATTTCACGAAAGGCCGCTCAAGTGCATGTAAAGCCCGTTTGTGTTCCAGTCGCCTCGCAAACGCGTACAGGATCGAGAGGTCAGTCGAGCCTTCCAGGTAAAGCACCCATCCGGTCTGCTCTGCTTGGTAATATTGCTCGAAACCAATCTCCCTGAGCGCCTTCAACACTTGACTTCCACGGTCGTCGATCCGGTGTGGCCGACCCACGAACGCCACCACCAGATCCCGGTCGGCGGCCTCGTTGAGCAGCACCTCGGAATGACTGGCGGCGATGATCTGACTACCACTCTCTCGCGCCACGTCGGTCAGCAGTCGGTAGGTCTGGCGCTGGCGAAGAATCTCCAGATGCGCGTCCGGTTCGTCCAACAACAAGACCGATCCGGGATTCGCGTACATGTACGCCAGAAGGAGCAACGTTTGTTGCAGCCCCCGTCCGGCGGAAGACAGGTCGAGCCTCGTCCCGTGCTCGCGATAGCTCATCACGATCTCACCGCGTTCGGCCACGTAACGCGGCGGGTCGACCACTGCCCCGAACAGGCTCTCGATTTGCTTCACCAGCCGTTCCCAGTGTTCCGTCTGTTCGACATGGACCTGGAAGCAAAGGTTTCGTAAAACCTCAGCGGTGCGCCCTTCGCCGATCCGGACGTCAACGGCTCCGTAGTCGAGCCGCGTTTCCGTGGCCGCAAGCCCGGACATCGGCGGAAGAAACGCGATCCGTACACTCCCGGCCTCGTCCGGCACCGGCATTCGCGCCGGAATCTCGCCATCAGATTGCCGGAGCGGCCGGCAGTAGAAGGACTCGTCGTTCGCGTAGTCAAACTCCAGACCGCAGGCCCAGAACTGGTCGTTGCTCATTCCCTCAACGACAATATCGATGCGGACATTGCTGGTACGTTGCCGTCCCTCGACCTTCTGAACATCCCGCACGTGAAGATCGCGCCACAGGAGATTTGCGTCAGGAATCGGAATCGCGACCAAGTCGCGGCGACTGACGGTGACGCCTGGACGCTTCTCCGGCGTGCTCTTCCCCGACCGCTTCTCGTTCCAGCGCTTGAGCCCGATATCCCAGAGCGCGAGCGCCTGCATGGCCGATGTCTTCCCGGAATTGTTCGGGCCGATGAAGACAACCGGGTTTCCGAGCTCGATCTTGACTTCGCCGAAGCGCTTGAAGTTTCGTATGGTTAGTTTGGTCAGCATGCAAAGGGTCCGATAGGTTAAAGGGAGGTTATATGGCAAACCAGTAGTGTCCGACACATTTCATAGCAAAAACAGTTGGTTACGGTCATCGGGGCTTTCTGGCAGCGCGGACATATCGGTAAGTAACTGAATCAACGGCACTTTTTCGAAAGGGGTGACGCTGAGGATCTGTAGCATC
>JAJEAI010000020.1 GCA_022824205.1 Candidatus Binatia bacterium
GTCATCCCGGACGCCCTAAGCGTCATCCCGGACTTGATCCGGGATCCGGAGGAGGGGTTAAGACGGTCTGAATTCCGACAGCCCTACGCATCCACGCGAGGGCCATCAGCGCTCCTGCCAAACTCTCGCCGGATATCGGTCACGGCCTCCATGATCTCCGCGGGCAGGGGTTCGAGCTGTTCGCCCGATTCCGCCCGTGCCGCGTGCCAAAGGGGCTCCATCGATTCGACCAGACCGAATTGTTTCAGGATCTGCTTCACTCGTGGCGCATGGCCGGCCGCGACGGCTTGGCACAACGACACCGTAAAATGCGGACGTTTCTTCCTCTGGAATTCAGCACCACCTATACGGAGAGCGTGCTCAAGCGCATCCAGCGCCGGCGTCCAGTTGTCGCGATGAGCCAGAACATCGCAGAGCGTATAGACAGCGATTGCACTGTCCGGTGCCAATTGGACCGCGCGTCTGGCGTAGTCCTCGGCCTCTGCAAAACGGGCCGAATCGTACTGACCAAGGATGGCTTCTGCAAAAGCCCGCCATGATTCATGATGTGTTGGATCAATCGTTGTCGCTTTGTTGCAGACTTCTTCTGCCTCGGCGGATTTTCCCACAGCATTCAGCAGGCTGGCCGCCGCCGCCAGAACCGCCGTGATGGGGTCCCGTAGATCCCGTGGATCATCTGGACGGACATAGTCAGAGGCCGAACGCGAAACGGTATTCGATTCTTCATACCGTCGCAGTTCCAGTACGGCAGGGAGGTATCTGGCGAGTAGGGTATTGGCAACCATGTGCCGCAGAAGGGGAGGGTCATCCAAGCGAACATACTCCCTGGCGCGCTCGCATACACGGACAAGTTCGTCGAGGTCGTTGACCTTGTCGAGAGCGGCACTCGCGACACATAGCGCCGTGGCCGCGGTCTCTCGCAAATCCAGTGGATCGTTCAAGTGGATATACGCGGCAACTCGTTTCCAATCGACCACGGCCTCCTCAGATCGGTTTAATTGATAGAGGACCGCACCCTTGGCGCAGAGTGACTGTGCGGCTCTATGTCTCAGCCATGGTGGATCATGTGCTCGTGTGGACTCCGCGACTCGTTCCCACGAAGCCATGGCCTCTTCATACTGGTCCAGTTTCGCGAAAGAGCTGCCGCTGAAGTGGAAGGCGCATGCGGCGAAGTGGAGCAAGGATATTGCGTCATGTGGAAGGATGTTCTCTTCAAACCACTTCACGACTTCTACAACTTCTGCATACCGCTTCAATCGAAACAGAGCCAGCGCCTTGCCCAACAACGCCGTAGCAGCCAACACATGCGACTTGTCGTCGGCAAAGGAATCGCCCACAACCCGGTCGAAGGTTGTAATTGCGGCCTGATGCCGTCCTGCATCCAACAGTGTGAGGCCAAGGGCCGTCCAGGCTCCGGCATCATTCGGCCTTTCGTCGACTGCGGCGCGGCACAGTGCTTCTGCTTCCTCGGAACGTCCAGCTTCGGACAGTGCTAGGCTATGGTTCAACAACTCAGTCAGACGCCCTGAAGCCGCACGATCATACGCTGCAAACGACTCGTGGACCTCAGCGATCACCGGTGCGTTCGGACCCCACACGGCTCCAGCCAGGGTGAGTGCTTCACGCCGCCATCCGTCGCGTCTTGTGTAGTCCTCGTCCTCAGCCACATATCCGGCTAAGATGCCCAACAGACTTGAGGGTTCTCCACCATGCGAGGCTCCAAGGCGCAAACCTTCCAATGCCGCCGGATACATCATCCGCATGCCAACGGGACCGAAGAGGTCGTGAAGGAAAGCGACGAGCCGTGCCAGGCGGTCACGGCCGGTGCGTGAGAAGCGCAGCACGTAGTAGATGTTGTAGAAGCGGTCACCGACCTCGTACAGTGTCCGCTTTGCGTTCGGCAGGGGCACCTCTCGTACGTAACCCTTCTCGATCAGTTGCCTGAGCTGCGCGCTGGCGTGGGAGGAGCCAAGTTTCGCCGCGTCAGCTACCTCCCTGGCTTGCATTGGCTGCCAGCCCTCGGCGAGGCAGTGGAATACTCTGCGGGCCTGGACCGGCAATTCTTCGATCCTGGCCTTGAAATAGGGCGTCTGTTCGTCGATGAGGCGTTCGAGGTCTTCAAAGGCGGAACCTAGAGGCGACTCGATCAGTATCCGGCACGCAAGCACGACCAACCGCGGGTTGCCGCCGGTGAGCCGGCGTATGGTTTCCAGCCTGCCATGTTCGCGGTCCAGGGCTTCCATGACTTCGGGCTTGCCTTCGCCATCCGCAAGGGCCGCGAGTATCCGCCGAGTCTCTTCGGAGTCCAGTCCCTTGAGAATGAAAAGGCGGAAGAACTCGTAGAGCGGTTCTTCATGGCTGCGAATGGCTTCGAACACCGTATTGGCCGACCCGATCAATAGAATATTCGTACGCTCGATCAGGCTCGCGCGTAGCGCGTGAATCTGGCGCTCGTCGCCCAGTTGTTCGAGCACGGTGTCGAGGTTCTCGACAAACAGGAGCAGGCGTTTCCCGCTTGTCAGGCAGAAATCCATCAGGTTGGCCAGCGCATATGCTGTCTGCCGGTCGGTGTCTTGTTCGTCATTCCGCAGTGCGTTGGCTCTGTCTGCCCACTGGGGATCATCGGTGGCACCGGTCAAATGGCGCAGAGCAGCGAGCCAGAAATCCGCCAAGTCGCCGATTCCATAGCTTTCCTCGTGGAATGCGACGGGCTGCCAGTTGGCAGCGAGTTCGGGAGTCTCAAGGATTTCGTGCAGCAACCTTAGTCCGAGAGTAGTTTTTCCCATCCCGCGCGGGCCGATAAGCATCATGTGCTGGCAAGGGTGGCCCGGCGGTTGTTCACGGATCAGGCGAAGCAACTCCGCGAGGGTGTCCTTGCGAGCGACGAACGAAGCCTTCAACTCCTCCGGGGTCAGTTGGGCCGGATTGTACAGGCGTTGACGTGTCATGGCGCATGGTCCGTTCCGTGGTGTCTCGTCCACCACTGCCGCAAGAGGTTCGAACGGAACTGCAAGCGGTCTTGTTCACGTCTGACGTAACCGTCGATCTCCAGATCGCGCAATACCAACTGAAATGTTGTCTTGCTTCGTCGCAGTAAGTCATTGAGCTTTACGAGGCCGATCCCGTCTTCGCGTTGGCAGACCCGGCCCAGGATGCTGAGGGCCATTTCCAACTCACCACCATTGAACGCAATTTCAAGGCGCGTGGCATAGTGGTCCAGATGGGTGGTCCCACTCGGCCCGGCAAGTCGTTCGGTAAAACACTCTTCGATCGTTTGCAGTGAGATCATTTCAGGGTCGCCTCGGCAGGCATCGCGCAGCGCGGAAAAGAAGAGTTGTACATGGTAGGGAACAGGATCGCCCAGCAGGTCCAGGATTCGCGTGACCGCGCTGTCGTCGAGTTCAAAGTCTTGATCGGGTCCCAGTTCCTTCACGAATGCGCGAGCAGTGTGTCTGTCCCACGAGTCCAGCCGAAATGGCGTGAGGTCGTTGACCGAGCCTGAAAGGCGGGCACGCCTCAAGACTCCTTCGAGCCCGATGGAACCACCGACGAGCGTGTGGACCCTCCCGCGCAAGTCTGGTGCTTGGCGCCAAGCCCTGAAGCGCGACAGCAGCAACTCGGCGTCATTTTCCTGTCCCGGTGTGCGCAGCATCCGCGCGAGAAGGAACGGTAGTTCATCGAGGATGATCAGGACATGGCCGTCGGTGTCGGGCAGCGTCGTGAGGCGATCCTGAAGTTGCATGGCGGCACGGTCCCATTCCCGCCCGATGGCCGTTTCCAGCTCCACGTGGAGTGGACCGACATCGGTACTGGCCGAGATCCGGCCCACGACGTCCCTGATTGCGTTCGAGAACGGGATCGCATCAAAACGGCTCCGATATCGAGGATCCGCTGCCAGCGCAGCCAGAATCACGGCCATACAATCCGCAGCTCCCTTGCAGGCTTCGACATCGATATAGAAGACGTCCCAGTTCTCACGAGGCGCACGACGAAGTTCCAGCATCAAACTGGTTTTCCCCACCCGTCTAGGGGCGAGCATCAAGATATGTTCTCCCTGTTCCAGCATTTCCCACAGGCGGTTCAATTCATACTCGCGTCCGTAGAGATTGTCGCCGATGACTGCTTGGCCGGTGATGTTGCGCATTCATGTGTCTCCCGTTGGGGGAAGGTAAGGAGGTCAGCATATATGACAATGGACAATTTGGCAATAGATATTTTGGCAAAATTTTCACTGCCATATCTCCTGGAGACTGAGGGGGGTACGCCAAGGGGCAAGGAGAGCTGGAGATCGAGTTGAAAGGGGCGATTTCAGTCCGCACGCCAGGACGTGAGGCTCTTCACCGCCGTTTCGGCAGCCGTTTCGCCGCTCGCGATGCAGTCGGCGATGCCGACGCCCCTATAACTCTTGCCGGCCAGGGCGAGGGTGGCAAGGTATTTGAGTTTGCTTGTGATTCTCTCCACGCGCTCCAGGTGACCGACGTTGTACTGCGGCATGCTGTCGGGGTAACGGGTGGTGCGGTGGAGGATCGGTTCGCCGGAAATGCGGAGGAGGGCGCGCAGGTCATCGTGCACCTGGGCTTCCATTGACTCGTCGGGCTCGTCGAGCAGATGGGGCTGCAAGCCACCGCCGACGAAGCAGCGCAACAGGGCGACGTCGTCGGGAGCCCGGCCGGCGTACTTTACGCTGCTGAAGGTGCAGGCCATGATCTTCCGGCCTTCCACGTGGGGAACCACGAAGCCGTAGCCGTCCAGGGGATGGGCGACGTCGCTGCGGCGGTAGGCGAGGTTGACGGTGGCGGTGGACGAGAAGGGGATCGCCTTCAACTCGTTGCCCAAGTCCGAATCCAGCCGTGCCAGGGTGTTAGCGGCCGCATGTGCCGGCAGGGTGCAGATGACAGCGTCGGCCTCCAACTCGCCGGAACGTGGCTCCAACCCGTTGCGCCCGGTGGCGACGCGCCAGCGGCGGGCGTCCGGGTTCCATGACAGCTCTCGAACCGACTCGCCAAGCCGCACCGTGTCGGGTTCGAGGGCTTCCTCGATGCTCCTCACCAGCACTTCCATGCCGCCGTCGATGCTCACGAACAGGCTCCAGCGGGCGCCGGTCTCACGGGTCGACTGGGCGCGGCGTTTCTGTGCCCGACGGCTTCCGAGGATGACGCTGCCGTGGCGGCGCTCCATCTCCGGGAAGCGCGGCATGGTGGCGGCGAGGCTGAGGTGCTCGGGGTCGGAGGCGTAGATGCCGCCGATGAGGGGTTGGGCGACACGCTCCAGCACCTCCCGGCCCAGCCGGCGGCGCACGAACGAGGCGAGGCTCTCGTCGCCGCTGGCGGAGCGGCGCGGGATCAGGGGCTCCAGGCCCATGCGCAGCTTGGCGCTCAAGGAAAACAACGGGCTGCGCAGCACCGAGCCCGCACGGGTGGGGGCCATCAGGAGGAACCCCTCGGGGAGCGGCTCCAGGCGGCCCCGGTGGACGGTGTAGAGCTTCAAGCCGGTGGAGTGTTGCGGGGCGATGAGGCGGTCGGTGAGGCCCAGACGCTCGCAGAGGCGCAACGCGGCGGGCTTGTCGGTGATGTAGGAGTCGGGGCCGAGTTCCAGAAGGAGGTCGCCGGTCCGCTCGGTAGCGATGACGCCGCCGAGGCGGTCGGAAGCCTCCAGCAAAGTGACCCGCAGTTCGACGGGTCCGGCGCGGCTCAGCTCCGTCAGCCGGTGGGCGGCGGCCAGCCCCGAGATGCCCCCGCCGATGACGATGATGTGTTTGGTCATTGGCTGGGTCGGGCTGACGCTCCCCCATATCCGTCATTCCCGCGAAGGCGGGAATCCAGGCGGGGCGGGGCTGGTGCGATGCACGCCGCACCCCTCCACCCCTGGATTCCCGCCTTCGCGGGAATGACGATTCGGGGCTGTAGCGGGATTCTGTAACTCACTGAACTCATTGAACAGTATTATCCCTACCGACTGATCTCGTGCACAGCATCCACCATGGCCCTCACATGATCCACCGGGGTCTCCGGGAGTATGCCGTGCCCCAGGTTGAAGATATGGCCGGGCCGGCCCTCGGCGCGTTGGAGGATGTCTTTGACGCGACGGCGGATCTCGGCGGGAGGACCGAACAGGGCCACCGGGTCGAGGTTGCCCTGGATGGCGACGTCGTGGCCCACGCGGCTCCAGGCTTCGTCCAGGTCCACGCGCCAGTCGACGCCCATCACGTCGCTGCCGGCCTCGCGCATGAGTTCCAGCAGGCCGCTGGTGGCGGTGCCGAAGTGGATGACCGGGACGCCGGGGGTGACCGCCGCCATGAGGCGGCGCATGTGCGGCAGGACGTATTCGCGGTAGTCGCCGGGCGCCAGGGAGCCCACCCAGCTATCGAAGACCTGGAGCGCCTCGATGCCGGCGTCGATCTGGGCGTTGACGTAGGAGACGGTGGCGTCCACGAGCCGGTCCATGAGCGCGTTCCAGGCGCCGGGGTCGGTTTGGAACAGGCGCTTGGTGTGGATGTAGTTGCGCGAGGCGCCGCCTTCGATCAGGTACGAGGCCAGCGTGAACGGGGCGCCGCAGAAGCCGATGAGCGGTACGCGTCCGGCCAGCGCGGCGCGGGTGCCGCGGACGGCGGCGTAGACGTAGGCCAGGGACTCGGCCGGGACCGGGTCGCGCAGCGTGTCGACATCCGCGCCCGTCCTCACCGGCCGCTCGATCACCGGGCCGCCGGTGGCGTACTCCAGCCCCACGCCCATGGGCTCCAGCAGGAGGAGGATGTCGGCAAACAGGATGGCGGCGTCCACGTCGAGACGCTCCACCGGCGTCACCGTCACCTCGGCGACGAGGTCGGGCGTCTTGCACAGTTCCAGGAATCCGACCTTGGCCCTTACGTCGCGGTACTCCTTCATGTAACGCCCGGCCTGACGCATGAGCCATACCGGGGTGTAGGGAGTCTTATCGCGCCGGCAGGCGGCGAGGAACGGGTGTTGTGGTGGTGTGTCGGTCATTGTCATTCTATAGGCCCCTCCCCACCCCTGGATTCCCGCTTCCGCGGGAATGACTCGTTGGGGGTAGCGGGATTCCGTAACTACCAGAAATCATTGAATAAGATTTATTTTCATATTTTTTCATATCAATGACGGAGAACCTCGCAAAACTCTAGTCCGAGCGGCGCTTCCCCGCCCCCAGGGTCACGGTTCCCTTGCCGTACTTGTCCTGCAGCTTGTCGATCCCCTTGTAGAGCTTGTCCATGGAGGCGCGCTCCCGGTAGTCGAAGATCGTGTCCTGCCAGCCTTCGGTGGTGATGCCGCTGGTGCTGATGCCGAGGAGGCGGACGGGCCTGTCCGGTGACAGGTTGTGCGCGAGCAGTTCCCGCGCCACCTTGAGGATGTCCACGTCGAAGCAGGTGGGCGCCTTCAGGGTGCGCGACCGGGTGATGGTCTTGAAATCGGAATAGCGGATCTTGATGGTGATGCGCCGGGCACGCCCGTCCTGGCGGCGCAGGCGTGCTGCCACCTCGCCGACGAGCCCGCCCAGCACCTGTTCCATGGCCCCGGGCTCCGTCAGCGGCTGCGACAGCGTGGTCTCGCTTCCGATGGAGTGCTCGTGTGCGTGTGGGCCGCTGCCTTGTCGTTCCAGGTTGAGGTAGCGTTTGCCCAGCCGGGGGTGGGCGAGAAGCTGGGCCACCGTGGCGACGCCGCGGGCCACGAGCTCGCGGTGCGTCTTGGGGCCGACCCCGGGAATGACCGACACGTCCAGCGGTGCGAGAAAACGCTCCTCGGAGCCGGGCGGCACGTAGAGCAGGCCGCGGGGCTTCACGGCGGTGGCGGCGATCTTGGCCAGGGTCGGGTGCGTGGCGAGCCCGCCGGACGACGGCAGCCCCAGCTCATGCTTGATGCGGCCGATGATCTCGTGCGCCGTGCCCACGGGATGGCCCATCAGCTTTTCCGTGCCGGTGAGATCGACGAGCCCTTCGTCGATGGAGTACGCGCGCACGTCCGGCGAGAACGAGCGCAGCAGGTCGAACACTTTCCGCGAGAACTCGCTGTAGACCCCGCGCCGGCCTGGCACGAAGATTCCGTGGGGACAGAGCCGGCGCGCCTGGAACCCGGGCATGGCGGAGCGCACCCCGTACTGGCGCGCCTCGTACGAAGCCGAGGTCACCACCCCACGGCCCGCGCCTCCCACCATCACCGGCTTGCCTTCCAGGGAGGGGTCGAGGACGCGTTCCACGGACACGTAGAAGGAGTCCATGTCGATATGGAGGTAGAACGCCATGTCTCAGGGAAATGTTAACAGTCTTGGCGCCGGGCAGTCCATCTTGGATCGGGAGGGTTGGGTCGGAAAGGATGGGGGAGCGACGGAGGGGCTGAACTCGGCTGATCCTGTATAATGGGCAGCGACACGGCGCGGCCGGGAAGGCAAGAGAGGCGAAGGAGCAACAATGGCGCGAGCGCGGGTCATCTACGAGTGTCAGAACTGCGGGTTCCAGTCACCCAAGTGGCTCGGGCGCTGTCCGGACTGCGGGCAGTGGAACTCGCTGGTGGAGGAAGCGGTCACGGTGGAGCCCGGCGCGCGCGGCGGCGAGGCCGGGCCGGCGCACGCGCCCTCGGCCATCGACGCGGTGACGGCGGACACGGACCGGCGCCTGCGCTCCGGAATGGAGGAGTTCGACCGGGTGCTCGGCGGCGGACTGGTGGATGGCTCGGCGGTGCTCATCGGCGGCGACCCCGGCATCGGCAAGTCGACGCTGCTGCTCCAGGCGGTGGCCGCCCTGAGCCAGGACGGCCCTCCCTGCCTCTACGTGTCGGGCGAGGAGTCCGAGCAGCAGGTCAAGATGCGCGCCCGGCGGATTGCCCTGGGCGCTTCCAACCTGCTGGTGCTGAGCGAGACCTCGTTGGAGCGCATCCTGGAACAGGTCAAGGCCGTCAAGCCCACCGTGCTGGTGGTGGACTCGATTCAGACCGTGCACACCTCCGCCATCCCTTCCGCGCCGGGAAGCATCGGCCAGGTCCGGGAATGCTCCAGCACGCTGATCTCCCTGGCCAAGAAGAGCGGTATCGGCACCTTCCTGGTGGGTCACGTGACCAAGGATGGCGCCATCGCCGGTCCGCGGGTCCTGGAGCACATGGTGGACACGGTGCTCTACTTCGAGGGCGAGCGCGGCCACAGCTTCCGCATCCTCCGCGCGGTGAAGAACCGCTTCGGCTCCACCAACGAGATCGGCGTGTTCGAGATGCAGGAGGCGGGGCTGCGCGAGGTGTCCAATCCCTCGCAGATCTTTCTCTCCGAGCGCCCCTTGGGCGGGTCCGGCTCGGTGGTGGTTCCCAGCATGGAGGGGACCCGCCCGATCCTGGTCGAGATCCAGGCGCTGGTGACGCGCTCGTTCCTCACGCTGCCGCGGCGCACGTGCATCGGCGTCGACACCAACCGGGTGGCGCTGATCCTCGCCATCCTGGAGAAGCGCAAGGGGATGAACTTCTACGACAAGGATGTGTTCATCAACGTCGCCGGCGGCGTCAGCGTGTCGGAACCGGCGGTGGACCTCGGCATCGCGGTGGGAGTGGCGTCGAGCGCGCTGGACCGGCCCCTGGACCCCCACACCGTCTTCGTCGGAGAGTTGGGTCTTGCCGGGGAGATCCGCACCGTGACGCGGGCGGAAGCGCGTGTGGCGGAAGCGGGCAAGCTCGGTTTCCGCAGGTGCACTCTGCCCCAGGGGAACCGCCGGCAGTTGCCGCACGTCCAACAGCCGGAACTAGTGGGGGTGGCTTCGCTGGAGGAGTGCTGGGAAATACTCTTCTGAAAGTCTCTTCTGAAAGAGGTCCCGCTTCCTCTCCGTCATTCCCGTCTCCTCTCCGTCATTCCCGTCTCCTCCTCCGTCATTCCGGCCTCCTCCTCCGTCATTCCGGCCCCCTCCTCCGTCATTCCGGCCTCCAATACGTCATTCCGGCCTCCAATACGTCATTCCGGCCCCCAATACGTCATTCCGGCCCCCCAATACGTCATTCCGGCGGAAGCGGGAATCACCCATGTCGGCTTTCGGCCGACACAAGGGGGGATGAAAATGGGGTGCCGGCCCCCCAATGAGTCATTCCCGCGGAAGCGGGAATCCAGGGGTGGAGGGTGTGGCGGCCTCATTGCCCGGCCCCACCCCACCTGGATTCCCGCTTCCGCGGGAATGACTCGTTGGAGTGTAGCGGGATTCCGTAACTATCAATGACAGAGAGGGGACGGGAATGTGATGGAGGGTTGTGTTGGGCCGGTCAGGATGGGCCGGTCAGGATGGCTCGGTCAGGATGGGCCGGTCAATCCGGGGCCGGTCAATCCGGGGCCGGTCAGTCCAGGCCCGGTCAGTCCAGCCCCGGCGCCACGTGCTCGGCGAAGAGGCCCACGGAACGGAGGGCTTCGTCGAGGGAGATGTCGCCGAAGGCGAACTGGCCGATGAAGTAGTTGGCGCCGGCGCCCTGGAGTTGCGCGCGGAGCAAGGTCTTCACCGTGTCGGGCCCGCCGGCGATGCCTTGCCCGGAAGCGACGGCGCCGTCGAAGTCGGGCGGACGCGGGTGGGTGGGGGAGCTGCCCCGGAGGCGGAACAGGTAGGTGAAGCTCCGGTGCCAGACGGGGTAGGCGCGCCGCGCGATGCGCAAGGCCGTCTCGTCGTCGTCGGCCACCACGATGAAGCGGCCCAAGCCGATCTTGGGCAGGTGCGCGCCGTTCCCGTGGACCTCGTTCCACACCTCGCGGAACTGGTCGGTGAAGGTGCGGGTCGGCTCCGCCGGGTCCAGGCTCACGATGTTGAGGCGGCGGCGGGCGGCCCGCTCGGCGCTCTCCGTGGAGTGGACGCCGTACCACAGCGGTGGGTGGGGCCGTTGCAGCGGTTCCAACTCCATGGGCACGTCCCTGAAGGTGAAAAACTCTCCGGCGAAGTCGAGGGTCTTTTCCGTAAGTCCCTGGAGGATGAGGTCGACGCCCTCCGCGTAGATGCGCTGGGCCTGCTTCGGGTCCTGGCCGTACGCCGCCAGCTCGATGGGCGAGGCGCCGCGTCCGAAGCCGATGTCGAGCCGCCCGCCGCTCATCTGGTCGAGCATGCAGATCTCCTCGACCAGCCGGATGGGATGATACAGGGGCAGCGCGTAGACCATGGGGCCGAAGCGGAGCCGCCGGGTGCGCTGTGCCACCGCGGCGAGGAAGACGCTGGGCGACGGCGCCATGCCCAGCGGCGTCGAATGGTGCTCCGCCAGGTGGTAGGCGTAGAACCCTTCCCGATCGTACGCCTCCACGAGCCGGAGACGCGCCTCGTAGTAGTCCGTCAGCGGCACGTCGCCGCGGTCGAGGTGATCGAATACTCCGTAATCCATGGGCAGGCCCGCGTACTGCGCAGTTCGTACCCTTGCCGGTGGGGCCTGTCAACATGCGGCCGGCACGGCAGGCCAGGAGCCTGACCGAGTAAGCCGATGGCAGCGAGATAGCGTCCTTCGACTTCGGTCGGCTGACGCGTCCCCGCGGTCAGGACGAACGGAGGGAGCTTTCCAATGGCCGTTCGTCTTGAGCCCCGTTGAAGGGTCCGGGACGAACGGAGGTTCCGGTGAGACCGGGAAGTCGTCGTGCGCAATGAAAAGACGGACTACGGCTTCACGGGAGCGGCTTGTGAGGATGGTGGTTCGTGGCGGGTTATCCTGGACACCACCGACGTGCATGCGCTAAGAACGTAGGGAATCCCACCCCCGATCCCGCTCCCGACGACATCAACCCTGCCGATTGGTCCGTGGGTTTCGCTGAGGCGTGCGACAGCAACCACCATGCCCGAGATCATCCTCTCCGACGTCATCCTGCTCCTCCTTTCCGGCGTGGTGTTGGGCTTTCTCATCGGCCTTACGGGTATCGGCGGCGGGGTGCTGACGGTTCCGTTCCTGCTGCTGGTCGTCAAGCTGGAGCCCATCGCGGCGGTGGGAACGGCCGGACTCTACGGCGTTCTCACCAAGATCTGGGCCGGCATCCGGCACTACCGGCAAGGGACCCTGAACCTCGACGTGGGCATCCGGTTCTTCCTGGCGGCCGTGCCCGGCGTCCTGGTGGGCGCCCTGGCGGTGAAATGGAGCCGGGTCTCGCTCTCTCCGGGCGGGGTCGAGATGCTCCAGGAGATCGTCAGCTACATGGTGATGGCGTCCATCAGCTTCGCGCTGGTGGCGCTGCTCTTCGACTACAACCGGCTGGATACGCGTTTCCTCTCGTCCCGGCGGGGCGCGGTGGTGAAGTTCCCGTGCCTTTTCCTCGTGGGGGCGGTGATGGGCATGACCTCCGTTGGGGGAGGCATCCTGATCATCCCGTCTCTTCTGCTCTTCTACCGGGAGACGGCGCGTTACGTGGGCACGTCGATCTTCGTGGCGGTGCTGCTGATGGCGGTCATGTCCACCCTCTACGCCCTCATCGGCCGGGGGCAGGGCGCGCAGGACGTGGACCTCGCCGCCGCCGCGTTCATGTCCGTGGGGTCGTTAGGGGGGGTCCACTACGGCGCCGGCCTGTGCAAGCGGATGGAGCCGCGGCGGCTCCAGGCGGTGGTGGTGGGCGTGGTCGTGCTCGCGGTGGTGATGATGGTGCTGGACCGGTTGCTTTAGCGCCCGCGCATCTTGGCGCACAATTGCACGTGACGGGCCATCGGGCTTTCCGGAAACGCCCGGTTTGACCGCGGCACGCGCAGGAACTATCTTGAACAACGTTTGACCGGACACCGGCGGCGTCGAGGGTCTCGGGGGAGGAAAGTGCGCGCGCCGCGACTTCATGAATGGCCACGATGGACACCAAGGCGAACGGGGCGGCTTCCGGCAACGGCGCGGATCCGTCGCCCGAACAGAAGGTGTACGCCCGCGCGTACGCCGGCATGGACATCGACAAGGACCGCGACGCCACCGACGACCTCGCGGTCCTGTGGCGCATCTTCAAGCTCGCGGCGCGGCAGCGGTCCAGGCTCGTCCTGGGGGCGGTGGCGACCGTCATCGCGGCGACGTTCCAGCTCATGATCCCCCAGTACCTCGGTGACGCCGTCGACGGCGCCGTCGGGTTGCTGGAGAGCGGTTCGGTGTCGGACGAGGCGGCGCTCGATTACCTCTACGGCACCGCGTTGATGCTGCTGGGCATCTCGACCCTGCGCGGCCTCTTCACCCTCACCCACAACTATTGTGGCGAGACCCTCGGTCACCACCTCGCCTACCGGCTCCGGATGGCCTTCTATGACAAGCTCCAGTACCTGAACTTCTCCTTTCACGA
The DNA here is from genome assembly GCA_022824205.1 of Candidatus Binatia bacterium. Lineage (GTDB taxonomy): Bacteria > Desulfobacterota > Binatia > UBA9968 > JAJDTQ01 > JAJDTQ01. Next base: position 13,237 of record JAJEAI010000020.1, read on the forward strand.
CCGCGTACATACCGGTGAACTGATCACCCGCGGCATGCTCGACCTGGAAGGGGTGCGCTCCTTCATGAACATGGGGGTTCTGCGGGTCTTGCTGTTCCTGATCCTCGTGAGCGTGGGGGCCTACCGGTTGCTGTCCACGGACCTGTTCCTCGGGTTCCTGAGCCTGAGCTTCGTGCCGTTCGTCGCCTGGCGCTCCACCACCGTTCGGCTGCGCTTGCGCGAGATGTGGTTCGCGCTGCAGGAGCGGATGGGGGTGCTGGGCCGCATCATGGACGAGAACCTCACCGGCATCCGGGTGGTGCGCGCCTTCGGCGCCGAGCCCTACGAGCTGGACAAGTACCAGGTCGCCTCGGACCACGCGCTGGCATTGGCGGAACGGCGCATCCGCACGCGGGTCTCCTCCACCACGGTAATGAACTTCGCCTACTTCGCCGCCATGGGACTGGTGCTGTGGGTGGGCGGATCGCGCGTGATCAGCGGCTACATGACCGTGGGCACGCTGACCGAGTTCCTCACCTTCATGACCATTCTCCAGCAGCCGGTGCGCCAGCTCGGCATGGTGGTGAACGCGTTCGCGCGCGCTTCGACCTGCGGTTCGCGGCTGTTCGCGGTGCTGGACCTGGAGGTGTCGATCCGGGACCGGGAGGACGCCAAGCCCCTGGAGGTCACCGGCGGCGTCCTGGAGTTCGAGGACGTCTCCTTCGCCTATCCCGGGGAAGGCTCGCCGCCGGTCCTGGAGGGGGTGTCGTTCCGGGTGGAGCGGGGCGGGACCCTGGGCATCGTCGGTCCGCCCGGCAGCGGCAAGTCCACCATCGCGCACCTGCTGCCGCGCTACTACGACGTCACCGGCGGGCGCATCACCGTGGACGGGCAGGACATCCGCGACGTCACCCTCGAGTCCCTGCGCCGCGTCGTGCGCGTGGTGCAGCAGGATCCGTTCCTGTTCACCTCGTCGCTGGAGAACAACATCGCCTACGGCGATCCGTGGGCGGACGACGCGGCCATCCAGGGCTCCGCCGGCACCGCCCAGATCGACGGGTTCATCGATCAGTTGCCGGAGCGGTACGAGACGTTGGTGGGAGAGCGCGGCGTGTCGCTTTCCGGCGGCCAGAAGCAGCGGGTGGCCATCGCGCGCACCGCCATGCTGCGTCCCGCGGTGCTGGTGCTCGACGATTCCATGGCGGCCATCGACGCCGGCACCGAGCAGCGCATTCGGGAAGCGCTCGGGGAACACACCGCCGATTGCGCGACGTTGATCGTGTCGCACCGCCTCGGGGCGCTGCGTCACGCGGACGAGATCCTCTTCATCGAGAACGGAAAGATCGTGGAGCGCGGCACGCATGATGAGTTGGTGGCGCTGCGCGGCCGGTACGCGGCGCTGTTCGCGCTCCAGACGCTCGACGGGCCCCTTCAGGACATCGTCGATCTCGCGGCCGAAGCCGGCGTGCGAAAGGAAGCCGGCGCGTGACGCCGGCAACCAACGCGTGGGCCGGGCGGGGCCGGCCGCCCCGTGCCGTGGTGGGCTCGCAGATCAGCCGCGACGAGGAGATGTTCGGCGCCGCTTTCGACCGGCACGTCATCCGGCGCTTCTTTGCCTACGTCCACCCCTACCGGCGGCGTCTTTATGCCGCCATCGCCGCGCTGCTGCTCTTCACCGGCGCGCAGTTGGCGATTCCCCTGATCATCCGCCACGCCATCGACCACGCCATCGTTCCCGCGGGTGGGGACGTTTCCCTCCTGTGGCTGGTGGTGCTGGTCTTTTTCGCCGCGATCCTGATCAACTACGGCGCCAGTTTCGCCCAGGACTGGATCGTGAGCCGCACCGGCGAGGAGGTCATCTTCGACCTGCGCCGCGCCATGTTCGTCCATCTCCAGTACGTCGCCATGGCCTTCATGGACAAGACCGAGGTGGGCCGCATGATGTCGCGCCTTCAGGGCGACGTCTACTCCCTCCAGGAGTTCCTGGAGAACTCCATCACCGCCCTGGGCGATCTCGTGCTGCTCTTCGGCATCGTCGCCATCATGCTGTGGCTCGACTTCCAGCTCGGGCTGCTGACGCTGTCCGTGGTGCCGGTGCTGCTCTTCGTGAGGCTGATCTGGCTGCCGCGGGCACGGGCTGCCTTCCGTCGCGCCCGGGAGACCAACTCCATCGCCAACGGCGCCCTGGCCGAGGGCATTCACGCGGTGCGCACGGTCCAGGGGATGCGGCGCGAGCCGGTCAACTTCGAGCTCTACGACGAGAAGGCCACGGAGAACCTGGACGCGCACCTGCGCTCGGCGCAGTACGCCCAGGTCATGGTGCCCATCGTGGACACGCTCACCGGCGCGGCATGGGGCGTGGTCATCGTGGTGGGCGGCGCGCAGGTGCTGGGCGACTCCCTGGACATCGGCGTGATGGTCGCCTTCCTGTTCTACGTGCAGCGGTTCTTCGACCCGATCCGCTCCCTCACCATCCAGTACAGCGTCATGCAGCGGGCCATGGCCTCGGGCCAGCGCATCTTCGAGGTGCTGGACGTGCCGCTGGCCATCAACGACCGGCCCGACGCCATCGCGCCGGAAAACGTGAAGGGCCGCATCGAGTTCCGCGGCGTCACCTTCGGCTACGAGAAGAGCCAGCCGGTGCTCAAGGACATCAACTTTACCATCGAGCCCGGGGAGACCGTGGCGCTGGTGGGGCCCACGGGTTCGGGCAAGACCAGCACCACGGCGCTGCTGCACCGTTTCTACGACGTCTGGGAGGGGGCCATCCTGCTCGACGGACGCGACGTCCGGGATTACGCGGCGGCGGCCCTCGGCAAGCACATCGCCATGGTGCTGCAGGATCCGTTCCTCTTCACCGGCACCATCCGGGAGAACATCCGCTTCCGCACCACGGGCGCCACGGACCGGGACGTCGAGCGGGCGGCCCGGATCGTCGGCGCCCATGACTTCATCATGCGCTGGCCGGACGGTTACGACACCATGCTGGACCAGGGAGGTGGGAATCTGTCGTTGGGGCAGCGCCAGCTCCTGAGCTTTGCCCGCGCCCTTGTGGCGGACGCCCGGGTGCTCGTGCTCGACGAAGCCACCGCCAACATCGATTCCTATACCGAACGGCAGATCCAGATCGGTCTGACCGCGCTCCTGGAAGGACGCACCGGCATCGTCATCGCCCATCGGCTTGCCACCGTGCGCGACGTGGACCGCATCATCGTGCTCCAGGAAGGCCGCATCGTGGAGACAGGCACGCATCACGAGTTGATGGCGCGAAAAGGCCTGTACGCGAGGCTCTATGCGCTCAACTATTCGTCATTCGACGATTTGCCGGAGGATCTGATGGAGGAAGCGACGAGCGCGACCACGAGGTCGTGACAGGTTGACCGGCCGTTCGGCCCGGAAGGGTTCTGGAGCCAGGATGGCGTTCCGCCTCGGCGGAACGGGGCCGTTCAGTTGGCGCCGTGGATCAAAGCGTCCGCCTGTTGGACGACGGATCGCAGCAATACGGTTTCGGGCCTGCTCCGCGAAAGCACGAACAAGCCCAGCAACAACGTCAGCAGAGCCCGTGCCGTGGTGGGAGCGTCCACGTTGTGCGGGATCGCGCTCGCGGCTTGCCCGCGCTCGATCATCACGCGGAAAAAGCCCTCCGAATCCGCGAATGCACTCGCGACAACGGAGGCAATCTCGGCGTCGTGCGCCGCCAGCTCAAGGGCGGTGTTGACTATGAAGCATCCGTCGCGTCCACCGTTGGCCAGCACGGACTCTACGACCCCCTCGAACGCGGCCAATACGGCTTTGCCTGGCTCCATTTCTTCGGCAAGCTGTGCCAAGTGCTCCTCACGCTCCCTGTCGTAGTGTCGCAACGCTCTCATGAAAAGAGAGCGTTTGCCGCCGAACGTCCCGTAGAGGCTCCCACGGCCTATGCCCATGCCGTCTACAAGATCCTGAATCGAGGTGGCCTTGTAGCCGTGCACCCAAAACAGGTGCATGGCCTTCATCAACGCTTCGTGTTCGTCGAATTCCTTTGGTCTACCCATAGAATCAACTCCCCTGTCGATCAACCGTATACCTTCGGGAGGGTATCGCGAATCTAACAGAAATTGTTGCCGAATCATATAACGAAGCGTAGGTTACTGTATTACATTTTTGTTTCAGACACAAACGCCGCAGCGCGGACGGCTTATAGATTCTTGGCGATTCGTGAACGGTATCTGCGAGCCAATTGACGAAATTGGCCAGAGCATACGCGAAAGAGGAGATCGGATTCGCGTATTGGCTCACCCGGAGTGGCGTGCGCGGTTGGGCAAGGCGGAAGGCGGGGAGAGTCCGATCTCCATCGCCTTCAAGGGCGGGCTTCGAAGGGATGGGGAAGGAGGTGGCTTTCCCGCCGCAGTTCGTGGATGGAAGCGCAACCGAGGAGCCGCATGGTGTCCTCGATCTCTCTTCTCATAATGGAGAACGCCTTGCGGACACCCGCGAGGCCGCCCGCGCCGAGACCGTAGACGTATGCGCGTCCGGCGAACACGGCATGAGCCCCATGGGCCAGGGCAATGACGACGTCGGCGCCGGAGCGGATGCCGCCGTCCAGCAGGACTTTCACGCCGGAGCCTCGCAGCGCCGGAACGATCTCCTCCAGCATGTAGAGGGTGGGGTAGACGCGGTCCAGTTGCCGGCCGCCGTGGTTGGAGACCACGATGGCGTCGGCACCGTGCTCGACGGCGAGCCGGGCGTCTTCGGCGCATTGGACGCCCTTGATGACGATGGGCGCATCGCCCCAGTGCTCCCGGACCCACGGGATATGTTCCCAAGTGACGGCGGAAGCACGGAGTTGTGTGCCGATGTCGGTGTACGGCATGGGGGTGCCGTCCTTCAGGATGACGTTGCGGAACTGCATCATCCCGCCGTCGGAGTAGTAGCTCTTGAGCCAGGAGAGGTGCCGCAGCATCTGCGGCGCGAAGCGGAGCTTCTGGGCGGGGGTACCGTTGATGGCGCGCGAAGCCCCCATCCACTCGTGGTGCGCGCGGTTTCCCGGGACGGCGGTATCGATGGTGAGGATGATGGCGGAGTAGCCGGCGCTCTTGGCTCTCGCGATGCCGCGCGCGGCCACCTCCTCGCCCCCGACGAGGTAGAGCTGGAACCAGCATGGTCCGGTGGTGGCGGCCCGGACCTCCTCCAGGTCCGTGCCGGTGAGCGTCGAGAGCGTGCAGATGGTACCGGCTTCGCCCACGGCCTCGGCGGCCACGGCCTCGCCCCGGGGCCAGATCATCCTGGGGCTGCCGATGGGTCCGGCGATCACCGGCAGTTCGATCTCGTGACCGAGGATCTCGGTACGCATCTCTACCGATTCGAGCCGGACACCGGACCTCGGCTTGAACCGTTCCCTCCGGAAGGCTTCGACGTTGTCCCGGAGGGTGATCTCGTCGTCGGCCCCGCCGCGGTAGTATTCCCGGACGATGGGCGGCACGCGTTTGTCCATCACCTGGCGGAGATGGTCCACCGTCACGCATCGCTCCACCTCCCGCGCCCAGCGCTTCTCGGCACGGGCGTGGGCGCGTCTCAGATAGGGTCGCAACAGGAACATGCCCGCCAGAATAAGGGCAGCGGGCCGCGCCGGTCAAATGCCGGGCGCGCCGGCGCGGTGGAAATGATCCCCGCCGCCCGGGTTTCCCCTGTTCAAAAGCCTCCCGCCAGTGGCCTTGGATCCCCCGGGAAGAGGCCGTGCTTGTCCAGGAACTCGATCATGAAGCGATCGAAGAGCCAGGGCTGCTCGATCTGGCAGGCATGGCCGGCGCCGGGCAGCACCTTCAACTCGCATCCGGGGATGCGCTCCTGCAGCGCGAAGGCGGTGGGATGGGCGCCGTCCTCGCTGCCGGTGAGAATGATCACCGGGCAGGCGATGCGCGCGTGATGCCCCTCGGGCTCCTGCGTCTGCAGCGCCCGGAACTGGTGGATGATGGTCTCCACGTCCGCGAACTTGTTGCGTTCCGCGAAGAGGTTGGCGAAGAAATGCGCCAGCGGCGTCGCGCGGAACGCCGGGCTCAAGTCCTCGAAGGTGTAGCGCCAGCGGTAGTCCACCCCCAGGGCCGTGTAGGCGTCGATGCGCCGCTGCGCGAATTCCTTTCCGGGAGTGTAGCCCGTGCCCGTCAGAATCATGGCGGCGGTGCGGTCGGGACGCTGGTGGTACATGAAGGGGCTGATGGCCGAACCCGTGGAGCAGCCCACGAGGATGGCGGTCTCCCCCGGCAGCGCATCGTCCACGGCCTCCCAGCACGCCGCGGCCATGTCATCCATGCTGAGCCCCTCGGCTCCCTTGGGCGAGCGCCCGTACCCCGGAATATCGATGCTGATGCACCGGTACCAGGTAGAAAGGTGCGCCATCTGGAAGATCCAGCATGACTGGTCCATGGGGTTGGGATGGATGAAGGCCATCACCGGCCCCGTGCGCCCCATGCGTTCGTAGTAGAGCGGTCCTTCAACGTTGTTCGCCATGATGTCCCTCCGTTGCACGGTTCTTGAACCGATGGCCCGTAGTTGCCCCGCTACAACCCCAATGAGTCATTCCCGCGGAAGCGGGAATCCAGGCGGGGTGGGGCCGGGCAATGATATACCTGGATCACCCGTGCGCGGGCACCGCGCCGACCGGCCCGGCGCGACTTCCACCAGGTCCGGCACCCGCTCGGCGCACGCCGCGACGACCCTGGAGCACCGGGGTGCGAAAGCACATCCCGGCGGCATGTCCAGGAGGTCGGGGGGCGCGCCCGGGATCGGTGCCAGTTTGCCCCTTTCGCTGCCGGCATGGACCGTGGAGTTCAGCAGCCCGATGGTGTAGGGGTGCCGCGGCCCGTCGATGACCTCGGCCATGGCGCCGGTCTCCACGAAGCGCCCCGCGTACATCACCGCCACCCGGTCGGATATCTCGCACGCCACCCCCAGGTCATGCGTGACGAATATCGTCGCCATGCCCAGCTCCCGCTGCAGTTCCCGCAGCAGCAGGAGAATCTGAATCTGCACCGTGGCGTCCAGCGCCGTGGTGGGCTCGTCCGCCAGCAGCAGCTTTGGCTTGCAGGACAGTGCGAGGGCGATCATGACCCGTTGCCGCAGCCCGCCCGACAGCTCGTGCGGATAGGCGTCCAGCCGCCGGCGCGCCGACGGCACCTGGACGAGTTCCAGCATCTCCAACGCCCGCGCGCGGCCGGTGGACCACGAAACACCCTCGTGGCAGACCACCACCTCCGCGATCTGGTGGCCGACGGTGAACACCGGGTCCAGCGCCGTCATGGGCTCCTGGAAGATCATCGAAACCTGGGTGCCGCGGATGGCCCGCAGCCGGTCCGCGTCCAGTGTCAGGACGTCGATGCCGTCCAGCCATACCTTCCCCCCGATCCGGGCGGTGGGCGGCAGCAGTTGCACCAGGGAGCGCATGGTCACGGTCTTGCCCGAGCCGGATTCGCCCAGGAAACAGAGGGTCTCGCCCAGGTGCAGGTCGAAGTCGACGCCGTTGATGGCGCGGAGCGGCATGCCCTCGCTCTGGAACTCCACCGAGAGGTTCCGGACCGACAGGAACGTGCCGGCGTTGCCGTCCACGGGAGTGTGATCACCGGCGCTCACGGCGGGTTTCCTCCGGTTTCCAGCGCGCTTCCGGCTTCCCGGTCCGGCGCTTGGCCGTGGCCGCTGCCCGGCACCAGCGCGTGGCACGCGGCCAGGTGGGCCGGTTCCGCGCCGAAGCGGTCGAGCAGTGGTTCGCGCGAACCGCAAACCGGTTCCGCGATGGGGCAGCGGGTACGGAAGCGGCATCCGGAAGGCGGGTTGATGGGACTCGGGAGGTCCCCCGCCACCGGCGCCGCATCCAGACGCCGGCGCGGGTCCATGCTCAGGCGCGAGGCGATGAGCGCCCGCGTGTACGGATGGCCCGGGTTGCCGTACACCTTCTCCACCGGGCCGATCTCCACCACCTTGCCGAGGTACATCACCAGCACCCGGTCGCTGATGAAGCGCACCACGTTGAGGTCATGGGAAATGAACACGTAGGTGAGGCCCAGGCGCTCCTTGATCTCGATGAGCAGGTTCAGCACCTGCGCCTCCACCGACTTGTCCAGCGACGATACGGCCTCGTCGAGAAGCAGCAGCCGGGGATTCAGCGCCAGCGCCCGGGCCACGTTGACGCGCTGGCGTTGGCCGCCCGACAGCTCGTGGGGATAGCGGTCCGCGAAGATCGCGGGTTCGAGTCCCACGAACTCCAGGACCTCGTTGGCGCGCCGGCGCGCCTCCGCCCGCTTGACGCCCTGGGCGGTGAGGCCGAAGCCGACCTCCTCGGCCATGGTGTGTCGCGGGTTGAGCGAGGAGTAGCTGTCCTGGAACACCATCTGGACGTTGTGCCGGAGCGTGCGCAGGGACATGCCGTCCCGGCCGCCGACGTCGCGGCCGTCCAGCAGGATCTCTCCGTCATCCGGCTCGATCAGGCGCATGAGCAGCCGGGCGGTGGTGGACTTGCCGCAGCCGGACTCCCCCACCACTCCGAGGGTTTCGCCCTTGGCTACCGTGAAGCTGATGTCGTCCACCGCTTGAACATACGCCGGTCCCACGCCCCCCGAGCCGCCTCTCAGCCGAAAATACTTCCGCAGCTCGCTGACGCGCAGGATCGGCCGGCCGCCGGCGGCCGCATCCGTCGCCACGGTTCCGGGCGGGTCTACCGGTGCCGGGGTTGCGTTCACGGCTTCACGTCCATGGCGGCACGGAGGCCGTCGCTCAGGAGATTGAAGCACACCGACGCGATCAGGATCATCGCGCCCGGCAGCACCGCGTTCACCGGCGCCAGGAAGATGGACTGGCGCAGCGTGTTCAGCATCAGCCCCCAGTCGGCCAGCGGAGGTGATATCCCGAGACCCAGGAAGGACAGACCGGAGGCCAGGACGATGGAGAGTCCGATGAGGCTCGACGAGTACGTGAGGATGGGGCTGGAGACGTTGGTAAGCACGTGTCCCACGATGATACGCGGCGCGGAAGCGCCGGTGGCACGGGCCGCCTCGACGAAGTCCTGAGCGCGGATCTGCGTGGTGGCGGCTTCGGCTACCCGTGTAATGGGCGGTATGAAGACCAGCGAAAGCGATATCAGGACGTTGACCACCCCCGCTCCCAAGGCGCCCGCGAGCCCCACCGCCAGCAGCACCGACGGGAACGCGAAGAAGATGTCCGCCACGCGCATGATCACCATGTTGGTCTTGCCGCCGAAGTAGCCGGCGACGATGCCCAGGATGCTCCCCGCGAGAGTCGCGATGAAGATGGGCAGCAGGCCCATGAGAAGGGAAATCCGCCCGCCGTAGATCAGCCGGGTGAGCATGTCTCGGCCGAGCTCGTCCGTGCCGAGGACGAACCCGGGAGCCAGGATCGGTTTCAACCGGTTGACGATGCTGGAGGTGTAGGGGTCGTAGGGCGTGATCCAGGGCGCGAGGATCGCCGCCGTGATGATCAGGGACAGGATGCCCAGGCACCCCATGGACACCGGATCGTGCAGCAGCCGCCGGCGCGCCGCCTGCCAGTAGGTGCGCTGGATGCGCTTGTTGGGCTCGACGGCCCGCGCCGGTGCCTCGCCGGCATGAGTGGCGGGGGTGTTCATGTCCCTTCTTCACTGTCGCGTCATGCGCGGATCGAGAAACGGCTGCGCCAGGTCCACCAGGAAGTTCAGCATCACGAAGAACGTGGCCAGGACCAGGATGGTGCCCTGGAGCACGGGGATGTCGCGGTAGGCGATGGCGTTGTTCAGGAGATAGCCGGTGCCGGGCCAGGCAAAGACCGTCTCCACCAGGATGGAGCCGCCCACCAGGTGGCCCAACTGGATGCCGATGATGGCCAGCACGGTGGGGGAGGCGTTCTTGACGACGTGAAGGAACGTCCGCCGGGGCGGCAACCCGTTGGCCTGCAGCGTCTGGACGAACTCCTGCTTGCGCACGTCGATGACCGTCGCCCGGACGCTGCGGGCGATGATGCCGGTGGGGATGAGCGCCAGGGTGATCCCCGGCAGGATCATGTGGCGGATGTCGTCCAGGCCGAAGCCCGGGCTGGGGGGCGCCTTGCCCATGGCCGGCAGAAGGCCCAGGGTCACCGCGAGGATGGCGATCAGTACCAGCCCGACCCAGTAGTGCGGCACCGACACGCCGATGATGGCCGTGGTGGTGATGGCCCGGTCGGTGACCAGCCGGCGGGTGTAGCCCGCCAGAAGGCCCAGCCCGATGCCGCCCAGGAGGCTCAGGCCGATGCCGAAGGCGGCGAGCTGGAACGTATTGACCATGGCCGGGACGATCTCGTCCAGCACCGGCCGGTTGGCCACCTGCGACAGCCCCAGATTGCCGCTCAGCGCGTTGAAGAGCCAGAGCAGGTACTGCACCGGCACCGGCTTGTCGAAGCCGTAGGAGCGCTTGATCTGCTCGATGACCTGGTCGGATGCGAACTCCGGCATCACCGCCGTCAACGGGTCGCCGGGCGCCAGATGGAGCAAGGAAAAGCAGACGATGGATACGCCAAGCAGAATCGGCAGGACGTACGCCAACCGGCGCAGCACATACCAGAGCATCGGCTATGCGTCCAAGGTTCGCGTCGCGTCCCGTCCCGGAAATCCGCGCATCTCCATGCACGGATTCCGGGAGGGAGCACACACTACCTCTCGATACGGATCCGCGTGAAGTCCTGGAACCAGCTCTGCGCCTGGATGAACCCCTTGACGTGGGCCGCCAGTCCACGAGGATTCATGTCGTGCACCACCCACACCCACACCGCGTTGTCCACCAGGTAGGAGTGCAGCTCGCCGAGACGCTTGTTCTGTTCCTCCGTCTCGAACGCGTCCAGCGCGTTCAACGCAAGCTGGTCCGCCTTCTTGTCCGCGAAGTGGCCCCAGTTGTAGCCCTTGACGCGGTTCTCGCTGTGATAGGTCTGGCCGATGAGGCCGAACACGGGGTACTGGATCGACCAACTGTAGTTGATGGCGTCGACGCCCTTGTTGAGGTCTCCTTCGGCCCCCGCGAAACGCCGCGATCGCAACGCTTCCCAGTCCACGGTCGAGAGCGACATGTTGATGCCGACGTCGCGGAAATTCTCCTGGATGAACTCGTTCATGGGCAGCGGCTGCATCTGGCCGGAGCCGGCCGCGGACATGGTCACGTTGACGTTGACCGGGTTGCTCTTGCTGTAGCCCGCGTCCGCCATCAGCTTCCGCGCCCCGTCCGGGTCGTACTTCACCTTGAAGGTGGGATTGCCGAACCACGGATGGTCCGGGGTCACCATTCCCTGCGCCGGCACGGCCAGGCCGCCCAGGAACTTCACCAGGTTCTCCCGGTCGATGGCCAGGTTGGCGGCCTTGCGGATGCGGATGTCGCTGAACGGCGAGCTCTTCAGGTGGCTCACCATGTAGGGCCAGATGTGCGGGTAGACGTTGGTGGTTACCTGCATGCCGGCACCCTTCACCGTGGGGACGGCGTCCGGCGGCAGCGCCTCCACCAAGTCCACCTGCCCGGACAGCAGCGCCGACACCCGCGTGTTGGCGTCGGGCATGGGGCGCAGGACCATGCGGTCGTGCTGCGGCACCATGGACTTGTTCCAGTAGTTGGCGTTGCGCACCAGCTCGGCGCGGTTGCGCGGAACCAGCAGGACGAGCTGGTAGGGTCCCGTCCCGGACGGCGCGAAGGCCACCTTGGTCCAGTCGTGTCCGAGCTTCTCCCACTGTCGCGGACTGGAGTAGAAGACGTTCACCAACTCGTAGAGCAGGGTGCCGTTGGGCCGCTTCGTCGTGATTTCCAGGGTGAAGTCGTCCACCGCCTTGGCGCTCTTCACGCTGACCAGCCAGTTGGCCGCGTTCCGGGCTTGAAGCCGGTCGTAATGCGCCGCGTTCGGGTTCATGGACTTTTCGAAGTTCCACAGAACGTCATGCGCGGTGAACTGGCTGCCGTCGTGGAACTTGACGTCGTTGCGCAGTTTGAAGGTCCAGCGGTTCCGGTTCTTGGGATCCACCGACCAGCTCGTGGCAAGGTTGGGGAGCAGTCCCGAGGGTTTGTCCGCCTGGGACAGGTCCCAGGTCAACAACGCGTCGTAGATGGACCGGTTGATGAACCGGCCGCCCTCCGCGCCGCCGCTGGCCTGTCCGGTGGTGACGGGGATGTCCGACAAGGTCATGGCGATGCGGAGCACCTTCTCGCCGCCCTGGCCGTAGGCCATGCCCCCCGGCCATGCCAGCGCTCCCGCGCCCACCGCCATCATCTTGAGCAGCGTCCGCCGCTGCAGTGTACCGTCGATCACGCCGGTGAAGTCCGAAGATGCAGGTTCCGGTGAGACGGCGGCCAATGACTCTCTGTCACGCAATGAAGCCATGGTGCGTCCTCCTTCTGTGACCTGGCACGATATGCCCACCTGTGATGTGGACTGCGGCCATCATACTCCGATGGGGTGGGGGGTCAAGCGGGAGATATTGGGTACTACCTCCGTTTGAAGTCGCTGGGGCCAACCCTTCTGCCGGTGGCCTCTCCTACGAGAGGAGGTGCTGCATCACAAGGGTTGGGATGGAGGGGAGCACGATTGTCCTCCTTGACAACGGCCAACGCGAGGTAGTCGGGGTTATCGATGTCGACGGCGGGCTCTGGGTTCCGGGATTCCCCGGTAGCGAAACCCACTGGAACGGTGGCCACGACACCGGCCTCCGTGACTATAAGGTTTCAACACCGCCTGGATTGGCAGGAAACCAGGAGAGCGGCGAGAGTCAGGGAATACCCGATCCGTACAGCCAGAGCTGCGACCTCAGGATGTCAACCATGTCAACCCCCGAATTTGTCCAGAATCTTTCCCCCGATTGAAGCTATCTTTCCACAATCCGGCAGTACATCGAGCAGTTTCTCGATGACGCCCTTCCGAGCATTCTTGGTTTGTGCGTAGTCACGAACGAGGTCAAGTAGAACCCCTGCATCCTCCCGCTCTGCTGCTTTGGGGAGCTGGGACAGCTCCCGTTCGAGTTCATCGAAAGCAACCATCAGGTCCCCTTGAACACTGATAGACGTGTTGTTTGAATCCACGACTACAGTATTGTTGTGTCCCTTCACCGCCACCGCAGGATCTCTCAGTGGCTTCGACTTTGGCCGCTTGGTTTCTTTCGACACAAGAAGTTCCCAATGATCCAACTCCCGGCCATGAGGGCCTTGACGGAAAACGGCTTCGTCAACTTCGTACCGTTCATCGCCGAACGGCAGTCTCCGGACAACAATGTCGCCTTCTTCTATGGAAAAAGACGTCCTTTCCATAAGAATGCTATTGCCATCAACGACTGCCTTCATCCATGAGCTACATGACCCATCAACTTTTTCTACTTGCACTTCGTCTGGCATCATATCTCTCATGATCATTCTACCTCGCTCTATGAGTATAAGGGGACGGCGTATATCACACGAGTGTGAAGGTATGTATTTTGCTGCATCCACGCGGACAACCGACGAAGCGTTACGACCCGGTTTCGTCTGTTGTCTCCGGCCGCGCGTCTAAGGCGTGCGTGGATTAGTCTGCTCCGTGTCAGGTTTCCGAGCGGTAGTTGTTCCCGACCCGCCGCTGCCGAAGTAGAATCCGATGATGGTTCCCGCTATTCCTGTCAGGGCCGCTACGATCTCGGCAAAACGGGTTCCTGCAGGTAGCGACACGCCACCGAATACGAGAAACACGACAAACGAGCCCACCACGGTAAGCGCCAGCATGGATCTCACCGAACCTTCGGGCAGCGCCAGCCCCTTCAACGGAAGATCTTGACGTGAGTGAGCCTTCCAAGCTGCGTATAGAGGAAGGGCAACCAGTGCTATCAATAACAGAGTCGCTTCCGCGACTACGAGCGGCCAAATGTTACTTACCACAGTTTCGACGACATTCTCGGCAGCATCACTTTCCATTTCGTCCTCTTGTTCTCGAATTGGTTGCTCCAAGGCAGAGACTTCAAGCAGTTCGTTTCGTCTCGTCCAACTGTCTCCTGACTTCGCCCGTGCCGACGAACTGGGACAGGAGGCGATAGTTCTGTCGTTCATGCCGAATCCTGCCAGCGACGATCGCTGGATGAATCTGCGAAACATTCGCCAGACTTACGACGGCGAACGGCGTGGGATGCCTCGGAACCGTGCTTGTTTCCCAAACCTCGACCGGAATGAACGCCTCTTCGGCCCATTGGTCGGCTTGCATTTCTTTCGGGTTCGCCCCACCAACGGCGTCTCGGAGTGTCAAGTCGTCAACGAAAAAGTCCGCTTCATTGCCGTCAAGGTGCAACCCGACGTGGGCTAGTTCGTGCATCAGGCAGAACCAGAAGTTGTCGATCCGGTCATAGCGTAGCGTTAGTCCGATTACCGGCCTGCCGCTGGTGAGCCGTAACGCCGCGCCGTCAAGGTAGGTCCTCGGCAGGTGTCGCACAAACTCGATGCCGATGCCATGCTCCCGCAATAGGTCTCTTGCACGGACGGGTCCATTTTCATGGCGACTGAGTTGTGCGACGCGGCGGAGAAAGTCCAACGTTACAACACCGGGATTGTAACGAACCTCTGACATCCGGTCGTTGGCTAGGGCCATCACCTGCCAACACCAAGCCTTGAGTGCGTATTCGTCAGTCTTTGCGTTGACGCGGCGGTGGTCGTTCTTGCGATACAGCGGGGCAGAGGCGACCGCCAAGCCCCCGGCTCGTTGGATGAGACTGCTGATCAATTCTTCGGCACGGTCGGTCAGGTCGGGCAAGTCTGGAATCCATCCCCGCTTCGCCATCTCCTTGAGCGGGAATCGGCGCGGGTCCATATCAGTGAAAGCGGCGTCCAAGGCGGTGCCCTGCTTCTGAAGCAAAACATCGGCAGGTATGTCCAAATGTCGGTTGAGTGCCCGTGCCATCGACATGGTGATGTCCCGCTTGCCGGACAGGATCTCCGAGACTTTGCTGCGGCTCCCGATGTAGGGTATGAGGTCGCGCTGGGTCAGGCCTTGCTGGTCCATGCGATACTCGATGGCGGCGACGGCGCTGGGAAAAGCGATGGGGTGATGCCGCTCCTCGTAGAACTCCACCAGATCGGTGAGGACGTCAAGCTCGACCCTTTCCGGGTCGTCGGCATCCTCCACCTGCCGGTCGGGACCCGACAAGGCATCCATGAGCTCATTGATCCGAGCCAAAGTTGCCTCGTAGTCCCCTTCCGTGCGGATTGGCTTGATGCCGGCCATGTTACACCTCCTCCACATTGACACGGTCATATTCGGTGTGGGTACCGATAAACCGTATGTAGATGAGACGTCCCGGGTAAAACACCCTGACGATCATTCGATATTCGTTCCCTTTGAACCTGAAGACAACGCGGTCACGCCCGACGATGCTTGCTCGCGGGTGTTGCCGCTGCACGCTTGCGGGCGAATCCCACTCCGCTCGCCTGACTTGGTCGTACCATGCGCGAAGCCAACTCTCAGCGTCTGGATAACGCTGCCAGAACTCCCTCAAAGCACGTTTGGCGATGATCCTCAATAAAAGTGATCCCAAATATCCTGAATGTACAATAGTCCCATTAAGGAGTCAAGCGTGATCCGTTACCGCTGCTTCGGGTCCAGCGCGTCGCGCAGGCCGTCGCCGAGGAAGTTGAGGCTGAAGAGGGTGGCGGCGAGGAAGGTGGCGGGGAAGACCAGTGCCCAGGGCTGGGTTTCCATTTGGGTGGCGCCTTCGCTGATGAGGACGCCCCAGCTCGTCATGGGCTCCTGGATGCCCAGGCCGAGGAAACTCAGGAAGCTCTCGAACAGGATGGCGCGGGGGACGGTGAGGGTGGCGAAGACCGCCACGGGGCCGATGACGTTGGGGATGACGTGGCGCAGGACGATCCAGGCCGGCGGCGCGCCCATGGCGCGGGCGGCCTCCACGAACTCCCGGCGCTTGAGGGAGAGGGTCTCGCCGCGGACGATGCGTGCCATGTCGAGCCACTCCACCATGCCGATGGCCACGAAGATCAGCACCACGTGGCGACCGAAGTAGACCATCAGCAGGATCACGAAGAACATGAAGGGCAGGGCGTAGAGGATGTCCACGAAGCGCATCATGAGGGAGTCCGCAGTGCCGCCGGCGTACCCCGACACGGTGCCCCAGAACACTCCCACCATGACGCTCACCACGGACGCCGCGAGGCCCACCGAGAGCGAGATGCGCCCGGCGTAGAGCGTGCGCAGGAACAGGTCCCGGCCGTTGGCGTCGGTGCCGAACGGGTGGCCGCCGGCAAGGCTGGGGCCGGTGCCGATGGCGTCCCAGAAGATCTCGTCGATGGCGTAGGGGGAGAGCAGTGGGACGGCCACCGAGAGGACGGCGAGCACGCACAACGTCGTCAGACCGGCCATGGCGGCGCGGTTGCGCCGGAGGTGCATCGCGGCGTCGCGCCAGGGGCTGCGGCCCGCGGCGGCCACGGCCGGGCGGCCCCGGGTCACGGTGGCGGCCTCAGTCATGACGCACCTGCCGGTACGATGTCACGGTGCCATGATGTCACGGTGCCGTTCACGAGACTATTCACGGGACCGCACCCTGGGGTCGAGGACTCCGTAGAGCAGGTCCACAACCAGGTTGAGCGCGATGATGAGCGCGCCATAGGTGACCACCACTCCCATCACCAGTGTGTAGTCGCGGTTGAGGGCGCCCTGCACGAAGTAGCGGCCGAGGCCGGGGATGCCGAAGATCTGCTCGATGACCACCGACCCGGTGACGATGGCGGCGGTGGCGGGTCCGAGGTAGGAGACCACCGGGGTCAGCGCGTTCTTGAGGGCGTGGCGGAAGACGACGCGCCGTTCCGTGAGCCCCTTGGCGCGGCCGGTGCGGATGAAGTCGGCGTTCAGCACTTCGAGCATGCTGCCCCGGGACAGCCGGGCGATGTAGGCCACCTGCGGCAGTGCCAGGGAGATCACCGGCAGCAGCAGGTGGCGCACCCCGCCGTCGCCCAGGCCGCCCACGGGCAGGAGGTTCAGGTAGACGCCGATGACCAGCGACAGCAGGGGGGCGACCACGAAGTTGGGCACCGCGATGCCGGTCATGGCGAGGCCCATGACCATGTGGTCCGCCGCGGAGTTGCGCCGCTGCGCGGCCCAGGCGCCGAGGCCGACGCCGAGCAGCACCGCCGCGGCCATGGCCAGCAGGCCGATCTTGAGCGACACCGGAAAGCCCGCGGCGATCAGCTCGGTGACGGTGAAGTCGCGGTACTTGAAGGACGGGCCGAAGTCACCCCGCGCGAGGCCGCCGAGGTAGCGGAGGAACTGTCGCGGCAGGGGCTCGTCGAGATGGTAGACGCGGTTCAGGTTGGCGGAGATCTCCGGCGGCACCACCCGCTCGCGGTCGAAGGGGCCGCCCGGCGCCAGCCGGATCATGAAGAAGGCGATGGCGATGATGATGAAGAGCGTCGGCACGGCCGACGCCAACCGCCGTATCAGGTAGGTCCACAAGGGAGGTCCGCGATTTCAGGCCTGAGCCCGCCGAAGGGCTCGGGACGAACGGTTGTTGGAAGGTTCTCTCCGTCTCTCCTGAGCGTAGAGAGGCGCCGGCCGACCGAAGTCGAAGGGCGCCGTTTCGCTGCCATCCGATTACTCGGACAGGCTCCCAGGCATCACGGCGCCAGCGACAAATGCCGGGTCGGGTGCACGTCCATCACGTTGTCCACCCACCCCTTCACCCTCGGGTTCACCAGGTGCTGGGTCGTGTAGTGGTAGATGGGGATGATGGGCATGTCCTCCAACAGAATGCTCTCCGCCTTCTGCATGAGCCCGGCCCGGACCTTCAGGTCGGTCTCCTTCTCCGCCTTGCGCATGAGGGCGTCGTACTCGGCGTTGGCATACCCCGCCGG
This sequence comes from Candidatus Binatia bacterium, assembly GCA_022824205.1. Taxonomy (GTDB): domain Bacteria; phylum Desulfobacterota; class Binatia; order UBA9968; family JAJDTQ01; genus JAJDTQ01. The sequence continues at coordinate 31,053 of JAJEAI010000020.1, forward strand.
GTTCATGGTGCCGACGTCGCCCTTGAGCAGTTCCAGGAAGGTGTTGGCGTCGTTGTAGTCGCCGATCCAGCCTGCGCGCAGCGCCTCGAACTGCTTGGCCTTGCGGGTGGTGAGATAGACCTTCCATTCCTGGTTGAAGAGTTCGGTCTGCACGCCCAGGGCCTGTTTCCACATGCCCCCGACGGCGATGGCGATGCGCTTGTGGCTGTCGCTGGTGTTGTAGAGGATCTGCACCTTCAGCGGTTTGTCCTTCGAGTACCCCGCTTCGGCGTAGAGCTTCCTGGCCCGGGCCAGGCGCTCGGCCTTGGAAAGGCCCGCCCACGGCACCTTGGCGCCCGCGTACTGGTTCACGCCCGGCGGTACCCATGCATAGGCGGGAATCTCGCCGCCCTTGGTGACCCTGCCGGTGAGGATCTCCCGGTCGATGGCCATGGCCAGGGCGTTGCGCAGCCCGGGGCGGTCGCGGAACGGCGCCTTGGTGAGGTTCAGGGCGTAATAGTAGGTGCCGAGGTACGCCGTGTTGTGGAATTGGTCGCCCAGGTTCTTTTCCACCCATTCGATCTGGTCGATGGGGACGTCGGCCGTCACGTCCAACTCGCCCCCACGATACCGCTTGAGCTCCGCGCTCCTGTTCTCGGTGGGGTGGAATACCACCGCGTCGATGCGCACGTTGGCCGCGTCCCAGTAATGCGGGTTGCGCTCCAGACGGACGTGGCTCTGAGGAACCCATTCGGCGAGTTGGTAGGCGCCGTTGGAGACCAGGTTGCCGGGGCGGGTCCACTTGTCGCCGTGCTGCTCCAGGGTCTTGCGGTGCACCGGGTACGCCTGGTGGTGCGTGAGCATGCCGATGAAGTAAGGGGTCGGCGCCTTGAGGGTCACCTTCAGGGTGTGCGCGTCCACGGCTTCCACCCCCATGCGCTCCAGCTCCTTGACCTGCCCCTTGGTGATGGCCTCGGCGTTGTCAATGGGCCAGAGGATGAAGGCGTAGCTCGATCCCACCGCCGGGTCCACGCCCCGCCGCAACGCGAAGACGAAATCGTCAGCCGTCACCGCATCGCCGTTGGACCACTTGGCGTCCTTCCGAAGCCGGAACGTGTACACGGTACCGTCGTCGCTCAGGGTCCAGCTCTCCGCCACGCCGGGGACCAGGGAGCCGTCCGCGCTTTCCGCCACCAGCCCCTCGAAGAGGTCGCGCTGGATGTTTGCCTCGGGAACCCCCGACGACTTGTGCACGTCCAGTGTCTCCGGCTCCGCGCCGTTGCCGCGCTGGAGCGTGTTGTTTGCGGCGTGGGTGGAGGAAAGGCCGAGGAACACAGCGGCCAAGAGGACGAAGAACAGCGTTCGGGCGGACGATGCGAGGCGATTCCTTGCCGGCGCTTCAAGCATGTTCAAGACCCTCCCAAGGGTGAGGACGATTATGGATCGGTGCCGCGAGAAAGGCCCGGCATACGGGGGCCGATACACGGACCAGCATACCATATCTGGATGTCCTCCAGACTAGCACACTACATCTGGTTGTTTAACCATGTCCTGGCTGCCGGTGAGGACGAGGACCGACAGGAAATCCCGGGTGATGGCCCTCGGGCTCCCGCTGGCGTTGTTCGCTATTGTGTCCTCGGCTACTCCAAAACACCCGACCTTGCATTGTATGTCGATGCTTCTTCTGTACATTGGAAGTACAAATGGAACTTGCCAGGATCACCTCACGCGGCCGGACGACGATTCCCAAGAAGATCCGGGAGGCGGCAAACCTTCGGGAGGGCGACATGATTGCCTTCAAGGTCGAGGGAGATCATGTCGTGGTGCGCAAGGTCATCGCGGGCGCCGACGCCTACTGGCAAGGCTTCTCCAAAGTCCTGAACGAGTGGGTCTCACGGGAAGACGAGGAAGCGTGGCGTGACCTTTGACGCGCTCGACGTGGTCGTCGTTCCATTCCCTTTCACGGACGGGGAAACCAGCAAGCGAGGGTCATCGGGAATCTTACGGATCGTCATTCCCGCGAAACCGGCTGTTTCAAAACACCATCTTGGCGAGGCAACAACCCCCAGAAACGTCATTCCCGCGAAAGCGGGAATCCAGGTGGGGTGGAGTGGGGAAACGCCGCCGGAGCGCCCCGCCACCACCCCTGGATTCCCGCCTTCGCGGGAATGACGATCCGGGCTGTAGCGGGCTTCTGTAACTAACTGAATTCATTCGACATGATTCTATTCTCATATCAATGACGATTCGTAGGGCGTGCTTCCGATCCCTTTTCACCAACTCTCTTGCAACATGGAGGTTAGTTCGAGGACACAGCCGGTTTCGGGCTCTCAGGGAACAGGCCGTGCTTGGTGAGGAACTCGATCATGAAGCGGTCGAACAGCCAGGGCTGCTCAATCTGGCAGGCGTGCCCGGCGCCGGGCAGCACCTTCAGCTCGCAACCCGGAATCTGTTCCTGCAGCGCGAACGAGCGTGTATGGGCGTTGTCCTCGCTGCCGGTGAGGATGATGACCGGGCACCCGATGCCCGAGTAGTGGCCCTCGGGCTCCTGCTCCTGGAGCGCCCCGAACTGGTGACAGATCGTGTCCACGTCCGCGAACTCATTGCGTTCGGTGAACAGGTTGGCGAAGAAATGCGCCAGCGGGGTGGCGCGGAACGCCGGGCTCAAGTCCTCGAACGTGTACCTCCAGCGAAAGCCGATGCCGTTCGCGCGGTAGGTTTCGATGCGCCGCTGGAAGTTGCTCTTGTCGGTGGAATACCCCTTGCCCGACAGGATGATCGCCGGCGTCCGGTCGGGACGCTGGTGATACATGTAGGGGGCGATGGCCGATCCCACCGAAGAGCCCACGAGGATGGCGGCCTCCCCGGGAAAAGCGTCGTCCAACGCCTCCCAGCACGCCTCCGCCATGTCATCCATGGTCAGCCCCGCCTCCGCCTTCGGTGACCGCCCGTACCCCGGAATGTCGACGGCGATGCACCGGAACCAGGTCGACAGGTGCGCCATCTGGAAGATCCAGCACGACTGGTCCATCGGGTTCGGGTGGATGAACGCCATCACGGGGCCGGTGCGGCCCATGCGCTCGTAGTAGAGGGGTCCGTCGATGTGGTTGGCCATCGTGTTCCTCCCGGTGAATCAGAGATACTTTCCTGCCAGTCTGTCGTGACGCGGGTTGGCGCGTCGCGTCGCCTTGAACCGGCCCCGCCATCGAGAAGCGAACGAGGGCGTCTTCCCGGCGACCACTTCCGTGAGCTCCCGCTCGATGAGCTCTGACAGGGACAGGTTACGGGAACGAGCATACTGCTTCGCCACCGAGAGTACCTCCGCGTCCACCGTGATTGTGAGCGTTTTCTTCATCCCATGCGTAGTCCAGGTCTCTCGGTGCCGAAACGAGTCGTGATGTATTTCTGGCTGTCTTCCAACGACAGTTTCACGGTCCCCGGACCGCTGCGCGCGAAGAAATCCCCGTCTTTCTCCGTTTCGATCCCCTTCCATCTCAGGAAAACAGGCTCCGGGCTCCGCTGACAGCTCACCACGCACACGCCTTTGCCGTCAACAATCTGCACTTTGGGGTCGATGCAGGTGCCGGCCCGGGCGCCGAGGCCGTTGCGCACGACTTGGGAGAGGTGGAGCATGAACTTGTCGTCGTTGTCGAGGCGGTCGCGTTCGATACCGACCACGGCGCGGTCGTCCGCCAGGCTGCCGACGCCGCGATATCGCGGAGGATCGAACAACTCGGCCCGGTTCCACGGTGCATTCTCGACAAACTCCACGTATACGAGATGCTGCCCCTGCTGATCGTCGAGCCGGCCTCGATGCTTCACCGTGTCGACGATCATCATGCCCTGGGTCAATCCGTCGCAAACGATGCTGAAGCCCGGGTTGGCCAGCATCCCCTGCAGCACTTCTACCTTCCTGCGCCAGTCCCAGTGCCGGCTCTGCGGCCAATGAGCCCGATCAACACCCGCCCGCCTTAGTCGCTGCATTGCCCTGAAAAGCTCCGGCAACCACTCTCCCTCCCAGTCCGCCAGACACTGCTCGGTGATGGCGTGCCAAAGCTCGGCCGTCTGTGCCTCTTCGCGCTCCACGTTGAACAGATGAACCTCGGTGACTTCTACCGTCATAGCATCATGACCTCGGCCTTTTCCTTTGTGGCCTCGTTCTCGAACAAGAGCTTGTCGCCGCTCTCAATGCGCGCTTCGATCACTTGGTAGATGCGCAGGGCTTGGCGCAACAGCGCTGTCTTGCTCATTTCCTTCTTCTCGCTCAGCGCCACTAGCACCGCCATCTCCGCCTCTGTGAGGTTGAGGGTCATCGTTCTCCTAGCGGCCATCGCTCTGTCCTCCTCGCGTACGATTCCAGGTAGACCTAAGATATACGGGAACTGGCTAAAAGTCAACATCAAAAATATTTCTTTAGAACCTATTGACTAGCTGACTTTTAGCTATATCCTGTTTCTAGGTCGGCAGTTCACCGTATGGAGACCTCACTCAATGGTACACGCATCTCAATACCGGATCGGCAACCTTACGCACGCGCTTCAGGACCACCGACCCGGTCTCGCGTACCGACCGCGATGTCGCCCGGCCACGGATGCCAACCCAGACGAAACCAAAGCCACAGGAGTTGGGCGCCTTCCACACGGTGTTCCTTTGTATGGACGGCCATTCGATCAAAGCCCGTATCCTCGAAACCGGCATTTCTTACAACATTCTGCTGATCGACGTCGGCATGGGGTTGCATCGGGCGGGTGACTCGCTGGCGGGCACGCTCCGAACGACCGCCTTCTACTCCGGCAATCATGACCACGCCGAACACTGCGTGGATTTGGCGGGCGACGATGCAGAGGGCGAGTACGACCGCAATGCCCAGCTAGCGGAACTGAACGCGTTGAACGCCGCGCTTGCGGTCATAAAGTGGAAGAAGGTTCGCGGCTTCTACAACGACCTGACCACGGAACTGAACTGCGAGTACGTCATCGACGGCAACAAGCTCATGAACTCCTTCCGTATCGACCCACCCTCATGAAACTGAGCCTGATTACACCGGAGTTCGTCGACGAGATCCCACGAGAGCTTGATTCCGGCATACTTTACGTTTGCTGCCGCTATCGGGCGGTCAAGCACCTTTGTGCGTGCGGCTGCGGCGTCGCCGTCAACACGCCGCTGCATCCCACCGGTTGGACGCTGATGTGCGACGGCGTCTCAATCAGCTTGTGGCCGTCGATCGGCAACTGGGGCGAGGCGTGCCAGTCTCACTACTGGATTCGCAACAACAGAATTCAATGGGCTCCAAAGTGGTCCAGGCGCAGAATACTGGCCGAGAGGAGAGACCGCGATCTGGAAGTCGGTCGAGACTTTGGTGCCTCACCCCGAATGGGTCAATCTTCACGGAAAGAACTACACATGCCCAAGTCTCGGCACGGCTGGCTCATTCGATTCCTTGATCGGTTCCTGCGCCGCAAGTAGCCCTGCTGCATTGCCTGCCTCCGCATCAGGGATCACCTCGGCAAGTATCCTCGGCAAGAAGGTGCGGTCCCTTCGCCCTGACACAGGCCGTTGCCTGCTGAACGCGACGATGTTCGCTACGTCGTCGGGGACTTCGCGGAAACATGACACTATCCAGCCCGCATCTCCTTCAGCATCTCCAAGATGTCGTCCTCGATCTCCTGGATATCCGCTTCGATCTCCGCGATCGGTCGCGGCGGCTTGTACCGGTAGAAGTACCGGTTGAAATTGATCTCGTAGCCTACGACGCCGACTTTCCCGTCCTGGTTGTCGTGTTTTGACGTATCGATCCAGGCGTCGGGAACGTGGGGTCTCACCTCGCGCTCGAAGAACTCGCGGACACTGGCGGGCACTTGATCGCGGTCCGCGGGGTCTTCTCCTTCCGGGAGCGGCACGCGCTCGGTGTCCCGAAGTTCCGGGTCGGGCTCCGGCTGGCCGTCCGGGCCGCGACAGATCTCGGCCTCCGAATCACGTTCGGCGAGCGCCGTGAGGATCGCCTTCTTGACCGGTGCGGGCAGTTTGACGTCCGCCTTGGCGGCGGCCGTCGTCAGCTCGGCAACAAACGCCTCGCGGTCCTTGTAGACCTCGTCGGGCATCAGCCTCAGCATGGCGCGGATGGCTTCCTGGCGGACACGGCCCTCGGCCTCCTCCTTGGCGCCGGCCTCGCCCCGCTTCTTGGACTTCGCCAGATTCTGAAAGCCCTTCTGCTCCTCCAACCGCGCGATGCGTTCAGCCCTCGCCTGGAAGTTGAGGCGCAAGGGGCGTTCGACGGTGATCCTGCGAAAGCCGAACTGTGTGGTGGGGAAGATGCGGCTGACCGTCACTTCCTCTTCGTTGCCGTCCTCCGTCCGCGTGCGCGTCTCGCCGTCCCTGTGATTGGCACGGATGTCCAGCACCTCCAGGGCCTTCTCGGGCGGTATCTCGCGCCGCTTGTCGCCCAGGCTCCGGCGCATGGGCGACCAGAACGAGGTGGCGTCGATGAGTTGCACCTTGCCCTTGCGGTCGGGCGCCTTGCGGTTGGTGAGGAGCCACACGTAGGTGGCGATGCCCGTGTTGTAGAAGAGCTGTTCCGGCAGGGCGATGAGCGCTTCCAGCAGGTCGTTCTCCAGGATGAAGCGGCGAATCTCGCTCTCGCCGCTGCCGGCGTCGCCGGTGAACAGGGGCGAGCCGTTCATGATGATGGCGATGCGCGCGCCGCCCTCGGCCGTGGGCCTCGCGTGGGCGAGCATGTGGAGCAGGAACAGGGTCTGGCCGTCGCTGATGCGCGGAAGGCCCGGTGCGAAGCGCCCCACGGCGCCGCGTTGGTGCTCGCCCTCGACCGTCTCGTGGTCCCGTTTCCAGTCCTTGCCGTAGGGTGGGTTGGCGATCAGGTAGTCGAAGGTCCGGCCAGCGTGACGGTCGCTGGACAGGGTGCTGCCGAAGGCGATGTTCTCGGCATCGCGCCCGGTCGGGTCCTTCATGAAGATGTCCGACTTCGACACCGCCCAGGTCTCGGGGTTCACTTCCTGTCCGAAGAGGTAGATGTCGGCCCCGGCATTGATGGCGGGCCGAAGCAGGTCCCCTCCACTCGTGCCGCCGTTCCGGCGCACTCCGACCGTGATGTGCTCCTTGGCGATCATCAGCATGCCGCCGGAGCCGCAGCAGGGGTCGTACACGCTGCGGACGACCCCGGGAGCGGCGATGAGGCTCTCGTCTCCGGCCAGCATGAGGTCCACCATCAGGTGGACGACGTCACGGGGGGTGAAGTGCTCGCCGGGGTTCTCGTCCAGCGCCTCGTTGAACCGGCGGATCAGCTCCTCGAAGATCGTCCCCATGGTCGGGTTGTCGATGCGGTCCGGGTGCAGGTCGACGTTCTTGAACCGCTCCAGCACCTGGAACAGCAGACCCGCCTCTTCGAGCTTGCTGATGGTGTTGTCGAAGTCGAAGCGCTCCAGCACGCTGCGCATGTTCTCGCTGAAACCCGTGATGTAGTTCCGAAGGTTGGCCGCCACCTGCGGCGCGTCGCCCAGCAGCCTGTCGAAGTCGTAGCGGGAGGTGTTGTAGAAGGCGAAGCCCGAGGCCGCGCGAAGCGCCCGGTCGAGATCCTGCAGCCCGCGCTTGCTCAGCTCCGCCTGCCGCGCGAGCACGGCCTCCTTGGTCGCCGCCAGCACACAGTCGAGCCGGCGCAGCACGGTTAGCGGCAGGATGACATCCTGGTATTTGCCGCGCTTGAAGCTGTCGCGGATCAAATCCGCGACGCTCCAGAGGAAGCCGACGATTTCGCCGTGGTTCACAGGGCTGTTGTCCTTTATTGGCGCAGTCATTCGACTGCTTCTTCAGCGTGACTAGTGGGTGTCTCTAGCCATGCTAGCCGCCGCAACGGCTCAACGACAGGCTCTCCGGCCGTGCTGGTCAAGCCGCGTGAGACTCAACGATGAGTTCTTGGTGCGCGGAGGCATCGGACCAAGTTACGGTACCGGAGCCAGTCCCACAAACGCAAACGGAGATGTCAGAAAATTGGCGTATAACTATTTGATTTAACTAGTAATTTGACGGGAAGCGTCGTCGTCAAGTGCTTGCTCCGGCTGCCGAAGTGCTGTAGCCTATCAAAGGGTCCGAAACACGGGAGGGGAACATGGCTACCGAACCACAGGTTTTTCCCAATGCCATCTACGCGACGTACATGACCGGGCGAGCGGGCACTGCGGGAGCGTTGCTTGTCTTTCGGGACGGTGCTGTGGCTGGTGCCGATAGTGGCGAGGGCCAGTATGACGGTGAATACCGGCTTGCGCCCGACCATCGGAAAATTGTCGGATGGATCAAAGTTACCTTGCCGGCAGGTGTGCCGACGATCACAGGCGTCTTGTCGGCGGAACGGCCTTTGAGTTTCGAGGTGCCGTTTCAGCTTCCGGTCGAACTTGATCCCGATGAGGTCTACCGGATGGAGACCCCAACCGGTCCGGTGAACGCAAGATTCAAGAAGCTACGGGCACTGAGCGTATGAGCACCGTCGAATGGCTGACGATCATCGCAATAGTTGTCGGGCCGCTCTCTGCCGTCTTGATCACCCTATGGCGCGATCGTCGGAATGGGGTCAGGCGACGGAAGAGGGAGATTCTGGCCTCGTTGATGCGAACCCGTTCATCGCGCCTTTCCGCCGAGCATGTTGGCGCATTGAACTTGGTCCAGCTTGAGTTCCACGGGACCGAAGCGATTATCACCGCATACAAACAGTATATCGAGCACTTGGGTATACCGCTTCCACCGGTAGATCAGCAGGATCAGTTCTTTGAACAAAGGGAAACTCGTTTCCTTGATCTCCTCAACGCCATAGCCGCCGACCTCAGTTACAAGTTCGACAAGAAAGACCTGGAGAGTCTTTCATATAGTCCAAGGGGCTGGCACGACTCAGAATCGATTCAGCGCGACAACATGTTGCTGCTTTGGCAACTCCTGAGGGGAGACAGGGCGTTGCACGTCAGGAACGAGACAACTGAAGAGCGCGGTCCGTTTCCTCCTCCGCCTCAGTGATGGGGTCAAACGAGTGAATCAACGTCAATCTGATGGGAAGGAAATAAATCAGTCCTCCCGGTCCGCATCGAGTGTCAAGCAGGCGCGGATGTCGTCGCGCTCGAGATCCGGGAAATCGGCGAGAATTTGATCCTCTGACATACCGGACGCCAAGTATTCGAGGATGTCGTAGACGGTTATTCGAAGCCCTCGGATGCACGGCTTGCCGCCGCGCTTTCCGGCTTCGATGGTGATGATGTCACGATAGTTCATGACGCCGGTCATTCTAGCGTCCGTGGCGGCTCCGAAACAAGTCCCGGACACCCTGCGAGTGCTCCCTCCTACCCCGCCCGCATCCCCGCCAAGGCGTCCACGATCGCGTCCGCCTCCAGCCCCATCTCCAGGATCTCGATGTTTTCCTCGTACTTGTCCGGGTCGATGGCGGCTTTCACGTTGGGTTCGAAGACGTGGTAGGCCGGGAGCCCGAGCTCGACGCCGGCGAGGGGGCCGGCGTAGGAGGGGTCGCCGGTGGTGACGGTCTCGAACTGGACCTGGCTGCTCTCGGTGGTGGGGGCGCCGAGCAGCACGACGATGTCGTCCTTTCCGTAGGATTCTGCGAGTTCTTTGATTCGACCTTGATCCTCAAGGTCCATGGCCCCAGCGGCTGTTCAAACGAAGCACTGGGTGGCGGCGTACGCGACTTCGCCTCCCAGTCCCGCGATGGCCTGCTCGATGACCGGGGCGGGGACGCCGTCCCGCTCTCCGAGGATGATCAGCTTCTTGCCGTTAAGGATGATGGGTTCTGCCGACATGGTGTTCTCCTCGTTGGGTAGGGTCAAACCTTGTTCTCGCAATATTGGTGTGAAAGCGCTCTATATTCGCAGAGTTGAACAACTACTGCGGCGCGTCGTTCCGCTCGATCAACACCGACATGCCGTCCGTCAGCTCGGTCATCTGGCCCAGGAACAGGCTGGCTCTCGCAACCAGCATGCAGTTCCGAATATCGCCCGCGGCCATCTCCCGTAACGCGTGCGGCACGTACACGAAACCGGACGCGATATGCCCTTGGGTGGGGGCGTAGCCGCACACGCCCTTGGCTCGCCCGAAGCCGGCGATGTCGCTCTTGTCGATCTCCTTGGCCATGGCCAGCATGGCGGCCATCATCTTGTAGTTCCGGGCGGCCACGTCGCCGGCCTTGGCGGACACCGTGATGTCCGGATTGTGCACTTCGGTCACCACCCGGTCGAGCCGGTCGATGCCCCATTCTAACCGCCTCAACGGCTCCAGAACAAGCTCCCGGAACTGCTTGTCGAGGGCGGCGCCGGCCTTGACCGGATGGCGACCGACGGCCTCCAGGTTCACCGTTGGGCCGCGGCCGTCGTCGCGGCCGATCCACACGGCCACCGCGGACAGCGCGTCCTCCAGCACCGGGATGCCCTGCTCCAGGTGGTAGAGGGACTTCATCCCGAGCTTGGGCAGCGACCCGCCGCCCACCACCACCACGTTCTCGAAGACGCCGCTCTCCACCAGCGAGGCGCCGATGACCATGGCGGGAATGGGCGCGGCGCAGAAGTCCTTGATGTCGATGCCGGTGCCGAGGTCGCATCCGGCGAACTCGGCGATGGCCTTGGCCATGTTGCCGCCGCCGCGCTGGTAGCGGTCGCCCACGGCCTCCTCCGAGCAGCTCAGCACCAGGTCGACGTCGCTCGGGCCGAGGCCGTCAACGTGGTTCAGCAGCTCGTGCACGGCCAATGCGCCGGAGACCTTGCAGCAGAGGTTCTCCAACAACACCGACGCGGAGAGGGCTTCGTCTTCGGAGTGACCCGTCTTCACGACTCCCACGGGCGCGCCCTCGCCGGCGGCGAAGAGCGGCAGGCTGTTCGAGGACTCCAGCTCAGCGTCCATCTGCGCGTCGGTCAGCAGAGCCGGCGTCCTGGAGGCCAGTGGCGCGGTGAGCCGTGCGGCTTCCAGCACCGGACCCATCTGCTCCCAGAACCGCTCCCGCAAGAGGACGTGCTTGAATGGGTCCGCGCAGGCGAGCAGGGCGAGGAAGCGGCGTTCCTCCAAGATGTGGCCGAAGGGCGGCTCGCCGCCGTCCGCGTCGGCCAGCTTGTCGAACCAGGGCTGCTCCACCTCCCACAGGCGCGCCGGCGCCTGGCTTCCGATGAATACCTGGTTGGGCAGGTAGCGGCACGCGTCGTTGTAGCTCCAGAGGCTCCGCGTCAGGTTCGTCAGGAAATCCGGCTTGGCCGTGGCCTCCCGGAAAGGCTTGGAACCGTAACGAACGAGGCTCGGGGTGTGCGCGAGCGCGGTGGCCGCGCCCCGGATGACGGGTCGATTCGTCGGCATGGAAGGGACCTTATAACGTCCGGGGAGGTCGGGCAAGGTTGAGCGGTAGCCATTCATGACGGTTGTTCCGGCGGTACAGGCTGTGTCGATACTCGCGACCTACTCATCCCGCGAATCGTCATTCCCGGCCCCCCGATACGTCATTCCCGGCCCTCCGAATCGTCATTCCCGGCCCTCCAAAACGTCATTCCCGGCCCCTCCAATACGTCATTCCCGCGGAAGCGGGAATCCAGGGGTGGCGGTGGGGCGGCCCCATTGCCCCAGGCCCCATCCCGCCTGGATTCCCGCTTCCGCGGGAATGAAGTATCGGGGGGCCGGGAATGACGACTCTGGGGGCGCTGCCCCTAACTCTCTCACCCCTACCAACCGCAGTGCCGAGACACCGATTCGCGGGCCAGGGCCAATACGCTGCCCTCGACGCGCCGCCCTCCTTGTAATATGATCCGTGCATGCCATGAGGGCCGGTCCGCCGGAGCTGCCGTAACAGGCCACCGGCCGTCGCACCCGCGGGAGGAAGACATGCAGGATTCGAAACAAAAGCAGTTCGTACTGGACGCGGTGGAGGAGAACGGCAACAACATCGCGCTCCTCGGGGACAACATCTTCTACTTCGCCGAGCTGGGGATGCAGGAGTACCGCACCACCGGGCTCATGACCGAGATCCTGGAGCAGGCGGGGTTCGAGATCGAGCGGAACATCTCGGGGATGCCCACGGCGTTCATCGCCACCTACGGGTCGGGCAAGCCGGTGGTGGCGCTGCACACGGAGTTCGACGCCACGCCGGCGAGCTCGCAGATGCCGGGAGTGGCGGAGCAGAAACCCATCGTGGACGGCGCGCCGGGGCACACCGAGGGGCACAACGTCAACGCGGCGGTGATGATCGGCGCGGCGGTGGCGGTGAAGAAGACCATGGAGCAGTTCGACATCCAGGGGACGCTCCGGGTGTACGGCGCTCCGGCGGAGGAGCAGCTCGTGAGCCGGCCGTACTTCGTGCGCGACGGCTACTTCAAGGACGTGGACGTGGCGCTGCACGACCACATCGGCTCCAACCTGGGCACGGTGTACGGCCTGCGCCAGTACGCGCTCATCTCCGCCGAGTTCACCTTCAAGGGCGAGAGCGCCCACGCCGCCACCTCGCCCTGGAACGCGCGCGACGCCCTCGACGCGGCGGTGCTGATGGACATCGGCTGGGACAAGCTGCGGGAGCACCTGGAGCCCTCCCAGCGGAGCCACCGGGTCATCAGCAACGGCGGCGACCAGCCCAACGTCATTCCCAACACCGCTACCATCTGGTGGTTTTTCCGCGAGGCGACGGCCGAGAGAGCCCGGGCACTGTTCGAGAAGGCCAAGCGCGTGGCCCAGGGCGCGGCCACCATGACCGACACCTCCTATTCGGTGAACGTGCTGAGCGCGGTGGCGCCCACCCGGTGCAACCGCGTCCTGGCGGAGGTGATCCAGCAGAACATCGAGGCCGTGGGCATGCCGCAATGGAACGAGTCCGAGCAGAAGCTCGTCACCGACCTTCAGACCAAGGTCAACGTCAAGGCCACGGGAATGCCCACCCAGGTGGCGCAGCTTCGGGAAGCGGTGCAGTCCGTGTCCGCCAACGACTCGGGCGACGTGTGCTGGGTGGTGCCGTCCGGCGTGGTGAACTTCCCGTCCAACATCCCGGGCATCGCCTACCACCACTGGGGCGCGGGCGTGTCGCTGGCCACCACCATTGCCCACAAGGGCGCGGTGGTCGGGGCAAAGACCATGGCCGCCTCGGCCGTCGACCTCTTGATGGACCCGGAACTGGTGGCGCGGGCCAAGGAGACCTTCAGGGAAGAGATCGGCGAGGTGGAGTACCGGCCGCTCCTGCCCGATGACCAGCAGCCGCCGCTGGAACTCAACCGCATCATCATGGAGCGCTACCGCTCGGCCATGGAAGCGCACTATCCCAAGGAGAAGCCCGCATTCAGTTGACCTGGGTCCGAGGCGGCACCCTGCGAGACGCCTGAACCCTGTCTGTTCTCTCGTACGCAAGCGAGTCCCGCGGGTCGCGGTCATGACGGCCCGGAAGGAGAAGCCCGCATTCAGCTAACGCTGCCGCTCCAGGGGCCGGAGATCCGGCTGCGCGCGCTGCTCGACCGCGCCACCGCCGGGCAGCGGGTCCAGGGCCGCACCCGCCTGCGCCCGTCCTTGGTGGACAAGGTGCTGCGTGACCCGTTCTGGGTCTGGTGCCAGCACCACGCACCCAAGGCCGAGGCGGTGACCGAGATCGGCCGTTACGAGCAGATGCGCTACCGCCGGGGCGTCGAGCACGAGGACGCCTGGGTGGCCGCGCACTATCCCGACGCCCTGGCGATACGGCCCGATTTCGGCCACGCGGCCCTCGTCCGCACCCTCCGGGCCATGCTGGAGGGGGTCCCCGCCATCCACCAGCCGCAACTGTGGGACCTCGGCCGCGACGTCTACGGCCGCGGCGACCTGCTGGTGCGCGACGACAGCCGCGGGTCGGACCTCGGTCCCTACCACTACCGCGTCATCGAGATAAAGCGCGCCCGCAAGCTTCGGGACACCTATGTCCTCCAGGCCGCCTTGTACAACCGCACCGTCGGCGCCATCCAGGGCCACACGCCGGCGCGGGTGACCGTGGCGCTGCGGAACGAGGTCCGTCCGGTGGGCGTGTCGGGCCTTGGGAAGAGGATCGACGACGTGGCCACGCGCTGGAAGGGGCTTCGGGACGGCACCACGGAGCAACCCGAGCCCGGCAGACCCCCCGACGTCACCGACTCGCCCTGGCGCGTGTACGGCAACAAGCTGGTGCACGAGCGCCGGGACCTGGTGCTGCTGGCCGGGGTGCGCGCGCCCGAGCGGGCCAAGCTTCGGGCAGCCGGTATCCACAGTGTGGATGACCTGTGGATACGCCCGCTCCGGGAGATAGAGGAAATCCTGGGGCCGCACCACGGTGCCACCGCCTACCATGTGGCCCAGAGCTACAGGACCGGGCAACCCGTCCCCCGGCCCGGCCGCGAGTTGCGGATACCGCGGGCCAGGCGGCTCCTCTACTTCGACTTCGAGACCTCCGACGACATGCATCCGGGCATGCCGTCGCACGTCTATCTGATTGGCTGCTGGGACGCCTCCCGCGACCAGTTCGTCAGGTCCCTGGCCCGTGGCCCGGAGGACGAAGCCGATATTTTCGAGGAGTTCCTCGACTACGTGGGCGACGACGTCGAAGGCGTGCGCCTCTACCACTGGACCGACTACGAGGTGTGGCAGATGAAGGCCGTCATGCGCCGCTGGCCGCGGCTGGAGGGACGGCTGATGCGCCTCATGGGCTCCTGCGTGGACCTGAAGCAATGCATCCAGGACGCCGTCTACCTGCCGGTGCCGCGTTTCTCCATCAAGAGCGTCGCCCCCGCCCTCGGCTTCAACTGGCGCCAGCAGGGGTTCGGCGCCTACGACGCGCTCCTGTGCTACTGGGACTCCATCGATACCGGCGACCGCGCTTTGGCCGAAAAGGCCGTCCGCTACAACGAGGACGACTGCATCGCCATGTGGCACGTGGACCAGCGGCTGACCGGGGGCAAGTGAGGCGGCCCCGAATCGTCATTCCCGCGAAAGCGGGAATCCAGGCAGGGTGGAGTGGGGGCTGTTGCGATGCACGCCGCACCCCACCACCCCTGGATTCCCGCTTTCCAGGCTGTGTCAAAACACCAACTTGGCGAGGCAATAACCCCCAGAAACGTCATTCCCGCGGAAGCTTGGCCTTGACCCCGTTCGGGGGATGAAAATAAGGCGCCGCCCCCCCCCCAATGAGTCATTCCGGCGGAAGCGGGAATCCAGGCGGGGTGGGGCCGGGCAATGAGGCCGCCACACCCGCCACACCCCCCACCCCTGGATTCCCGCTTCCGCGGGAATGACTCATTGGGGTGTAGCGGGATTCCGTAAGTACCAGAGAGCATTGAACCCTACAGCGGGTTCTCCCGGACACGTTCCGACTGCATCGCGGCGGGGTCTTGCAGTGGCTCAGTGGCAGGCGCCGCGGTGCCGGCCGACTGCTCGGCGTCGCGCGCCTCGGCCTTGCGCCACGCCCGTTCCCGCACGGTGGCGTACAGCACCGGGATCAGCACCAGCGTCACCAGCATGGAGGTGAGCAGTCCGCCGATGACCACCCGGGCCATGGGCGCCTGGATCTCGCCGCCTTCGCCCCAGGCCAGTGCCAGCGGCACCAGGGCGAGGACCGTGGTGAGGGTCGTCATCAGGATGGGCCGCAGACGGGTGCGGCCCGCCAGGACCACGGCGTCGACGACGCTCAGGCCTTCCTCGCGCATCTTGAGGTTGATGTAGTCCACGAGCACGATGGCGTTGTTCACGACGATGCCCACCAGCAGGATGATGCCGATGTAGGAGTTGACGTTGAAGGTCGTGCCGGTGACGTGGAGCGACGCGAGCACGCCGATGGCGGCGAAGGGGACCGCGAACATGATCACGAACGGATCGATCAGGCGCTCGAACTGGCCCGCCATCACCATGTAGACCATGAGCAAGGCCAGGAGCAGGCCGATGCGCAGCTCGCCGAAGGCCTTCTGCTGTTCCTCGAAGTCTCCGCCTACCTGGATGACCATGCCTTGCGGCAGCGGGATCTGCGCGAACGCCGCCTGGAGGTCGGCTACGGCCGCGGCCATTTCGCGCCCCGCCACCTCGCCGGAGATGGACACCACCCGTTCCTGGTTGAGGCGCTGGATCGACATGGGGCCGCGGCGTTCCTCCAGCCGCACCAGGTTCTTGAGCGACAGCACCCGGCCCGAGCCGTCGGAGACGCTCTGGTCCAGCAGCGCGCTCAGGTTGGCGCGGTCGTCGTCGCCGAGCCGGACGCGCACGTCGTACTCGTTGCCGCCCTCCCGGTAGAAGGTCGCGCGGGTGCCGCCCAGGCTCGCCTGCAGGCCGCGGGCGATGGTCTCCACCGGTATGCCGAGGCTCGCGGCGCGTTCCCGGTCCACGCGAATCCCCATTTCGGGCTGGCCGCCCTGCCGGCTGATGCGGACGCCCGCGATCCCGTCGACTCCCTCCATGGTGTCCTTGACCTGCCGGGCGATGCGCTGAAGCTGGTCCAGGTCGTGGCCGCGTATCCTCACGTCGAGGTTGTCGTTGTCGCTGAAACCCAGGCGCCGGAAGATCCACAGCCCGGAGCTCGCGCGCACGCGGGCGCGCACCCCGGGGACCTCGCTGACCCGTCGCCGCAGGGCCCGGACGATATCCTGGTCGGACCGCTCCCGGGTGTTCCTGGACCCCAGCCAGATGTGCACGTGCCCGTTGTTCTTGCCGCGGGCGCGCCAGCCGAACTGGCCGAAGTGGGTGAAGTTGCGGTACGGCTCGGTGACCTCCTGGTTCACGATGGCCTCGAGTTGCCGGAAAGCGCGGTCCGTTTCCTCGATCTTCGAACCCGCCTCGGTCTCCGCGAGGATCAGCACGTTGCCCTCGTCGGCGCGGGGCATGAACTCGCTGCCGATGCCCTGGTAGAGGAACAGGCTGCTGGAGAGCAGCAGCGCCGCCGCCGCCACCACGGTGAAGCGGTGGCGCAGGCACCAGCGCAGCAGTCCCTGGTAGACGTTGTCCAGACCCGTTTGGGAACTCGAGCCGGCGCGGCTGAGGCGTGACAGGAACCGCCCGGTGCGCCCCTGGCCCGGCCGCCCCAGGAGATGGTGCGCCAGCACCGGCACCACGGTCAGGGCCACCATCAGGGAGGCCGCGAGGGAGAAGAACACCACCCACGCGAGCTGCTTGAAGAGGATGCCGGCGGAGCCCGGGACGAAGATCAGGGGCAGGAACACCACCACGGTGGTCAACGTGGACGCGGTGATGGCTCCCGCCACCTCACGGGTGCCGGTGAGCACGGCCTCCCGGCGCTCGGTGCCGGCCTCGTGGTGCCGGTAGATGTTCTCCAGCACCACCACGGAGTTGTCCAGCAAGAGCCCGATGCCCAGGGCGAGGCCGCCGAAGGAGATGATGTTGATGCTGAAGCCCTGGAAGTACATGAGCGCGAAGGTGGCGACGATGGAGATGGGGATGGCGGTGGCGATGACCACCGTGCTGCGCAGGCTGCGCAGGAAGAACAGCAGGACGCACAAGGCCAGCATGCCGCCCCAGACCGCGGCCAGGGTCACGTTGTCCACCGCGTTGCGAATGTAGTGCGCGTTCTCGCGCAGCACGGTCACCTTGACGGCGGGGAGCTCCTGGTTGATGCCCTCGATGGCCTGCTTCACCCGGTCCACCACCGCGATGGTGTTGGCGGAAGGCTGGCGCAGCAGGGAGATGACCACGGCGTGGGAGCCGTGGATGCGCACCTCGTGGTTCAGGTCCTTGAAGGAGTCCTCCACCTCTCCGACGTCCTTGACGTAGATGGGGGTGCCGTCGCGGGTGGCCACCACCGTGTTGCGCAGTTGATCCAGGTTGGTGAACTCGCCCAGGGTGCGCACCGATACTTCCAGGTGCGCCCGGCCGAGACTGCCGGCGGGCAGGTTGATGTTGCTCGCCCTGAGCGCCCGGATGACCTGGTCCGCCGAGAGATTGAAGGCCTTGAGCCGGTCCAGGGAAAGCTGGACGTGGATCTCGCGCTCCAGTCCGCCGCGGATGTCCGCCGCGGCCACGCCGGCGACCCGTTCCAGGCGGTAGCGGATCTCCTCTTCCACGAAGGTGCGCAGCGCCACCGGGTCCATCTGACCCGATACGCCGATGAACATGATGGGCGACGCGTTGACGTCGTACTTGGAAACCACCGGGGCCTCGGCGCCCGGGGGAAGGTCGTCGCGGATGCGGTCGATGCGCGCGCGGATGTCGCTCACCGCCACTTCCAGGTTCTTGTTCCAGCCGAAGCTCACCCGGACCTGGCTGCGGCCTTCGACGGACGTGGAGGTGATGTCCTCCACCCCTTCCACGGAGCTGACCGCCTTCTCCACGGGCACCGTCACCAGCGTTTCCATCTCCAGCGGCCCGACGTTGCGATAGGTGGTGGAGACCGTGACCCTGGGAAAGGTGATCTCGGGCAGGAGGTCCACCGGGATCTTGAGAAACGAGATCACCCCGAGGATCACGACGATCAGGACGGCCATGCAGGTGGCCACCGGACGTCTGAGGCAAAGGGCGGTGAGGTTCATGGGTTGGGTGTCCTTTCGGTCGGGCGGGAATAGTAGCTAAGAGCCGCGCCGTCCCTGGCCCTGCCCGCGGGCTTGACCTTGTTCCCGCGCTTGTCCCCGCCCTTGTCCTTCCGCCCGTGCCTGGCCCTGGCGTCGCCCTTGACCCCGGCCTTCTCCGCCAGACATCCGGCGCCCACGCCTGGAGCCCGCGCGCGGGCCTTCGCCGGCGACCCGGATGCGCTGGCCGTGGCGCACGAGGCTGCTGCCCAGGGTGACAACCTTGTCACCCTTTCGCAGGTCTCCCGTCACCTCCACCCAACCACCGTTGTTCAGACCCGGCGTGACTTCCACGCGCTCGACCTTGCTGTTTTCGTCCGTCAGCCTGAACACGCCGTACCCGGCCGCGGTCTTCACCGGCGAGGCCTCCGGAACCATCAGGACGCCGCGCTTGCGCTCCACCACGATGGTGGTGCGCGCGAACATGCCGGGCTTGAGCACGCCGTCGGGGTTGTCGAGCTCGATCTCCACCTCGCCGGTGCGGGTCCGCGGGTCGAGGACCGGCGACATGCGCGTGATGGTGCCGTTGAACCGCTTGTCCGGGTAGGCATCCACCTTGACCGCGACCGGCTGTCCCAGAGAAACCTTGCGGTAGTCTCCCTCCACCACGGCGATGCCGACCTTGACCCGGTCGATGTCCACGACCTCGAACAAGGGCGTGCTGGCACTCACCAGGGCGCCCCGGTCCACCATGCGGCGGCTCACGTGGCCCGCGAACGGCGAGCGCACTTCGGTTTGCGCCAGGCGGATGCGGGCGTTGTCCAGTCGCGCCTCCATCTGCAGCATCTGGGCCTTGGTCAGATCCACCTGCGACTCCGCGGACAGGACCTGGGTCTCCAGGTTGTTCACCTCCTCGCGGGACACCAGTTGCTTGCGCGCAAGGACCTTGACGTTCTGCTGGCGCCGTTTGAGGTTCTCCAACTCCGCCTGGCGGCCCTTGAGCGTGGCCTGGGCCACGCGCAGCGACGCCTGCGCCTCGCGCAGCTCTTCGGTCAGCTCGTCCTTCGCGAGCTGCCCCATCAGTTGGCCCTCCTTGACGCGCTCGCCCACGGTGACGAACAGCTTGGCGACCCGCCCGGAGGTCTTGGGTGCGATGGTGACCACCGCGTTGGGCGCCAGCGAGCCCACGTAGCTCAACGTCGCCTCGACGTCCCCCACCCGGACCGTCTCGGCCTTGACGGTTACCGCGCGGCCGCCGCCGCGCCGCCGCGACGGGTTGCCCTGCCCGGAACCGCGCTGTCCGGGGTTGCCCGGCGCCGGCTTGCTCTTGGCGGCGCCGATCTCGAACGGCCCGATGCCGAGCGGAGGCCCGATGCCGAGGTAGTAGAGAACCCCGACGGCAACCGCCAGGACGACCACGGTAGCGGCCACACGTTTCAAGGGAGGCGCTCCTGTCTCCGGCCCAAGGCAGGCGCGGCCCGCCGCGGCCCACAGGGCCGTGGCTGGAAGGTTGAGGATGAGTCTGACGGGCCGTCCGGCTGGGTGTACATGACAGTGACCTGCGCCTTGGCCTTCTCCGAAATTCGCACGGGTACGCCGTCAGGCAAACCCCGGCTCCGATTAGACTGGCTGGGGTTCCGCCTGATCCATATGCGCCCGCGTTGTGCGACGGCAGAATAGCTTTCCGCGCGCGCCACTGCAATACGCGAGATCATGAGGCGGAACCCTTCGAATCGTCATTCCCGCGGAACAGGCTGTGTCAAAACACCATCTGAGAGAGGCAACCACCGCCCGAATAGTCATTCCCGCGAAAGCGGGAATCCAGGAGGGGTGAGGTGGGGAAACGTCGCTGTAGCGCCCCGCCACCCCCCTGGATTCCCGCTTTCGCGGGAATGACTATTCGGGGCTGGCTAGCGCGACCTGCCCAGGGCCATGGCCCTGGCCTCCTCCAGGTCGCGGCCGCCCGTCCGCCGGAGGATTTCGCATTCGTACTCCGGCATGAGCGGCGTGACGATACGGCTCTGCTTCGCGTCCATGAGGTAGCGGATCCCGTCTCTATCCACGACACCCGAGGGCGCCGCCGCGCTCGCGATGGCCAGACGCGCCAGGATCTCGGGCGTCGGCTCCTCGATGTTCGCCCGCAAGGCCGCGTGAAACACCACGTCCAGCCCGGCGAAGCCGTCCAGCCGCCCCAGGAAGGCGCTGTCCGGGTCGGCCGGGTCCACGTCTGCGTAGCGGTCGCCGCTGCCTACGCGGTTTCGCTCCCGCCGGTAGAGCATGTCCTGGGCCGAGGTCTCGGTGACCGAATCATGCAGCACTAGCACCGCCCCCGTAACCTTGGCCCCGCCCCGGTCCACCGGCACCAGCGTCGGCGCTCCGTCGCGCACCCGGCTGCTGCGGGAGAACTCCACCCGGAACGGCGTCTCCACACCGTCGATCCGGCGCACCGTCACCGGCCCGATCTCCGCTCCCGGATTGGGTATCAACGAACCATAAGCGAGAATGCCGATGGTCATGGGTTTCATTGTCCCAGTGTGCCCCCGACGCTGCAAGGTCAGGTTGATTGACGTACCGAGAGGGCGCCGCCCGCACTTTGCAATTCGTAGAAACCAGGATATGTTATTCCTGTAAATTGCGATTCAGACTTCCTGAATTGTCAGGATTTGGACTTTCAGAGAGCAATCGCACCCGCGGTATCGCGTCTGGCCGCTCACTTTCCCGCCGTGGTCGTCACGGGCGCCCGCCAGGCGGGCAAGACCACTTTACTGACCCGGCTGTTTCCCGACCACCGCTACGTCAGCCTGGACCTTCCCCAACAAGCCCAGCTTGCCGAGGAGGATCCTCGTTCGTTCCTGGAGCGCCACCCTCCGCCGCTGCTCGTGGATGAAGTCCAGTACGCGCCACGGCTCTTCCGTTATCTCAAGGTCGCCCGAGCCGGGCGACGAATGGCCTGAGCGCTAGGCGACCGCTGCCGAGGCCTCCATCTGGTTCCAACGAGACGTTGGAGATGGTGGCGAAGCGTCCCGAGGTCAGGATAAAGCCTTGCCACGTGGCTTCAGCATATGTTTGCGGAGTATTCTTGCATTCCATCATGTGCAAGGATATAGAGAAAACCAATCATGACTGCGCAGATCGGTTCCAGAATCAAGGCGTTGCGCGAAGAGCGTAACCTCTCCCAGGAAAGTCTCGCCCGGCTGCTTGGGTTCAAAGACAGGCAGACCGTGTCGGCCATCGAGACCGGCATACGGCGCGTGACCGCGGAGGAACTCCTGCTTGCGGTCGAGCAGCTCGACGCGCCCCTGGAGTACTTCACGGACCCTTTCCTGCTGGCCGGCGAGGGCCGGTTTTCGTGGAGACAGTCCGGTGTCGAGGCCGGACGATTGGCGGAGTATGAGCGTGGCGCCGGGCGTTGGATCGCCGCGTTCCGGGTGTTGGCATCGCAAGTCGGACGTGACGCCCCGCTGTTGCGCCGAGCGCTGAGTCTCAACCGCAATTCCCGTTTCGAGGACGCAATGCGGGCTGGCGAACGGTTCGTCAGTGAATTGGCGTTGGGTACCGTGCCGGCGTTGCATTTGGCAGAGGTCATGGAAAGAGAACTCGGCATTCTGGTTCTCATGGTCGATGCCTCCGAGGGTATTTCAGGCGCAGCCTGCCGTTTGCCGGAGTTGGACGCGATCCTGATCGCGCGCCGCGAAGTGCCCGGGCGTCGGCACTTCGACTTGGCCCACGAGTTGTTCCACATCCTCACGTGGGACGCCATGCCACCGGACCACGCCGAGGAAGCCCGTGATACCGGCGGCAACCGAGTGGAGCAACTCGCCAACAACTTCGCGGCGGCGGTGCTCATTCCGGCTCACTCGTTGGCACCGTTCGGCAACTGGTCGGACTTGGCCGAGGAAGATCTGATCCAGCGCTTGAACTCCGTGGCCGACGAACTCCGCGTGACCTCCTCCGCGTTGAGGTGGCGGCTCGTTGCTCTTGGGGAGTTGACGGCGGCTGCGGCACGTTCATTGCCGGAGCCGGCATTGCGTAACAACGGACATGAGGCAGTCAACACGCCGGTGCCGGCTCTGTTTTCGAAACCGTTTGTGGAGGTGCTCGCACTCGCAATCGACCAAGGTTCGGTTTCGGTGCGGCGGGTGGCCGCTCTTCTCGACATGACTGTCGAAGAGGTTGGCGAGCTTTTCCGGATGTACGAGGTCGAAAGCCCGGTCGAGTTGTGAGTTGCCATGGCGCGACACTCGGGTCCTGTGCTCGTCGATACCAACGTCATCCTGGAGGCACACAGGGTAGACGCATGGCGTGCGCTCACCGGCGGTTACCGTGTGGAAACCGTCGAAGAATGCGTTACGGAAACTCAGACGGGATTCCAGAAGCGTCGCCCGGAGCAATAGATTGATTCGAGGGCTTTGCGCGCCTCCCTCAAGGCCATCCATGCCGTCGGAAACCGAGAGCGTGCCGAATTGGCAATTCGAACAAACGGCATAGCGTTGGATATCGGCGAGGCATCGCTTTGGGCGCACACCATCTATCGGAACGACGCCTGGGTGCTATGCGGGCCGGACAAGGCCAGCCTTCGCTGTGGCGTACGCCTCGGATTTCGTGAGCGGTTGGTGTCGTTGGAGCAGCTTCTTGAGGAAGTTGGCCACCGTCCAAGATCTTCGTTGCGAACAGCCTACATGAACCAGTGGCACGAAACGAAACTCCTTGAGGTCGTCATGGACGAGAGCCGAGGAGGGAAGTGGCGATAACGACGAATGTTTGATTGGCCTGGGGAACGGTAATATGCAAAGACGTTGGTGGATTACTTGGGGCTTTCTGACAAACAAGTTGATTGCACTCATTGGATCGGCCGCCCGCTAGAACTCTATGTGGAGACGTTTGCCCAAGAAGGGTTCCTGCTTGAAACCAGTAGTGTCCGACACATTTCATAGCAAAAACAGTTGGTTACGGTCATCGGGGCTTTCTGGCAGCGCGGACATATCGGTAAGTAACTGAATCAACGGCACTTTTTCGAAAGGGGTGACGCTGAGGATCTGTAGCATC
>JAJEAI010000126.1 GCA_022824205.1 Candidatus Binatia bacterium
GGCGTCATGTCCCATTTCGCCACCGCCGAGGAACCGGCGTCGGCATCGGGCCGCGGGCAACTCTGCGCCTTCCGGCGGACGTTGGACCGCATGCGCGCGGCCGGCCACCCACCCGTGCCGGCGCACATGGCCAACAGCGCGGCCATCATGGGGCTGCCCGAGGCCCGCTTCGACATGGTGCGCCCCGGCGGCATGCTCTACGGCGTCTACTCGCATCCACCCCTGGCCGAGCGCGTGCGGCTGGCGCCGGCGCTCACGTGGAAGAGCCGTGTGCTGCAGCTCAAGACCCTCCCGAAGCACGCGCCCGTGAGCTACGGCGGCACCTTCGTCACCCGGCGCAAGAGCGTCATCGCGACCCTGCCCGTGGGCTACGCCGACGGCTACAAGCGTTCGCTGTCCAACAAGGCCGCGGTGCTCATCCGGGGCCGCCGGGCTCCGGTGGTGGGCCGCGTCACCATGGATCTGACGATGGCGGACGTGACGGACATCGCCGGCGTGGAGCCGGGAGACGATGTGGTCCTGCTGGGAAGACAGGGCGACGAGACCATCTCCGCGGAAGAGATGGCGTCCTGGGCGGATACCATCTCCTACGAGATCCTCACGTCCATCAGTCCGCGCATTCCGCGTCACTATCGCGGCTGACGACAGATGGTCGGGCGCACCCGCGGCCTTCAACCTGATCCGTCAACGGGCATGGGACCGGAGCAACCCGTGGCCGGAACCGGTGGTGAACGCGTTGCTCGAACCGGAGCGTTTGCGCTATGACACATTGACCGTCGCGGACTTCGGAACCCGGTCAAGGAGCCCATCACCGGCTGGGCATGGGCGACCACGGCATCTCCGGGAGCATCGCGCGGCCGGCGACGCTCGTCGTCGATAAATCGGGCATTATCAGGTACATCTACATCGGTCAGGTACATCTACATCGGCTGGACTCAGTTTGGCCTGGTACGGCGGGAAGAGGTCCTCGAACGGCTCAATGCGTTGGCGCCGTGACGGCTTCGCATCATCCGAGAACATCCGAAACAGGAGGGACGGGGCACCCGTGGGGAAGATCCAGAGAGCACTGATCAGCGTATCCGACAAGGACGGCATCGTGGACTTCGCCGGCAGGCTGGCGGGATTGGGCATCGAGATCCTGTCCACCGGCGGGACGGCCTCGCTGCTGCGGCAGCAGGGCGTGGACGTGACCGAGGTGGCGGACGTCACCGGGTTCCCGGAGATCATGGACGGGCGGGTCAAGACCCTCCACCCCAAGATCCACGGCGGCATCCTCGCGCTGCGGGACAAGCCCGAGCACCGCGCGCAGATGGAAGAGCTGGGCATCGGCGCCATCGACATGGTGGTGGTGAACCTGTACCCATTCGAGGCCACGGTGGCGCGGCAGGCGCCGTTCGACGAGATCATCGAACAGATCGACATCGGCGGCCCCGCCATGATCCGGTCGGCGGCCAAGAACCATCCGCACGTGGCGGTGGTGGTGGAGCCGTCGGACTACGCGGCCGTGGTCGAGGAGTTGGCGGCGGGCGGCGGCGAGCTTTCGGCGGACACGCGCTTCCGCCTGGCGTGCCGGGCCTTCCACCACACCGCGCGCTACGACGGTGCCATTTCCAACCACCTGGGCCGTCTCGACGGAGACCGGCAGGCCGGCCCGTGGGGCGAGAAGCTCAACATCCAGCTCACCCGCCTGCAGGAGCTGCGCTATGGGGAGAACCCGCACCAGAGCGCGGCCTTCTACGCCCACGGCGACGGCGACATCCCGTCGGTGGCGCGGGCGACACAGGTCCAGGGCAAGCAGCTCTCGTTCAACAACATCCTGGACGCGGACGCCGCCCTGAGCACCGTGCTCGACTTCACCGAGACCACGGCCGTGGCCATCAAGCACACCAACCCGTGCGGCCTGGCCACCTCCGAGGTCTCGCTGGCGGACGCCTTCCGCAAGGCCAAGGCCGGCGACCCCGTGTCCATCTTCGGCGGCGTCATCGCGCTCAACCGCCCGGTGGACGCGGAGACCGCCGAGGAGCTGAAGCAGATCTTCCTGGAGATCGTCATCGCGCCCTCGTTCACGCCCGAGGCCCGGGAGATCCTGTCCTCGGCCAAGCGGCTGCTGAACATACGGTTGCTGGAAATCGACATGCCTGCCCCCGGCCCCGACCGGGGGACCCCGGCCATGGACGCGGTCCACGACCTGCGCCGGGTCCACGGCGGCGTGCTGGTACAGGACTGGGACCACAAGCCCATCGACGTCCGCGAATGCAAGGTGGCGACCGAGCGGCAGCCCACCGACGACGAGTACAAGGCCCTGGGCTTCGCCTGGCGCGTGTGCCACCACGTCAAGTCCAACGCCATCGTGTTCGCGTCCAGCGACCAGTTGCTGGGCGTCGGCGCCGGCCAGATGAGCCGGGTGGACTCCGCCCAACTCGCCGTCACCCGCGCCAAGACCCACGGCCTGGACTTGGCCGGTTCCGTGGTGGCCTCCGACGCCTTCTACCCCTTCCGGGACGGCGTGGACGCCGCCGCCGAGGCGGGCGCCCGCGCGGTCATCCAACCGGGCGGCTCGATCCGCGACGAAGAGGTCATCGCCGCCGCCAACGAGCACGGCCTGGCCATGGTGTTCACCGGCATCCGGCACTTCCGGCACTAGACCGCATGTCTCATGAAGGGCTGAGTCGGGGTTTAGCTAGTGTCGCGTCTCACAAACCGGTTTGCAAAGATGCGCAGGATTCTTCGTCGTCGGCAAGGCGCGATGACTCGTAGGGGCGACCCGCGGTCGCCCCAGTGGCGGGTACCACGCGAGGAAGACCCCGGGTCAAGCCCGGGGTGACGTAACGCAGCCGACGGCGAAAAGATCAGCAAATTATGCCACTTATTTGCGGGACGCGACACTAGGCTGTGTCAAAACACCATCTGAGAGGCCCACCCCCCCGAGTCGTCATTCCCGCGGAAGCGGGAATCCAGGAGGGGTGCGGCGGGGAAACGCCGCTGTAGTACCCCACCACCGCCCCTGGATTCCCGCTTCCGCGGGAATGACGACTCGGGGTTGACGTTCCGTTACATAGTAGCGTTATGAGCAGGGCGACACATGAACATCCTGGTCATCGGCAGCGGCGGGCGTGAACACGCGCTGGTCTGGAAACTGCGCCAGAGCCCGCGAGTGGACAAGCTCTACTGCGCGCCCGGCAACGACGGCATGCGCCGGCAAGCGGAACGGGTCGACATCGGCGCGGGCGACATCGAGAAGCTGGCGGACTTCGCCGCCGGGGCGGCCATCGACCTTACCGTGGTGGGCCCGGAGCAGCCGCTGGTGGCGGGGATCGCCGACCTGTTCGCGAGCCGGGGCCTCAAGGTGTTCGGGCCGGACCGCGAGGCGGCTCGTCTCGAGGGCAGCAAGGCCTTCGCCAAGGAGCTGATGCTGGAGAGCGGCATCCCCACGGCGGCGTGCGAGGTGTTCTCGGATGTCGAACAAGCCAGGAGGTACGTGGCGCACAATCGGCCGTGCGTGGTCAAGGCGGACGGCCTGGCCGCGGGCAAAGGCGTGATCATTGCCCAGAGCCGCGTCGAGGCCGGCAGGGCGCTGACCGGCATGATGTCTGACGGGAAGTTCGGTGCAGCCGGACAGCGGGTCGTTATAGAGGACTTCATTGAAGGAGAGGAGACCAGTTTCATCGTGATAAGTGATGGCGAGCGAGCAGTCCCGCTGGCCAGTTCCCAGGACCACAAGGCCAGGGACAACGGTGATGCCGGGCCCAACACCGGCGGCATGGGTGCATATTCCCCTTCTTCCATCATGGACGACACCCTGCATGACAGGATCATGCGGCGTGTCATTGAACCGGCCGTTGCCGGCATGCGCGAGGAAGGCGCCCCTTATC
>JAJEAI010000109.1 GCA_022824205.1 Candidatus Binatia bacterium
GCACGGAAAAGAAATGCTACCCACCCCCCGAACTGTCATTCCCGCGGAAGCGGGAATCCAGGGGTGGGGGTGTGGCGGCCTCATTGCCCGGCCCCACCCGCCTGGATTCCCGCCCCCGATCGGGGTCGAGGGCAAGCTTCCGCGGGAATGACTGATTGGAGGGCCGGCGCCCCATTTTCATCCCCCTTTGTGTCGGCTGCAAGCCGACATGGACCATTCCCGCGGGAATGACGATTCCTGGGGTGTCGTCGCCTATCCCTTACCCCCCGTTGAACGGCTTCATCACCTCTTCGGCCAGCCACTGGATCTGCTCCAGCATCTCCGCGCCGGTGTCCGAGGGGAACTGTAGCGCACAGACATGGTCGATGCCGGCCTTTTCCAGGAACGCCACCTGTTCCAGGATGCTGGCGGGGCTGCCGATGAGGTTGTGGGTCTCGGCCAGGGCCGGGTCGCGGCCGGTGTGCGCCAGCGATACGCGGTGTTGGACCATGCCGGTCTTGCGGTAGCGGGCGCGCGCCTCCTCCACGGTCTTGCCGATGCACAGGGTGAACTGGGAGCAGGCCTCCACGGCCCCGGTTTCCCTGCCTGCCTCCTCGGTGAGGCGGCGCAGCAGTGCCACGCGCTCCACGATCTGGTCGAAGGGGCGCCAGCCGGGGAGCCATCCCTGTCCGGCTTGGGCCGCGCGCCGGATCATGGCCTCGTTGTGGCCGCCCACGAAGATGGGCAGCGGATCCTGCAGCGGCTTGGGGCGCATGGCGATGTTCCGGAAGGCGATGTGCCGGCCTTCGTAGGTGGCGTCGGTGTCCCGGAAGAGACACCGCAGCGCCTCCAGGCTCTCGTCCAGCAGGTCGCCCCGCCGCTCGGTTTTCCGCCGCGGCCACTGGGCGTCGAACTCGTCCCGATAGGCGCCAATGCCGGTGCCCAGGATCACCCGGCCACCCGTGAACCGGTCCAGCGTGCTCACCTGCTTGGCCAGCAGCACCGGGTCGCGCAGCGGCAGCACCAGCACCGCGGTGCCCAGGCGGATGCGCGTGGTGCGGGCGCCCACCGTGGCCAGGGTCACCAGCACCTCGTAGAAATTGGGCGGCTCGGGCCATTTCTGTCTGGCGTACGCCGCCGGGGTGACGTGGTCGTTGCCCCACACGGCGTCGTAGCCCAGCCGTTCGGCTTCCTGGGCCATGCGCACGAACTCTTCCGGTTCGATGAACGGGACCGGGTTCACGAGGCCCTCGGTGCAGGTGGGAAGCTGGATGCTGAACTTCATGGGGACTTGTCAGGGATGAACCGATCGCGCCCGACGATGCCCGGGCGGTTTGCGGCGTATCGTATCACCATATGACGGGTACGAATGCCTCGTCCTGGAGGAATCCGTCGTTAGTGATGAGCGGGTATCCCAGGGCAGACGCCGTCGCGACGATAACGCGGTCAAACGGGTCGCGGATCGTTGGATAGTTCGCGACCTGGCGGAGAATGTCCGAGGTATAGTCGTGGATGAAGAACGGACTGGGCTCCGACTCATAGCGCGTTACCAATTCGGAAAAGGACAGCGACAGGCGGATCCTGCCGTCTTCGCTGAGGCGAAGCACCTCTTCCAGGACGGTGACGGGGATCACAATGCGAGATCGTCCGTCTTCTGCCTCGCGAAAGACGCGCCGCGCATTCTTCCCGAGTCTGCGCGTCTTTCCCGTAGAGAAAAAGACGAGGGGATGCGTGTCAGTCACGCAGAGCATCGGACAGGATTTCTCCGCTCCTCTTGACGGCCGCGTCGTATTCCTCGGCCAGACGCTGCGAGCCTTCGACAAGGTCGCCGGTGATTTCCATCAAGCGGGAAAATGGAAGAACGGAGTTTTTTCGGTTCCGTTTGCGGTAGTGGTCGAGCTCCGCCATATCCGCTTCGTATTGCTCGCCGTTGACCAGAATTGCCGCCAGTCGAGACCGCCGGGTGATGGCAATTGCCCCGCCGCCCTTTCCGACGGTTCTGGTCAGGCCGCCGAGCGAAGCGCGGGCTTCGACAAGGCTGACGGTCCTTTTAACGCGCATGTTTTCTCCCCTTGATCCTGTACTGTAAATCGTACACTTTCGCCAGGGATGAATCAACGGGGAAACGCGCTGGACCGCGCTGGAACGGCGTCGCCTTTGTCGCGTTGCCGGTGAGGCAGGAAGCACGGAGGCCTGTCTCATGGTTGCCTCATATCCCTGCGTCGTAGCCGTAGGCATCCTTCAGTGTCTTCAGGAACCGCGCGGCGCCGCCGTCCACGGTGGGGATCCCGGGTGCGGCCGCGGCGGTGGCGGCGGTGTCCTTGAGGCCGCCGGCGGTGTTCAGCACCATCACCGTGTCGCTTCGGGCGATGCGGCCCTCTTCGCACAGCCGGTGCAGCGCGGCAAGGGCGGCCAGGGAGGAGGGTTCGGCGTAGATGCCTTCGTCTGCGGCCAGGTCCCGTTGCAGTCCCAGGAGTTCGTCATTCCGCGCTACACGCGCGGTGCCGCCGGAGGCGCGCAGGGCATGCAGCGCCTGGTACGTGCTCTGGTTCACGCTGATCGAGCCGGCCACGTAGGGGGACGGCGCTGCGATCTCGGGGATGGCGTCGTGGCCTGAGGCGAGGGCGGCCGAGAGGCAGCCGGCCATCTCGGCGGCCACCATGCGCGGCTTCCTGGCGATCAACCCCATGGCGGCCAACTCCTCGAAGCCCTTCCACATGCCGAACATCGCGTCGCCGTAGGCCACGGGCAGCACGCACCAGTCGGGTGCCTCCCACTCCATCTGCTCGCACACCTCGTAGGCTAGGGTCTTGTAGCCGTCCACGCCGTAGGGGTTGCTGCCCACGGGCGGGCCGAAGTAGGGCGAGGTCGGGTACCAGCCCCATTCGGCGACCCCGGTTTGCAGGAGCTTCCAGCGGTCGGCCTTGGTGCGGGTGGCCACCACCATGGCGCCGTAGGCCTGCATCTGGGTGACGATGGCGGAGGCCGCGCCCTGGACGGTGAGCACGATGCAGGGCAGTCCGGCGCGGGCGGCATAGGCCGCGGCCGCGGCGCCGGCGTTGCCGGTGGAGCTGACTCCCACCGCCTTCGCGCCAAACCGTTTCGCCATGGCCAGGGCGGTGAACGCCAGCCGGTCCTTGAAGGAGCCCGACGGGTTCCGTGACTCGTCCTTGAGGAAGAGACGTTCGAGTCCGAGCCGGCGGCCGTAGCGCCCGCAGTGGAGCAGCGGCGTCCCGCCCTCGCCCAGGGTGGCGGCGTCCTGGACGTCCGGGGGGAGCAGCTCCCGGTAACGCCGCATGTCCGAAGGCCGGTCCCCGAACGATTCGGCGGAGAGGGTCCGCGCGGCGCCGTCGAGGTCGTAGCGCGGCGTCAGGTTGGCCGGCGTCTGCACCCGGCATTCAGGGCACCCGTCGAAGCGTGGCTCGATGCCGAAGGACGCGCCGCAGCGGATGCACGCGAGGCCGGTGAGTTGGCTCATGTCAATACGTCACTCAAACAGGAAACGGCACGGCCGTGCTATACTGTCATTGATATGAGAATTAACTCTTATTCAGTGATTCCTGGTAGTTACGGAATCCCGCTACACCCCAATGAGTCATTCCCGCGGAAGCGGGAATCCAGGCGGGGTGGGGGCGGGCAATGAGGTCGCCACACCCCCCACCCCTGGATTCCCGCCCCCGATCGGGGTCGAGGGCAAGCTTCCGCGGGAATGACTCATTGGGGGGCCGACGCCCCATTTCCATTCCCCTTTGTGTCGGCTGCAAGCCGACATGGGTGATTCCCGCGGAACAGGGTGTGTCACAACTCATGAAACAGAGGACCCCTCTAATCGTCATTCCCGCTTTCGCGGGAATGACGTATTCGTAATGTCCCTGCTGGGATAGTTTTACACAGCCTGAAAAGCGGGAATCGCGTGGCGGGGCGCATGGTCACGAACGCGGCTCCAGCACCTGGAGGTGGCGCGGCACCGAGGTGAGGCGGCGGTAGCCGTCTTTGGTGACCACGATCATGTCCTCCACCTGGACGCTGCCCCAGCCCATCTCGTAGTAGGGGGTCTCGATGCACAGCACCATGTCGGCCTCCAGCGGGGTGTCGTCGCTGGGCGCGATGGTGGGGCGGTCGTAGCCGCCCAGGCCCAGGCCGATGCCGTGGCCGACGTGTTGGCGGCCGTAGTGGGGGATGCCGGTCTCGCGTACTTCGGCCACGGTCTCGTGGAAGATCTCGGAGGCGACCTTGCCCGGCTTGACGAGGCTGAGGGCCAGATCTTGGCCTTTCAGTACAGCGTTGTAATATCTGGAGAATTTGTCGTCCGGCGGGCCGAAGGAAAACGTCCGCGACATGTCGGTGAGGTAGCCCTTGTAGATGCATCCCACGTCGAAGCGGATCATGTCGCCGAGCTTGAGGGTGTCGTCCGGCACGTTGCTCATGCCCAGGGCCGCGCTCCGGCCGAAGCCCACGTGGTTCATGTTGGGTTCGGCGCCGCGCCGCACCTGCCCCAGGTCGAAGGCCAGGCACATCTCCGCCTCGGTCATGCCCTCGCGCGCCTCGTGGGCAGCTTCGTAGATGGACTGCTCGGTGACCCGCACCGCCTCGGTCATGCGCTCGATCTCCGCCGGGCTCTTGACCATGCGGATCTCGCGGAACACCGCCATGGCCGGCACCAGATCCAGGTGCGGAAACCGTTCCCGAAGCCGCTCCGCCAGCGCCGGGTCGAGGCCCCGTTCGTCGTAGCCGATCCGGCTCCGGTGGAGACCCGCGTTCTCCAGCGTGCGCACGAGGCCCTCGAAAAAGTTGGAGACCGGCTCCAGGTCGATGCCCAACT
The DNA here is from genome assembly GCA_022824205.1 of Candidatus Binatia bacterium. GTDB lineage: Bacteria > Desulfobacterota > Binatia > UBA9968 > JAJDTQ01 > JAJDTQ01. The sequence goes on from JAJEAI010000109.1 coordinate 4,802, forward strand.
CACGGATGCGCTGCTCGCGCGGCGTCAGCGGTCCGTTGTCGTCCATCACGCGGAAGAACGTGCCGTAGGTGACCACGCCGGCCGGCGGCGCCGTGTCCACCATGTAGTCCACCTCGGCGCGCGGAATCACCAGCCAGGGCGCGTTCACCGCGTCCCGGCTGACCACCGCGGCGATTTCCTGCCGGCGCCACACGCCGCTCAGGTAGAAAACGTTGGGAATGTTGCTGGCTGCCAGCAGGCCGTCGAGGCCATGCGCGGCCAGCACCCGCTTGGCGCGCGGTTCGTTGATCCACATGGGAGAACTCCTGACGATGGAAATCGGCGTCGCCGTGAAACGTTGGAACGCAGTGAATATAGGGAAGCCCGCTCGGGGGTGTCAAACAAGCGCCCGCGGCCGTTCCCGCCGTTCCATCCCGGCCGTGGGTCGGCGTCAAGCCATTAGTCCCGATCCGGCCCCCCCATGTCGCGGAAACCCCTGGCAATCTCCAGCACGCGATGGATGTCCTTGTCGTTGTTGTACAGGTGGGTAGCGAAACGCAGGACCCCGCGCCGGACCGAGTGGACGACCCCGGCCCGCGTGAGAGCCTCGGACAACCGGTTCAGGTAGGCGCTCTCGGTCTTGCGGGCGCCATGCTCGACACGGTTTCCCACCGTCACGATATGGCTGCGGGAGGCTTCGTTGGCCGGCTCTTGCACCGGATAGCCGAGGTCGTTGAACCCGTTGGACAGGCTTTTGGACAGCGCCACCGCGTGCTCCTCGATCACGGTCCCGCCCACCTCGATCAACTGTTTCATGGAAGCATCGACGGTGATGATGCCGGGCCAGTTCATGTTGCCTACTTCGAACCTCCGGGCACTGGGATAGAGCGAGTAGTCAAGAGGACCCATCTCGGATTCGTGGATGCCACCCGCATCGATGCCGAAGCGGCTGAGATAGGCAGGCATGAGGCGCTCGATCCAGACCCGATCGCAGTAGAGGAAACCCTGCCCGTAGAGTCCCAGCAGGCCCTTGCTGGTGGACGTGGCAAGCCCGTCGATGCGGCAGTCATGGACGTCCACGTCGATGATGCCCGAGGACTGCGCTGCGTCCACGAGGAAGAACGTACCGTTGGACCGACAGGCCTCACCCAGCCGTTTGAGGTCGGCCCTGAACCCGGTACAAAAGCTTACCGATGACACCGTCAGGAGCCGGGTGCGCGTGTCCAGACGCTCGATCATGCCGTCCACGTCCAGGGCGTTGTCCCGCAACGGCACCATCCGCACGTCCACCTCGCGGCGTTTCAGGTTGAGCCAAGTGTACACGTTGTTGGGATGCTCGAAGTCCGGGCAAAAGACCATGTTGTCGCCGGGGCACCATGGAATCGCGCCCGCGATGGTGTTCAGGCCGTCGGAGACATTCTTGGTAAACGCGATCTCGTCGGGCTCGGCATGGTAGATCCGGGCGAAGCTGGCCCGGGCCCGGCCTCCCACCTCGATCCAGTCCTCCTTGACCGCGGTCCCGAGCATGTGGCCGTCCGCGAGGTCGCCAAGCGCTTGACGGGTGGTGCGTGACAATAGCCCGCGTGCCGCGACGTTCAAGTAGATGGACTCATCCAGTGCCGGGAAATCGGAGCGGATGTCAGCGATACCGGACATGTGTCACCTCCGGGAACGGGAAGAAACTCACCACCGGGTGATGTAGCCGAGCTCCTTGTCGCGCTCGATGAGCTTTCGGGAGCGCCTTGACGGCGGTCCCAGCCCGCCGCCGCCCGGCGTGCGCATCAGGACCGTTCCTCCCTTGCCGAGAAAGTGGTCGTTACGGTGGTCGATGTCGCTACCGTCGATCTGCACCAAGCCCTTGCTGCCGTTCCTGCCGCCGAGCAGACCCGGCGCGGGATAAGCGACCCGTTCCGCGATGAAGCCCAAGGTCACCGGCGTCTCGGACTCGACCTCGAACAGGGTCTCGATGCCCAGGCCGCCTCGGTGTTTTCCCTTGCCCCCGCTGTCCGGCACCAGCGTCTTGTGGTGAACGAACAGAGGGCTCATGGCCTCGGTCATCTCCACGGGCACGTTGGATACGTTGCTCGGCCAGGAGTAGCAGGGTTCGCCGTCCTTGGCCGCGGTGGCGCCCATGCCGCCGTTGAAGAACAGCACGTTGGTGTACGCCTTGCCGTTGGGCCGGCGGCCGGTCTGGACACAGCTCCACAAGGGTGATCCCGGAGCGGCCATGACCCGGTCGGGCACGATCTTCGCCAAGGCGGCGTAGATCAGCGGAGGCACGTATTGTCCGACAGCGGTGCGGCAACCCACGGCGGACGGATAAGACGGGTTGAGGATGCAGCCTTCGGGAGCGTGCACATCGATGCAGCGGAGCGGTCCTTCGCAGTTCGGAAGGTCCGGCAGCAACAGGCACTTCAACGCGTAAGCCGTCATGGCGAAGGTATAGGTCATCGGGCAGTTGATCGCCCGCGGGACCGCGGCGGAGGTGTTCTCGTAGTCCAGGAGCATGCGGCCGCCCCTGATCGTGATGCGGGTCTCGAAGTGAAGCGGGGTCTCGAAGCCGTCGGTCTCGAACCCGGAGCGGTAGACGCCGTCCGGCAGCGCGCGGATTGCCTTCCGCATGGCCGTCTCCCCGCGTTTGTTGATCTCGAGGGAGACCCGGTCGAGGTCCTTGAGACGGTAGTCGTCCAGGATCTCGCCGACCCGCTGTTCCACTCGCTTCAGGGCGTTGAGGGCGGCCCAGATGTCTCCCTCGGTTTCATCCGGCATGCGCGAAGCGAACAGGAACAGCTTGAAGAACGTCTGGTCCGGCTCGCCCGCACGGAAGACCTTCATCGGCGGGATCATGAAACCCTCTTCGAACACCTCACGGGATTCCTGGGACCGCGCCCGTCCGCCGATGTCGGGCGCGTGAGCGCAGCTCCCGGCGTATGCGAACACCCTGCCGTCGCGGAACAGGGGCTTGACGAGCGTGATGTCGTTGAGGTGTCCGGATGCGATCCAGGGATAGTTGGTGGCGAGGACGTCGCCTTCCTGCAACTCCTCGTCGAACTCATGGACGAAGTGCTTTATGGTGACGGGAAGCGTGCCGATGAACGCGGGGATGCTGTCCGTGTTCTGGACGATCAGGTCGCCCTTGGAGTCCGTGATGACCACGGCGTAGTCGTTGGACTCGTTCACCAGCGTGGAGAAGGAGGTGCGCTTGAGCGTCTCCGCGGACTCGTCCGTGGTCGAGATGAGTCGTGTCCAGGCCAGTTCCAGCGTGATGGAATCGAGCACCTCCCGACCGTTCCCGCGGGCGTTGCCAGCGCCAGCGGTCCGAAGCTTGCCGGTAGATCTGTTTCTGTTTCCGTTCCGCATTGCAGGTGCTCCCTCCAGTGGCCTCATGGTATGTCGACCAGGACGTGCCCGGTGTTGCGCACACTGAACCGTCCCCCAGGACCCACCACGATGGTGGACATGGGCTCCTCGATCACCGCCGGGCCGTCGAGTGACTGGCCCGCCCGCAACAGGAGTCTGTCATAGACGGGCGTGTTGCGGAACTTTCCGTACTCCGGGAAGAAGACCTTCCGCCGGCCCTTCAGGGCCCTGGCCCGCGATGTCGGCGTCCCGTTCGCTCCGGAGACCGGAAAGTCCCCGGCGTCCGCGGTCACCGATACGCGGATGTTGATGATCTCCACCTGGGTGTTGCGCGGGCTCCGGGAATACTTCTCGACGTAGCGGCGCTCGAAGGCCTTCATGATGGCTGCACGGGTTGCCTTGGTGTAGGGTCCATCCGGGAGACCGACCACGACCTCGAACGCCTGGCCCACGAAGCGGATGTCCGCCAGCCGCTGAACCCGGGACCGCCGGGCGTCCGCTCCGGTGGTGGCGAGCAGCGTCTCCGCCTTGCTCTCCAACTCCACGAAAGCCTCCTCCAGTTCCCGCCAGTCGAGGGTTTCGAGGGGGACGACCACGGAGTTCATCTCGTCCACCCGCGCTGGCGCGCGCAACAGACCGATGGCCGAGGCGACGCCCGCGCCCGACGGACACAGCATCTGCCGGGCTCCCAGCTTCTTGCCGACGTAGTACCCGTGCAGTGGGCCGCCGCCGCCGGTGGCGACGAGCACGAAGTGGGAGGGGTCCCGGCCGTGCTCCGCTATGTGGACCCGGGCCGCCCCGGCCATGTTCTCATTGACCACGTCGACGATGCCCCAGGCCACGCGCTCGGCGGGCAGCGAGCTTTCCCGAGCGAGCCTGGCGATGGCCTTTCCGGCCTTGTCCGGGTCGATGGTGATGCTGCCGCCGGCAAAATCGGCCGGATCCAGATATCCCAGCACGAAGTTGGCGTCGGTTACCGTCGGGTCCTGTCCGCCGAGGCCATATGAGACCGGCCCCGGATCGGCCCCGGCGCTTTGCGGTCCCACCTTCATGAGGCCGAGGTGATCACGGTGCGCGATGGAACCGCCGCCCGCGCCGATCTCGATGAGCTCCACCGTGGAGATGCGGATGGGCATGCCGCTGCCTTTGAGGAACCGCTTCTGCCGCGCGGCTTCGAACAGGTAGGTGATGGACGGCTCTCCATCCTCCACCACGCACAGCTTGGCCGTCGTGCCCCCCATGTCGAAGGCCATGAGGTCCCGGAAGCCGTCCTCCGCGCCGAACTGGGCCGCGGCGATCACTCCGGCCGCGGGCCCCGACTCCAACACCTTGATGGGGGCCAACTTGACGTCGGCGAGGCTGGTGAGGCCGCCGCTTGGGAGCATCATCAGGATCGGGGCGCTTACCCCGCGTTTCGCCAACTCGGTCTCCAGCGTCTGGAAATAGCGGTTGGCCAACGGTTTGACGAAGGCGTTGGCGACGGTGGTGGAGGCCCTCTCGTTCTCCCGGATGACCGGCGCGATTTCGTACGAGCAACTGATGCTCATGTCGGGGAACCGTTTTCGGATGGCGTCCGCTGCCATGCGCTCGTGTGCCGGATTGGCGTACGAGTGGAGGAAGACGATGGCGATGGACGAGACTCCCCCGTCCGCCAACAACCGGGTCTCGGCCAGGAGCCTGTCGATGTCCAAGGGCACGCGGACCCGACCATGCTTGTCCATTCGCTCGGGGACATCGCGCCGCAGGTTGCGCGGCACCAGCGGGTCGGGCCTCCGGATATCGAGATCGTACAGCTCGAAGCGCCGCTCCCTCCCGATCTCGATGACGTCGCGGAACCCGGCCGTGGTGAGCAACCCGGTCACCGCCCCCTTGCGTTCCACCAGGGCGTTGGTGAAGAGCGTCGTTGCGTGGACGACGCGGTCGATGCGGCTGCCCGGCAGTCCGTGTCTCTCCAGCACGGTCTCCACGCCGGCCAGCACGCCTCTGGCCGGATCGTCGTGTGTCGTCAACTCCTTGTGGGAGAAGAGTCTCTTGCGGTCCGCATCGTAGACTACAAGGTCGGAGAACGTTCCGCCGATGTCGATGCCCAGACTCAGCCGGCTCATGCGGGGCCTCCCCCCGTATGCGGCAACCGGCTCGTGTCACGGGAGGAGGGGTCGGCCTCCGAGGGGCGGAAGCGGTGGCGCCGGTATTGGCGGGTCAGGAGCAGGACGAGCAGGATCGCGCCCGCGGCGTCCGAGGCGACCTCGGGCGCCATCAGCAGGATGCCGGTGCCGATGGCGCACAATCGCACGGGAACGCTCAGCGGAGCGAGCATCCAGCCGATGCTGCCCATGCCGAAGGCGAAGATCCCCATCGCCGCCGTGGCGGTTGTGTAGGCGATGCGGGTCAGCTCGAACTGGAACAACAGTTCCGGGCCGTAGACGAACAGGAACGGCAGTATGAAGATGGGCAGGCCCACCTTGAGGGCCTGTACGCAGGTTTCCCAAGGCTCGGAATCGGCGATGGCCGCGGCGGCGTAGACCGCGATGGCCACGGGCGGCGTCAGATTGGCCCACGAGGCGGAGTAGATGATGAACAAGTGTGATGACAGGAGCGCCAGCGTCACGGCGGCACCGGCATCGAGACCGTACGCCGCGGTGTAGATGGGCACCAGCATTTCTTCGAGGGCGGGGGCCAGGAGGGCCGCCAGCACCACGTAGGCCCCGGCGATGGGCATCCCCATCCCCATCACCACCGCGGCGATCATGGTGAAGAGCAGCGTCAGCAAGAGCGAGCCCTGACCCGCCCAGAGGACCACCGCGCTCAGCCGTTCACCGAGCCCGGTGAGCGTGACCATGCCGATGATCAGTCCGCCCACGGCGGTGGCCACGGCGACGGGGATCATCATCCGCGGCGCCTCGATCCAGGCGTTCCATATGATCCGGACGAACCGGCCGCGCACCCCGCCGTCGATGGCCAGCATGACGGCCGCGGCGGTAAGGAGCGCGCCGGTGAGCGCCGGGATCGTTCTGAACTCCCAGTAAAGCAGCCAACCGGCGAACGCCACGGGAACGAGCGCGAGCACCCATCTCCGCCGTCCCTCCGCATCGAAGATGACCACGAGGCAGATCAGGTAGACGATGGACCAGAAGGCCGCGGTCTGGGGCGGGTAACCCTGGAAGAGGTAGTAGAGCATGGCGACGATGGAGAGCAGCAGGTATCCGCGTTCCTTGACCACCCGCCGGACTCTCGGAAAGTCCTGGTCCACCCCCGGTCGCAGGCCCAGACGGCGCGCTTCGAGGTCGACGGTGATGAAGCATGCCAGGAAATACAGGGCGGCGGGCACGGCCGCGATGGTGATGATGGTCGTGTAGGGCACGCCGATTAGCTCCACCATGATGAAGGCCGCCGCCCCCATCACGGGGGGCGTGATCTGGCCGCCGCACGACGCGCAGGCCTCGACGCCTGCCGCGAAGCTCTTCCTGTATCCTCCGGCGCGCATGGCCGCGATGGTCAAGGTGCCGGTGGTCACCACGTTGGCGGCGGCGCTCCCGGAAAGGGTGCCCATGAAGGCGCTGCCCACCACTGCGGTCTTGGCGGCTCCGCCCACCTGTCGTCCCGTCAGGGCGTTGGCCAAGTCGGTGAAGAAACGCCCCGCTCCCGACGAGAGCAGCGTCGCGCCGAAGAGCACGAACAGGAACACGTTGCCGGCGGAGACGGCGAGGGGCGTGGTCCAGATGCCGTCCACGGTCAGGTAGGCGTGCTCGACGACCCGGGCGAACTCGTAACCGTTGTGCCAGAAGGGCGGTGCCAGATACGGTCCCAGTTGGGTGTAGGCAACGAATACCGCGGCCACGGCGGCCAGCAGCCAACCCACGGCGCGCCAGGCCGCGTCCAGCAGGACTACGATCAAGGCCCCGCCGAACAGGAGTTCCACCGGAGTCACCGCCGTGACGTAGACCATGCGTTGCCCGACGTACTCGGAGTTCGCCACGAGGTAGGCAGCCGCGCCGATGCCTATCGCGGCCGCGCCCATGGGCAACAGGCTTCCGGGGTCTGTCCAGCCACGCGGGCTTTTCAGGATGCGGTCGACGTAGAGGATGACCAGAATGAAGGCGAGATGGGTGGGACGATGGATCTCGGCGATCGGTTCGCCCACCCAGCCCACCGTGAATTGGTACGTCGACATGACGAACGCGATCAGCGGAATGAGGTGGCTCTTCCACTGACCGTCCTCGATGTACCGCATCACGGCTGGCATCAGACGGTCCGCTCGATGAGGGCGGGGACGCGCGAATGCCCGGCGCGTCCCCGCCGGCAGGTCCTTACTTCAGGGCGCCGGCCTCGGTGTAGTAGCGTTTGGCGCCGGCGTGAAGCGCCAAGGCGGGCGGGTTCGCCATGATGTTCAGGTCGAGACGGCGCACGGCCTTGTGGCTCTTGCGTAGCGTGGGCAGGTTCTCGACGAGCGTCTTGGTCAGCCAATAGGCGTGCTCCTCCGGCATGTCGTCCCGCACGATAAGCAGGGCGCGGGTGGCGACGGTGCGAATGGGTTTGGTCTGGCCCTCGTAGGTGTTCGCCGGAATGCTGAGCCGAAAGAGGCCCGGGTTCTTCCCGTTGACGTACTTGAAGGTTTCTTCGTCGATGTCCAGGAAACTGGACGGGACGCTGCGAAAGGCGTTGGCGAAGTTGCCGGCGGGGAATACCGCGGTAGCGGTGAAGCCCGTGGCCTTGCGGTTCTTGACCGTATCCGCGCCGAACCTTTGTCCTCCACGCATCAACTGCAAGTCGCTTTCCTTGAGTCCCTGGGACTCCAGGATCAGTTGAAACGCATACTGGCTGACGTTGCCCACCGGTTGGCTGACGAACCGGCGGCCCTTCAGGTCCTTGATCGAGTTCACGCCGGACTCGTTGGTCACCAGGATGTGCGTTGCGTTGGTCATCACGGCGGCGATCGAACGAACGTTGTCGATCTTCCGCGGGAACGGTTTCTGGCCCTGCCGCGCCAGCGGAATGACCGCGGCCGCGGTAAAGCCCAACTGGGTGCGGCCGTCGGACACGGTCACCACGTTGGAAAGAGCCCCGCCCAGCTCGACGTTGGATTTTACGCCTTGCTGGTTCATGATCTGGGAAAACGATGCGCCGATGATACCCCACGGCGCGCCGGGGTTGGCGGCGCTGATGGAGACCCTCGCCGGCTTGCTCTGGGCCAGGGCCTGAGAGCCGGTGATGACGATGAGCAAGGCCGCCATGGCGACCAGCGACCTCACGACGTGCGACTTGATTCGATGGGACATGAACATGACGTACCTCCAATGGCAAGACTGACGTCATCCCGTGCGGGAATATCCGTTGGCCTCATGATCCGGCGGCCTCGCCGGGCTTGTCAAATCGAACTTTATGCATAGGTCATAACCATATATTATGGGCTCCTGCTTTCACTTTCCGGTGATTGGATGACCTGTGAACCTGCGGCAAATCGAAGCCTTCCGCACCGTGATGATCGCCGGCAGCGTCACCGGCGCCGCGGAGGCCCTGGCCATTTCCCAGCCCGCGGTCAGCCGGCTCATCGCCGACCTGGAGTATTCTCTGGGTTTCGACTTGTTCGACCGGCGGCGCGGCCATGCGCTGCAGCCCACCGAGGAGGCCGACGCCTTGTTCCAGGAAGTGGACAAGGCATTTGTCAGCCTCGATCATCTGATGAGAGCCGGTCGGGACATCCAGTCGTTGCGCCGTGGGTACCTTCGCGTGGTGGGGCCTCCCTTCGTCTCGAACGGCCTGCTGACGGAGGCCGCCGCGGCGTTTCTGGATTCATTCCCGGACGTCTCGGTGTCCATCGAGGCCCGCCCCCACAACGAAGTGGTGGAAATGATCGCGCTGCGCCAGCAGGACGTCGGTGTTGCGGTCCTGCCGGTGAAGCACCCGGCCATCAACGTCCAGCGACTCGCCGACTACAGGGCCGTATGCGTGGTGGCGGAGGGTGGCCCTCTTGCCGCACAGAGGAGCATTCGACTGGAGCTGCTGGAGAGCGAGGCCTTGATTTCGGCCACGACGGGAACCCAGATCCATCTGATGACGGAGCACGCCTTCAGGAAACGCGGGATCAGACCACGAATCCGGGTCAACGCGCGGACCCAGGAGGCCGCCTGTTACATGGTTGCGCAGGGGAAGGGCGTTGCGATACTGTCCGAACCTCTTCCCGCCCATATCCGTGATTACCCCGGCACTGTCATCAAGCCAATCGCTCCGGCCCTGCCTGTGAGCCTGGGTATCTTGACCTCGAATCTCCGGGTTCCGTCCAGAAGGGTGAGGGAGTTCGTGAATGCAGTGAGGGCAATCGGCGCGCGCGTGTAGCCCGCGCTTACCGGGCTGGACCGCCGTCAAAGCCGGCACAACCGGCGCCGTTGGACATGCGTTCTTCGCCTCGAGACCAAGGATGCCATGACGGCAATGAGTAAAGGGGCGACGAGTCCGCGTCAAATACTGAATTGTTACTAATTCATTTCAGATCAGTATTCCGGTCTTCGGCCACGGGAAGACGCGGCCCGATGGTGCGCATACCGTGCATTCCGTGCATACCGTGACAGGCCCGTGCTCAGGACGATGTCCGAAGTCTCCGCGCCAAGTCGTTGGGGGCCGTGAAGCTGAAGAACCGTCCCGTCTTGGTCTGGGCAAGCAGTCCCCGGGAGGCAAGATCGAGGAGGTCGGACCTGGCGGTCTGGTACGTCACGCCATGGGTCTTCTTGTGGCCCGCGATCGTATAACGAACCCCGGCGTGTCGCAGAGCATGTCCGAGGAGTGCGAGTTGCCGATGGTTTATCGAGATGGAAGAGCGGAGGGTCTGTTCAACGGCCCGGATTTCCAGTGCCTTCTTGTCCAGGTATGCGTACAGGATATCGATGGCGCGTCGTATGACCTGGAGTTGCGCCAGGATGAAATAGGTCAGGTCATTCTCGTCGGTCTCGGTGTAGAGGAACGACCGGCCGTACTGCGCCGGGGCTTTCCGAATGATCCCCGAAATCGAGAGAAACTCGAACATCCGGAAGTGCTGTGAGAGCGCCGACCAGTAAAACAAGGCCCTCGCGGTCCTGCCGTTGCCGTCCACGAACGGATGGTCGTAGGCAAGCCAGAAATGCAGGATGATGGCCTTGAGTATCGGGTGCAGGAAGGCGTCGGGTTGCCCGTTGTTCGCGAAGTCGCACATGGCAGTCATGCGGCGGCTGATTCCCTTCGCGGGCGGTGGCGTGTGGAGCAAGGTCCCGTCGGCGTCATGGTAGACGGCGATGTCATCTCCCGGTCTTCTCAGGTAGTTCGGTCCGGCAACCGTGTCCAACGTACCGTCAACGAGCGTGCTGTGGATGCGGAAAATGACGTCCGGGGTCAGGGGTTCGTCCTTGAAGTCCTTGATCAGGTGGATGGCCCGGTAATTGTTGAGGATCATCCTCTCGCTTCGATCCACCGGATTTCGGCCGGAGCGAATCATCTGCTTCGCGGCCTCGCGCGTCGTGGACGCCCCTTCGAGCTGGCTCGAAGTGATGGCCTCTTCAATCAAGGAACTCTCGATGAATCTCTCCCGGGTTTGTGGATTGATAATCTGGTCGCTTGTCGTGATCATGCCGCCCATGTCGCGATCGATTTGGTGGAGCAGTGCAAACACCGGGTCCGCGAGGGTGTAGGCAAACGGCCGTCTGTCCCTGTCCTCCAATGGTATGGCCCGCCGTGTCTGGCGGCGTGCGAACTTGACCGCGGCCCACCACTCCTCGGAGGAGAGTCCGTCCGGAGGCTGGAGCCGTCTTAGATGTTCCCAGTGCCGATATCGACCCCCGGGCGCCGGTCCAATCCCTCCGTTCACAAGGATCTCGGCCATCCGCTTCACTTGGGCCGGTTCCTTGAGGTTCAACAGGATGTTCTCGTAACTCGGTGGGGTGGGTGGGATCTTCATCGCTTCTGGTCAACGAAAAACTAATTAATGTCAAATTAGTTTTTACCCCCCGCATTGTCAAGACGGTTGTTCCCCGAGGGGTGCAGGGTGTCCTTGGGGGGTGTTGTTCCGGCGGCTGTCCGCAACGTGGTCACGGGCGTCGCGGGTGGCGCCGGTTGTTGTATTTCCGACACGTCTCATGTATGAGATACCCCTTGAATTTTCTTGAGATTCGGAGGAGCCCATGGCCAAGCCCGCTGAAGAGATACAAACCACGATGGACAACATCCCCTTCTTCTACAAGTGGCAGAAGGGCGAGGGAGTGGACGTCGTCGATACCTTCTTCATCAAGGACCTGAAGGAGGTGCCGCTCAAGTGGTGGGACCGCATGGGCGGAGACGGCACCTTGTTCAACATGGAGGGCGCGGGCGATGCCACCGGCGCCTACATCGTGGAGATCGCGCCGGGCAAGAGCCTGAACCCCATGCGCCACCTCTACGAGGAGCTGATCCTGGTGGTGCAGGGCCGTGGCGCCACCACCATCTGGAACGACAACGGCGCCAAGCAGACCTTCGAGTGGCAGGAAGGCAGCCTGATCTCGGTGCCGCTGAACGTGCATCACCAGCACTTCAACGGCCAGGGCGACAAGCCGGCGCGGCTGTTCTCGGTCAACAACATGCCCATCGTCTTCAGCCTGTTCCACAACGAGGAATTCATCTTCAATACGCCCTACGACTTCGTGGACCGCTTCGACGGGAGGCCGGACTTCTTCTCCAGCAAGGGCACGCAGCACCCGGGCCGCATCTGGGAGACCAACTTCATCGCCGACACGCGCACCTTCAACCTCCAGGAGTGGAAGGAACGCGGCGCAGGGGGCAAGAACGTCTTCCTGGAAATGTGCGACGGCACCATGGCCGCGCACATCTCCGAGTTCCCCGTGGGCACCTACAAGAAGGCCCACCGCCACGGCCCCGGCTTCAACGTCATCATCATCAAGGGACAGGGTTTCTCGCTGTTCTGGTGGGAAGGCGAGGAGCCCAAGCGCTACGACTGGCAGGACGGCAGCGTGTTCGTGCCGCCCGAGATGATGTTCCACCAGCACTTCAACCTCGGCCCCACCGGCGCGCGCTACCTGCCGCTCCGCTTTGGCGGCATCAAGCACAGCATGGGCGAGGGCTACGGCGACATCTCCAAGGTGGACAAGGACGTGAAGTCCGGCGGCAACCAGATCGAGTACTACGACCAGCCGGCCTACATCCGCGAGATGTTCGAGTCGGACATGACCAGACTCGGGGCCGAGTCGCGCATGGACTCCAACGTCTACGTCAAGCCGGCCGCGTAGGATAGAGGCCTTTAGACCGAGGGAGGAGGCCTTGGGCTTCCTCCCTTTTTTTGTCCGTAGAGGAACCGCGCCGGGACGGCGGCTTGCAGGGTACGGGACGCCGGTACGGTCCGATGCCATGATGGCTCCGATCATCCTGACGATATTGTCCTATCTTCTGGGGTCCATTCCCGCGGGCTTCCTGGTGGGATCATCCTCGGGCGTGGACGTGCGCAGCGCCGGCAGCGGCAACATCGGCGCCACCAACGTGGCCCGGACCCTGGGCTGGAAGAAGGGCCTCGTCACGCTGTCGGCGGACGTCGCCAAGGGTTGCCTGCCGGTGCTGGCGGCGCACCTGCTGGACCTCGGAGCGGCCGCGGCCGCATCCGCCGGCCTGGCGGCCTTCGCGGGGCATCTCTACCCGGTGTTCCTGGCATTCAAGGGAGGAAAGGGCGTGGCCACCGCCGCCGGCGTCTACCTCGCCGCCATGCCCCTGGGCATCCTGGCCCTGCTGGGCGCCTTTCTTGTGGTGGTCCTGGGGAGCCGGCGGGTTTCCCTCGCCTCCATGGCCGCCGCGGTGGCCGGCCCGGTGGTCGCGTGGGCGCTGTCCTATCCCCAGGAAACGGTCTGGATGGCCCTCATCATCGCGGTCCTGGTGGTGGTGCGCCACCGGGAGAACATCCGCCGCTTGTTGGCCGGGGAGGAGCCGCGGTTCGAGCTTAGAGGGCGGAGCTCAAGCGGATAAACGGCCCCGGGGAGTTGTCGAGAGGGTCGGACACCTTCACCTCGCGTGCCGCTGAGTGCATCTATCCGACGAAGGACCGCAGCAGTAGCGAAATGACGCCGGCCACGATTCCGCCGGTCATCCACTTTACCACCAGCAGTTCCCTTTCGAGCCGTGCGATGTCGGCCTTGGTTGCCAGACTCTCTTCCGACATCGCCCGGGCTGCCACGTGCGCTTTCTCTTCGGGAGCGCCAGCCGCCCGCAGGGCATCATACAATTCGGTAATCATCATGCTCATTGGAACGTAAGGTCGAAAAAATCATACCATGCCCGGGTAACACAGGGGAAGCAGAATTTACTCGGACACGCTCCTGGGGTGAGCACCTCGGTTCCGCGAAGCCCCCTCCACCGCCTCCATCACCCGCAGCAGGTTCCCGCCCCACAAGAGCGCGATCCGGTCCTCGCCGTAACCCCGGCGCACCAGTTCGACGGTGACGTTGAGCGTGTCGCGGGCGTTGTCCCAGCCGGCGATGCCGCCACCTCCGTTGAAGTCCGACGCGATGCCGACGTGGTCGATGCCCGCCAGGTTGACCGCATAGTCGATGTGGTCGGCCAAGTCCTGGACGGAGGCCTTGGGCCACTCGCGGTCGATCTCCTGCCGGCGGGCGTGCCAGGTTTCGCGTTTCTCGTCGCTCAGCCCTTGGAAGTCGGCGAACCCCTTGATGCCCATCTCGGTCCTGAGGGCGCGGATGGCCGATTGCCGCTCGCCGGACACGGGCCGCAGGTAGGCGTCGAAGGCCACCATCTGGGCCACGCCGCCGTTGTCGCGGATGGCCGTCAGGGCCTCGTCGGACAGGTTCCGCGGATGGTCGTAGACGCCCTTGACACTGGAGTGGGACGCGATCACCGGCGCGCGTGAGGCGCGGATGGCGTCCAGGGCCGTGGTCATGGCCGCGTGGGAGACGTCCACCATGATGCCCAGGTCGTTGGCGCGGGCGACCGCGGCGCGCCCGAAGTCGGTCAGGCCGCCGTGCTCCGCGGGCGCGTCCTTGAGGCGCGGGTAGGGCACGGCCGAGTCGCCGAGGTCGTTGTGGCCGTTGTGGAGCAGGCCCAGGTAACGCGCGCCGAAGTCGTTGTACGTGTCCAGGAGGCGCAGGTCGCGGCCCAGGGCATGGCCGTTCTCGATGCCGATGAGCGCCGCCAAACGCCCTTCGCCATGAATGCGGCGCACGTCCGCGGCGGAACGCGCCAGGCTGATGGCCTCGGGGTACTGCACGTCGGTCATGCGCCGGATGGCCGCGAACTTGGCGAAGGCGTCGGCCATGGCTTGGGCATAGCCGGCCGCGTTGCGTTCTCCCTGGCCCACGTAGACGATGAAGAACACCGCGTCCAGGCCGCCGTGCTCCATCCCCACCAGGTCGATCTGCCCCCGTCCTCTCTTCGCCTCCCTGGGGTCATAGCTCTCGGTGCCGAAATCGGGCGGGATGTCGACGTGCGTGTCCACGGTCAGGACACGCGCGTGGATGGAGCGGGCACGGGCCAGGAGGTCGGAGTCGGTGTCCGCCGGTACCGGTGTCACAGGGCCTCCGCGAATCTCAGGGTTCATCCGGAAGTTGGGCGCCGTGCCAGAGCCCCGCGATCCAGACTGTGCCGTCTTCCTGGCGGTAGAAGAAACGGTACGGAGCAACGATCGCTTCCCGGTAGGGCAACTCCGGAAACTCGGGAATGACTCCACCGGAGTCGGGAAACTTCTCAAGCCGACGCAAGACATCCTCGGCCCGACCGCGAAACCGCCTGGCTGCTTCCGGGTTATCCCGGTTGATATAGGTAATCGCGAAGGCAATCGCGGCAAGGAATTGAGACCGGGCGGATGGTGTGAATTGCACTCTCACGAATCTTCATCCGCGAGCAGCGCGTCGGCCTCCGCCAGCACCGTGTCCAAATCGGTACCGCGCCCCTCGATGATCTCTTTCTCCCCCTGTGCCAGCAGCCGGAGTATCTGCCGTTCGGACTCCACGCGCTGATATTCCTCGGCACTCAAGAGCACTGCCGCCGCGCGACCCCGTTGGGTAATGACGAAGGGCTCGCGCGACTCGCTGACGCGCTTCAACACGCCTGCCGCATCCTGGCGCAGATCTGTAACAGGTATGATTTGGGGCAACTTCGCCATTAGGCACTCCTGTGAGTCGTTTAACGGTAGTAGTAAACGTATCATTTGTGAGTTGATTTGACAATCACGCATGGTGCGGAGGCATTGGCTGGGACATCAGCGCTGCTTGGCGCCTCAAGACATCCTCAAAAATTGTGCAATACTAATGACCAGCAGCGAAGGCCCGCAGAGGGAAGGCCTCTCGATGATGATCGAGGAGATGACGTTACGTGAGCTTCGCAAGGCACGGAATCTCAGGCAAAAATGCGTGGTAGAGGTTTGATGTCCGAGCAAGTGGCGCGTGACCACGCTAAGGCCGAGGACTACACCTACGTCCGCGAGCCCGCGGCCCTTGAGCGGTTGATGCGGCGCCTGCGCGCGGCGAAGTCCGTGGGGCTGGATACCGAGGCCGACAGCCTGCACAACTACGCGGAGAAGGTGTGCCTGATCCAGTTGACCGTCGGCGACGCACATTTCGTCGTCGACCCGCTGTCCGAGTTGGACTTGGGCGCTTTCGTCGAGGTTCTGGCGGACAAGCCGCTGATTCTTCACGGCGCCGACTACGACCTGCGGCTGTTGCGCGCCTGGAAGGGCTTCAGGCCCCGCGGCGAGGTCTTCGACACCATGATCGCGGCACAGCTTCTCGGCATCGAACAGATCGGGCTGGCTTCCCTTGTCGAGCAACTCCTGGACGTCGCGCTGGCGAAGGACTCCCAGAAATCGGACTGGTCGCGGCGGCCCCTCAGCGAAACGCAGTTGCGCTACGCGGTCAACGACACGCGCTACCTGGAAGCCCTCGCCGAGCGCCTGCACGGGGAGCTGCTCCAGTGGGAGCGGGTGGCGTGGCACCGGGAGAGTTGCCGCGCGATGGTGGAGGCCACCGGCCGGGACCGGGTGCGCGACCCGGAGGACATGTGGCGCATCAAGGGCGCGGGGCGCCTGTCGCGCCGCCAACTGGCCTATCTGCGGGAGATCTGGCATTGGCGCGATACCCTGGCGCGGCGCGTCAACCGGCCGCCCTTCAAGGTGCTTCAGAACCAGAAGATACTGGAGTTGGTGGAATGGGCCGACGCGCATCCGGGCGTGGCGCCGGACCAGGGTCCGAAGCTGCCGCGCGACATTGTCGGCTCGCGCCGGCGGGCGCTCGGGCACGCCCTCGCTCGGGCCGCGGCCATGGCGGAGAGCGAGTGGCCCGAGCTCCGGCGCACCGAGCGCACCGACGTTTTGCCTTTCAACGACAAGGAACTCGACGCGTTGCGCGCCGAGTGCACCCGGATCGCCACCGAGCTGGAGATCGCTCCATGGACGCTGGCGCCCAAGGCCGCTCTCGAGAACATCGCCCGGAACCGCCCGCGATCCGAGGAGGAGATCATGGCGTGCTCGGGCCTGTTGCGCTGGCAAGCGGGGCTCGTGCAGGAAGCGGTACACGGCGTGCTGCACACCCCTCAACCGAAGACCGCGCCCCGGTCCCGGAGGAGGCCCAGGCGCTGAAACGGTGCACGGGGTCGGGTAGTGTGGTAGGTTGTGGCGCAAGCATTCGACCTTCCACCACGACAGGAGTCCCGACCATGGCAAGCGAAGCGCAACGGATACACGACGGCCTGAAGCACCCGGTGATCGACGGCGATGGGCATTGGATCGAGCCGATCCCGGTCTTCCTGGAATACCTGAGCGAAGCCGGCGGCCCCGGAGCCGTCGACCAGATCAAGGACCTCTGGCGCCGGAACCAGTCCTGGTACCGGGCGACCCCGCGGGAACGCCAGCACCACCGCATGCGCCGCACCATCTGGTGGGGCGTCACCAGCGACACCCTGGACAAGGCCACGGGTCTCTTGCCGGCCCTGCTGAACGAGCGGCTGCCGGAGCTGGGCATCGACTTCGCGATGATTTACCCGAGCTTCGGACTGAGTGTGAACGGCATTCAGGACGACGACCTCCACCGGGCCGGCGTGCGCGCCTACAACATGATGACGGCCGACATGTTCGGGCCGTATACGGAGCGGTTCTGTCCGGTGGCCATCATCCCGGCGCACAATCCGGACGAAGCCCTCGAAGAGCTGGAGTACGCGGTGGTGGAACGAGGCTACCGTGCCATCATGCTGCGCGGCAACCAGGAGCGGAAGATCCCCGGCGCGGCCGAGGGCATCGATCCGCGCAAGGCCGCCTGGTACTGCGACAACATCGCCCTGGACAGCCCCTACGACTACGAGCCCGTGTGGCGGCGCTGCGTCGAGTTGGGCGTCGCCGTGACCCAGCACTCGGGCAGCGGCCGCTGGCACGACCGCGCATCCATCACCAACTTCACCTTCAACCACGTGGGCCATTTCGCCGAGTCGAACCACGCCTTCGCCCGCGGCGTCTTCCTCGGCGGCCTGGTGAACCGCTACCCGAGCCTCAACTTCGGGTTCATGGAAGGCGGCATAAGCTGGGCCTGCCAGATGTGCTTCGACCTGATCGAGCACTGGGAGAAGCGCCGGCGCGCCGGGTTGCAGTACCCCGGCGACACCGACGTCGAGGAGCTGAAGGGGTTCATCGAGCGCTACGGCGACGAGCGACTCAAGGCCAACGCCGACGCCCTCATGGACAACCTGGACGCCTTCCGGCCCAATTGCAGCGTCGAGGACCTGACGAAACCCGAGCACGTGGTGGACGACTTCGAGGCCGCGGGGATCCAGTCCGAGGAGGACGTGGAGGCGGTGTTCGCCAACAACTTCTTCTTCGGCTGCGAGGCCGACGACCGCGCCACCATGTGGGCGTTCGACCCGCGCATGGGCGTACGCCTGCAGCCGATCTTCAGTTCGGACTTCACCCACTTCGACGTGCCCGACTTCAAGGAAGTGATTCCCGAGGCCTACGAGATGGTGGAGAAGGGCCACGTGAACGAGCAGGACTTCCGCGAGTTCACCTTCACCAACGCCGCGCGCCTGCACACGCGCAACAACCCCGACTTCTTCAAGGGCACGGCGGTGGAGAAGGCGGTGGCGGAGGAGTTGAAGCTTTACTGAACGAACGGTTCATAGTAGGTTCCTCCTCGAAAGACCCACCCATGAGGAGAGCCTGCCCATGAGCTTTGTCGACAAAGCGCTCGCCGTGCACTTCAAGACGAGCGTGACCGGAGAGACGGTGTTTTTCTTTCGCGTGTGGCCCTTTTCTTTTTCCCGGGCCGGCTACATCGTTACGTCCGAGAAGGATGTCCGGACACTCAAGTCCCGTCTTGCAACGTATTATCGTTGGATCACATGGGCGCCTGTACTGGGCGCCCCGTTGGTCGCGACACTGCTTGTCCGAGGCGGGATTGTCGAGGAGGACTTGGTGGAAGGGGTTGTCGTTGCGGTGGTGACGGCGCTGGCGGCAGCGACCTTCGGGGGCTTGCTGTTCATGAAATACGCGGTCAACCCGATCGTGCGCAAATACCAGACGGCTCATCCCATGATGGAATACGTCGATACCGAGGACGCACCCACGGGCTGGAAACGCCTCGGCACCGCGGTGACTTTTCTCGTCGCGTTGGCACTCGGCCTCTGGCACTTGTCGTCGGGGGCGATGATGAGCGGATTCTTCATGCTCGCGGTTGCCGTCGTCCTCTTCGTACGGGTCATGCGCGAGCAGCAGGCGCGGTCACGCGGGCGAGGCACCGGCCATCGCCGCATGGACGCATGAACCCGTCCGTGCGGGCCAACGGCTCCGCGCACCCCGCCCGCCGCGGGCCCGGCTACGCCTCCAGCCCCAGACTGTAGAACCGGTTGCAGTTGTCGAAGAAGACCTTCCGCTTCTGATCCTCGGAGATGTCGGTGCGCTCGCGCACCTCCTTGGTGGCGTTGGGCCAGATGGTGTCCCAGTGCGGGTAGTCGGCGGCGAACAGCCACATGTCGTCGCCGTAGCGGTCCATGCAGTAGGGCAGCATGGCGTCGTCGGGATCGAAGCTCACGTACACCCGCCCGCTCGTCACGTAGTCGCTGGGCTTCCCCTTGAGCAGCGGCGCTTCCTCGCTACGGCGCTCGTAGTGCTCGTCGATGCGGTCCAGCCAGTAGGGCAGCCAGCCGCATCCCGCCTCGAAGAACCCCACCTTGAGCTTGGGATAGCGCTCCAGCACGCCGCAGGTGGTGATGCCCAGGAATGCCTGCATGATCTCGAAGGAGAAGCTCACGGTGTGGGCCTGGAGAAAGCTCTCCCAGCGCTCCTGCCCCTCGGCGCCCCAGGAGTTGCCGTGGAAGCACACCGGGATGCCCAGGCGTTCGGCCTCGGCGTAGATGGGCCAGAACTCCTCGGCGCCCAGGTTCTTCTTGTGCCCGTGGGTGTGCAGCATCACGCCCGGGTGGTGCCACTTGTTCACGGCGCGGTTCAGCTCCTCGACCGCCGCGGGCACGTCCTTCAGGGACACGGTGGCGATGCCCTTCATGCGCGGGTTCTGCTGCTGGACCTCGCCGATGTAGTCGTTCCAGGCGCGTGCCAGCGCCTTCTGGAGATCGCTCTGGGGCACGAGGCTCAGGCTCAGCGCCATGGTGGGGTAGGTGACGCTGAGGTTGATGCCCTCCACGTCCATGTCCGCGACGTACCCGTTCGTGCCGATGGTCTGCTTGCCCATGCGGCCGAGAAAGCGGTCCCAGGTGTCGCTGGGAAAGTACCCCTGGCGGATGCGCTGGTACACCTCGGGTACGCGGGAGCGGTAGTCGTCGACGGTCTCGCGGATGTGCGAGTCGGCATCCAGGATGGGATAGTCTGCCATGTGCGTTTCCTCCACGAACGAGCGTTGGTAGCTCCGTCAATACGGCAAGACGTTGCCGCGTGTCAATCCGGGAAGAGCGCGAGCGACGCGCGGGTCCTGGCCGTCGGAGCCGTGCGGGGACCGGCGCAATCGGTCATGCGGCTTTGCCGTATACCCGGTCGACGAACAGGGTTTGACGGACGACGGCGAACCCTTGCGCGTGATCGACTACCCGGCTTCGTCGTAGACCCGGTCGGTCTTGGCGGCCATGATGAAGTCGTTGCGGTGCAGGTTGCGGATCTTGTGGGTCCACCAGGTCACGCGCACGCGCCCCCATTCGGTGACGATCCTCGGGTGGTGCCCCTCCTCCTCGGCGATGTCGCCCACCGCGGCCGTGAACGCCAGTGCCTGGGCGAAGTTGCTGAACCTGTAAAGCCGGTCCAGCTTGGGAATGCCGTCCTCCTCGATCGTGTCCCAGTCGGGCATCTGCGGCGTGAGTTCCCGGATCTCCTCCGGCGTCACCACCGGGGCGTCCGCCCGGCACGCGACGCATTTCTCTTCGGTCAATTGGCTCATGGTGTTTCCTCCGACAAGTGCTTTGGGGAAAATGGATACTGACTGACACACTGTTGAAATGGTCCGGCTGGTACGTGTTGGCGCCCTTCGACTTCACTTTTCGACTTCACTTCGCTTGGGGCGAACGGCTAGTGTGGTGTCTGGCTAATTCGCAGCACAATATGCGGAGGATTTTTCGGTGTCGGCAAGGCGCGATGACTCGTAGGGGCGACCCGCGGTCGCCCCATGTGGCGGGCACCACGCGAAGAAGACCCCGGGTCAAGCCCGGGGTGTCGTAACGCAGCCGACGGCGAAAAGGACCCGCAGATTATGCCGCGAATTAACCAGACACCACACTAGTGTCGTGTCTCACAAACAGGTTTCCATAGATGCGCCGGTTTTTTTGTCGTCGGCAAGTAGCGATGATCCGTAGGGGCGACCGCGGGTCGCCCCTACACAGTCATCGCACCTCGCCGACGAGAAAATCCTGCGCAAGCAATGCCGTTTGCTTGCGGGACGAGACACCAGCCGGACACCATACCATCCGGACACCACGCTAGTGTTGCGTTTCGCAGGCACGTTGACGAAGATGCGCAGGAATTTTTGTCGTCGGCAAGGCGCGATGACCCGTAGGGGCGACCCGCGGTCGCCCCATGTGGCGGGCACCACGCGAGGAAGACCCCGGGTCAAGCCCGCGGTGACGTCACGCAGCCGACGGCGGCAAAGACCCGCAGATTATGCTGCGAATTAACCAGACGCAACACTAGCCTAGAGTGTTGTTGATTGGTACCAGAAGGGCAACGAGTTCGCGAGCGGAGGTCCCATGTCAGACGATCGCTTTCGCGTGGTGGTGCTGGACGACTACGAGAAGTTCTCGACAACGGTTCCGGCCTACCAGGAGGCTGCGGCCGTGGCCGACGTCCGGGTGGTGGAGCGCAAGCTCACCACGGACGAGGAGTGGGCGGCCGCGGTGGGCGACGCGCACGCGGTGGTGCTCATGCGCGAGCGGTCGCCGTTCCGGGAGCGCGAGTTCGCGCTGGCGCCGTCGTTGCGCTTCATCTCGCAGATCGGCCGCGGCATCCCGCACCTGGACGTGGCCGAGGCCACCCGCCGCGGCATCCCGGTGTCGTGCACGCCCAACGACTCGGGCGCGTCCACGGTGGAGCTGACCTTCGCGCTGCTGCTGGCGCTGGCGCGGCAGATTCCTTCGGTGAGCCAGGGCATGCGCGAGGGCGGGTGGCCGCCGTCGGTGGGCCTGCTGTTGGAGGGACGGACCATGGGCGTCATCGGGCTGGGCCGCATCGGCGGCAAGGTGGCGCGCATCGCGCGCGCCTTCGGCATGGAGGTGCTGGCCACGGGCAAGACCCTGACCGACGAACGCGCCGCGGAAGCGGGGGCGCGGCGGGTGTCCCTGGACGCACTGCTCGAAGAGTCGGACGTCATCTCGGTGAACTGCCGGCTGAACGCCGAGACCCGCGGGCTCATCGGCCGGCGCGCGCTGGAGCGCATGAAGCCCGACGCACTGCTCATCAACACCGCGCGCGGGCCGATCATCTCGGAGGAAGCATTGGTCGCGTCGCTGGAGCGGGGGCACCCCGGCGGGGTGGGCCTGGACGTCTACGACGAGGAGCCGCTGCCTCCCGACCATCCGCTGCGGCGCTTCGACAACGTGATCCTGGCTTCCCACCGCGGCTACGCGGTGGACCGGATCCTGTACCAGCGCTACCAGAGCGCATTTGCCAATGTCGTTGCGTTCACCGAGGGCAAGCCGGTGAATGTGATCAATCCGGAGGCGTAGGACCCCGCCGCCACCACCCCTGGATTCCCGCCCCGATCGGGGTCGAGGGCATGCTTCCGCGGGAATGACGATTCAAGGGTTGGTACCCTGCCGCATCCGAACAGCGTTTGCCGTGAAACAGAAACGGACACAAGGCGAGGGTGTTCACGCGTGCCCCGGGCTGGGGTTGGCTATTGACGCCGGGCCGGGTGGCGGCAGGAGCGGGTGGGCTTCCCCGATGTGGCCCGAAGCTCCTGAGCG
>JAJEAI010000062.1:0-15000 GCA_022824205.1 Candidatus Binatia bacterium
TCTTGCAGCGTACGAACATGCCCACATCGTTCGCCTGAACGATGGGAAAATCAATAGGGTAGGTCGGCACTACAGCGCACTTCGGGGACCATCTCGTGCACTGAACTCCTTGATTTCAACCACTTACCTCACCGAAAAATATGACAATCGACAAGATCAACGCCCAGTTGGCGAAGTCGGGTTAAGAGCCTGGGCCGCACGGGCTGGTTGAATTATCACGCCCTGTTGAATTCGTCACTTGGCCCCTTCCCCCCCAAGTATTCGCGCTTCCCAGGCTGTGCAAGACTCCACTGAAACAGGGAATGGCGCAGCCATCCCGTAAGGTCATTCCCGCGGAAGCGGGGATCCAGGCGGGGTGGCCGTGGACCACGCCTTCCTTACCGCTCCCCACCCCTGGATTCCCGCTTCCGCGGGAATGACGATTCGAAAGGTCCCTGTCTCAAAGAGTCTTGACACAGCCAATGCCGCGGGAGTGACGATCCGGAATGCTGGTGCCGTTTCGTGTCCGAGTGGGGTTCTTGACACAGCCTGTTTCGCCAATGACGTAAGCGGCACGTCGTTGCCTCGTGAGTCTTGACACACCCTGGTGCGCGGGAATGACGAAAGCACCAAAGCACCCCACACACGTCAAGAGGTTCCCGGGACGTCTCGCGCTGTCTTCGCCACGCTCGCGTACTACGACGGCTGGAAACCCATCTGGTACAGCATCCAGTACACCGCGACCCCGGTGGCGGACACGTAGAGCCACAGGGGCAGGGTCCAGCGCGCGATGGCGCGGTGCTTGTCGAACCGTTCGCGCAAGGCACGGACGACGGTGAGCAGGACCAGCGGCACGATGGCGGTGGCGAGAACCGTGTGGGAGACGAGCACCGCGAAGTACACGGGGCGGATCCAACCGGTGCCCTGGAAACGCACCGAACCGACGCTGAAGTGGTAGACCAGGTACGAGATCAGGAAGAGGCCGGAGGTGCCCAGCGCGGCCAGCATGCAGCGGCGGTGCGCGGCGACGTTGCGTTGCCGGATGAAGTAGTAGCCGAACAGCAACAGGACGGCGCTGGCGGAGTTGAGCAGGGCGTTCAGGTGAGGGAGGGAAGTGACTGGGATCACTGGAGATGTTGGCGGCGCGCCGGGCGGCCGGTCATCGGAGCCATGCGAAAAGGCGAAATCCTCTCGTTCGCGAGGTCACCGGGGTGCGGGGGTCGGCCCGCACCCCGGCCGGCGTTCTACGTCAGTCAGGCAAGCTCCGGAATGAGCATGAAGATGAGAAAGACGCAGAGGATGACGGGGATCACGGCGATCCACCAGATCACGAGCTTCTCGAACTTCAGGTGCATGAAGTAGATGGCCACGAGTGAAGCCTTCACCAAGGCCAGGATCACGAGCGCCCCCGCGATCATGAGCCACGGTATCGGCACGAAGATCACCCCCACCTCGATGACCGTAAGGATGAATAGCCAGCCGAATACGGCCAGGTAGTTGGGCTCCGCGTGCGCTTCGGTATGGGCTGCTGCTGTATCTGCCATGGATGCTCTCCCGTATCCTACAAGAGGTAGACGAAGGTAAAGATCAGAATCCACACGAGGTCGACGAAGTGCCAGTAGAGGCCGGCGATCTCCACCACGGAGGAGTTCCCCTGATGGATGCGGCCGGTCAAGCCCCCTACCAGGATGACCGCGAGGTAGACGACGCCGCCGAATACGTGCATGCCGTGGAATCCGGTCATAATGTAGAAGGTGTCGCCGAACACCGGCGAACCGTACTTGTTCTCCGTGATGGTCACGCCCAAATGGATGAGATGGTTCCACTCGTAGGCCTGCAGCAGCAGGAAGGCCGTCCCTCCCAGGATCGTGAGCAGCATGAACTTGCGGAACTCCTGCATGTTCCCGCGCTTGATGCCGGAAAGGGCCTTGACCATGGTGACGCTGCTGCAAATCAGCAGGAAGGTCATGGCGGCGGTGAGGTTGATGCCCAGCACTTCCGCCGGTACCGGCCAGTTGTCCGCGGCGATGCGCATGATGCCGAAGGTCACGATGAGGGTCCCGAAGGTCATCGCGTCGCCGCAGAGGAAGATCCACATGCCCAGCTTGCCCCAGCTTTCCGGGGTCAGCGGAGACTCCGCGGGCTCTCGATGTAGCGTCGCTGCCTGACTCATCTAGCATTCTCCTTTTCTGACGATATGAAGCCGGGTCCGCCGATCCTCGCGAGTCTTCTGCGCGCGCGTATAGCGATAGACGATCCAGCCCAGGCAACCGGCCAGGGTCAAATAGGGCATGGCCATGAGGAACACCACGGTCCAGTTGAAGGCTTCGGCGATGCGCTCGGTTTCCATGGGCGAGCCGCTAGTAAAGGTAGACCAGACCGTAGAGCACCGGCCACAGGGCCACCACGAACAGCCAGTACATCTTGCACGTTTCCACGCCGACGGTTCGTCCGGCGGCGTAGCGCCCACGCCGGGCCAGTCTCCACACCACCCCCACCCACACCAGCGCTCCGAGGACGTGCAGTCCGTGGAGTCCGATGAGCGCGTAGAAGGTGGAGCCGTAAAGGCCGCTGCGCATGGTCAACCCGAATCCGATCAGCCTCACCCATTCGTAACCCTGGATGGTCAGGAACACGGCCCCGAGCACGGCGGTCACGAGCAACCAGCCGGACAAGCGGACCTGTTCTCGGGCGGCCGCGGCCAGCCAGGCCCGGTGCATGGCCACGCCGCTGGCCAGCAACACCAGGGTGTTGAACCCGGTGATCCAGACCGGCAGCCGCGGCTGCCCGACCGGCGGCCATACCTCGCTGCTCAAGCGCAGCACCAGGAACGCGCCGATGAGCCCGGCGAAGAACATCACCTCCGCGCCGATGAACATCATCAGACCGAGACGCGCGTTGCTGATCACCGGCTCCGGCCGGGACGGGGGCGGCGGCCCCTCGCCGAACGCGGATACCGGGGACACGGCCTCCGCCACGTCCTCTCTCAGTATCCCCGCTGTCGCTTCCCTTGCCATCTGCGTTTCCCGTCAAAAAACCGAACCGTGAACACACGACCTCATGAGCGCATGCTTGACGTGCGGACACCACACTAATAGACCACCAGGAAGACCACGGTCGCCAGGATGTAACCCACGACGACGGCGCCGATCACCAACCCGAAGCGCCTGGTACGACTGCGATTGCCGGCGGTCGAATCCATGTCACACCGGTATCCTGTCCAGGGCCATGGCGACGAAGAGAAGCGGCAGGTAGAACAGCGAGGCAAAGAGCAAATGCCGCGCGCTCGTCACCGACCGCAGCTTCGCGAGCCGGATGGCGTAAACGAGAAACCCCGCCCCCAGCGCCATGGCCGCGAAATAGTATATCTCACCCGCGAAGCCCGTCAGCGTGGGCATCAGGCTCACCACCAGCAACGCCAGACAGTGGCTGATGGCCTGCCGGCCCGTGCTTCCGCCTTCCACATCCACCACCGGAAGGAAGCGGATGCCGGCGCGCAGGAAGTCATCCCGGTACAGCCGCGCGATGGCGAGGTTGTGGGGGATCTGCCAGAGGTACAGCACGCCGAACAGGATCGCCGCCTCCAGACCGAGAGTGCCTTGGGCCGCGGTCCAGCCCACCACCGGCGGCAACGCTCCGGGAACGGCGCCGATGAGGCTGCACACCGACGATTTCTGCTTGAAGGGCGTGTACAGGAACAGGTAGGTGACCGAGATGATGGCGGTCAGAAGCGCACTGAGCACGTTGACGGCCACCATCAGCAGCAACAGTCCCGCGGCCACCAGGATGCTGCCGAACAGAACGCACTCCACCGGCTGCACGCGCCCCTCGGGAATCGGCCGGTGCCGGGTACGCTCCATGGCGGCGTCGATGTCGCCTTCCAGCGACTGGTTCAGCGCCAGCGTTCCGCCTGCGGCCAGTGCCGTCCCGAGCACCGTGTGCAGCAGCGCCAGGTAGTCCGGCAACACCTCCGAGCCCATGTAGAAACCCACCAGCGTGGTCATCAGGACCATCAGCACGAGCCGCGGCTTGGTAAGCTCCAGGTAGTCGAGCAGCCGGCGGGCGTAGGACGGCCCGACAACATATGTTTCCGTTCGCGAAGTCACGCGGGCACCCTCTCCGAGACGACACCGTCCATGGCGGGAAACCGTCCCGCGCCAAGACGGCGAAACGCCCACAGGGTCATCACTACGCTGACCGCCAGCATGAGCGCGCCGGTCACCACGTGACCGGTGGTCACGGCGACGATCAGGCCGGGCTGCCAGGCCGCGCCGATGGCCAGGAAACGCGCCGCGTACGACGCGGTGCCCAAGCCGAGCTGAAGGAGGAGAAGCGCCCCCAGGAACAACGCCAGGGAGCGGAACACCGGCGCCTCTTCGCCGACCTGGAGCGCCTTGAGCACCAGCACGCCGACCTGAAGTGTCACCAGCAGCGCCATGAGCACGTGCAGGACCACGCCGGTGCCGGTGTGGCGAATCACGGCTCCAAGCAGGCTCTGAACGTAGATCAGCAGCGTGGCCGCGAGGCAGAACCACTGGAACAGCGTCCACCCGGCCGCCGGCGCCCCGCCCGTCACCGCTGCGGAGTTCATGGAGGAACCTGCCCGTTCCCCCGGAAGCGGTGGTGCGGACGGCATGCCCGGCCGCGCCTCGCCCCACGCGCGCGACGTGAACAGCGCCATGGCAACCATGAGGGCGAAGAACGCCTGGGCGAGTCCGGCGTGGACGATGGCGAAATCCTGCTCCAGCCACACCACGCGCAGGCCGCCGATGATCCCCTGCACGATCACGAGCACGAGCGCCGCGATGCCGAGCCGGCGCACCCACGCACGCGGCTCCCTGAACCAAAGGCACACCGCCAGCACCAAGGTCAGGAAACCGACGCCGGAAGCCACCAAGCGGTGGCTGTGTTCGTAGAACACGCCGTCCACCATCCGCGCCCAGGGGAACAGGAACATGTTGTGGCCGAAGGTCGTGGGCCAGTCGGGCACCGCGAGCCCCGCGCCCTTGCTCGTCACCAGCGCGCCGACGAACAGCAGAAACAGGGTGGTCCCGGCGGTGGTCAGCGCCAACCGATGGAGCCAGGCGTTGGCCATCCCGCTACCTCTCCCACGCCTCAATGACCCGTTGCGGCGGCGGCGCCCAGCGGGCGATCCTGTGGCAGCCAGTCTTCCTCGACCCCGGGAACGCTGTACTCATACGGGCCGCGGTAGACCTGCGGCTGGGTCGCGAAGTTGCCGTGGGGCGGCGGCGAGGGCGCCGACCACTCCAGCGTGTTGGCTTCCCAGGGATTCTCGGGCGCCTTCTCGCCGGCGAACAGGCTCCAGATGAAGTTGACCACGAAGGGTATCTGGGACAGGCCCAGGCAGAACGCGCTGATGGTGATGAACACGTTCATGTCGCCGAACTGTTCCAGGTACTCGTACTGCATGGGGTTGTAGATCCGACGCATGTGCCCGCCCACGCCCAGGAAGTGCATGGGGAAGAACGTCAGGTTGAAGAACACGTACGTGCCGATGAAGTGGACAACGCCCCAGGTATGGCTCGTCATGCGGCCGAACATCTTCGGGAACCAGAAATAGATGGCGGCGAACATGGCGAAGATGATCCCGGCCACCACGTAGTGGAAGTGCGCGACGATGAAGTAGGTGTCGTGGATGAAGATGTCCACGGGCGTCGACGCCATGAAGATACCGCTGAGGCCGCCGATGACGAAGTTGGAGACGAAGCCGATGGCGAAGAGCAGCGGCACGGTGAAACGGATGGAGCCGCCCCAAAGCGTCCCCAGCCAGTTGAAGGTCTTGATGGCGGACGGCACCGCGATGACCATGGTGGTGAGCATGAACGCCGTGCCCAACAGCGGGTTCATGCCGCTGACGAACATGTGATGGCCCCACACGATCCACGAGAGGAAGGCCAGGGCGATCATGGAGTAGGCCATGGCCCGGTAGCCGAAGATCGGCTTGCGCGAGAACACCGAGAGCACGTCGGAGGTGACTCCCATGGCGGGAAGCACCAGGATGTACACCTCCGGATGGCCGAAGAACCAGAACAGGTGCTGCCAGAGAAGCGGCATGCCGCCGGCGGGCAGAAAGAAGTTGGTGGCGAACACGCGATCGAAGAAGAGCATGCCCAACGCCGCGGTGAGGACCGGCAGCGCCAGCAGCAACAGGATGGCGGTGATGAACAGGGACCAGATGGAGAGCGGCAGGCGGAAGTAGGTCATGCCCGGCGCCCTCATGTTGATGAGGGTGGTGATGTAGTTGATGGAGCCCATGAGCGAGGAGAAGGCCAGCACGAACAGGCTCAGAACCCATAGATTGATGCCCCAGTTCACTCCGGTGTAGACGGCGGCCCCGGTCAAGGGGGTATAGGACGTCCATCCGCCGGACGCGGCGCCGCCCACCACGAAGAAGCTCGCGATCATGAGCACGCCGGCTACGGCGCCCACCCAGAAGGACAGCATGTTGAGCAGCGGGAATGCCATGTCCTTGGCGCCGATCATGATGGGGATGAGGAAGTTGCCGAAGCCGCCCACCATGATGGGCATCACCACGAAGAAGATCATGATAGTGGCATGCATGGTGAACAGCATGTTGTACGTGCTCGGCGGAATGATCCCCTCGTACATGGTGGGCTCGGGCACCCAGCCCAGCCCGGGCACCTCGGTCTCCGGCCACGCAAGCTGCCAGCGGATCAGCATGGCGAGAATCCCGCCGATGATCAGCATGAACAGTCCGAGGAACAGGAACTGCCGCCCGATCATCTTGTGATCGGTCGAGAAGACGTAGTGTGACCAGAAGCCCGCCGGCTCGTGGGCTCCGTGATCGGCATGTGCCGATGCCGCTGCTTCGCTCATCCTTGTTGTTCCTCCTCCGCCGTCAAGGACGCGCTCCGTCCGGGTGGGGCGTCCGCGGGTGGGCGGGATCAGCCTTGATCCTGGTTTTCCTTGAGGAATTTCTCGAAGTCTTCCGGCGTGTGGACGAAGACCCACCCGAGCATGCCGGAGTGCCCGAACCCGCACAGCTCCGCGCACGGAAGCTCGTACTGGCCGGGCTTGGTCACCTCGAACCAAACGAGGATGTCCCGTCCGGGGACGGCGTCCTGCTTGACCCGGAAGCTCGGCACGAAGAAGCTGTGAATGACGTCCGACGCCTGGAGCTGTACATGGACGACCTTGTCCACGGGGACGTGGACCTCGTTCTCGATCTTGATGTCGTCCTCGGTGTCCAGCTTACCGTCGGGACCGGGATGGAACACGTCCCAGTTGAACTGCTTGCCGACGACCCGCACTTCATACTCGGCGGGCGGTGCGTAGATCTTGATCTCTCCCCAGGTGGAAATGCTCATGAAGGAAAGCATGATGAGGATCACGGCGGGGACCACCGTCCAGGTGACCTCCAGGGCGGTGTTCCCGTGGCTGTAGACGGCTTTCCGGCCTTCCCGCTGCCGGTACATGATGAGGAAGGCCACCATCAGGACCGTCACGAGAATCAGTGCCGCGGCGGTGATGTAGTAGATGAGATAGAACAGGTAGTCGATTTGACCCCCGTAGGTGGACACGTTCTCTGGCAACCAGCTCATCATGGCAAGTTCGAGCCCCTCCTCCTGGAATGGCTTTTTCCGTAACACAAGAACCCCGGCGTATCAAGGCGGTACGGCCGGACCTGGTACGCATCGGTGCGCCGGGCAGGGCTGGAAAAAGGCGCGCATCCAGGAAGAAGCGACCCGTGCCGGCACCGGGACCCGGTGCGACAGGACACTGGCGGCAACCGGCCCGGTCCGATATATACCTGCGGGAATCCGGAGGTTCACGCGCATCGAAAGGAAGTACACACTTGCAGCCTCTCGTGCCCTGGCTCCACATCATGTCCTTCAGCGTTTGGCTCGGCGCCAACGTGCTTTTCCTGGGTATGCTATTGCCCGCGAGCCGCACGTTGCCGCCAGCCGAGCGGGCGAGTACGCTGCGCCGGGCCGGACGGGCCTTGAACGCCGTCGTCGCCGTCGCGGCGCCCGTGGCCGTGCTGTCGGGCCTGGGTGGCATTTTCCTTCCGGGAGCCTCCGCGCAGGTCACGCCCGGATCGGGCGCCTTCCTGTTGCTCGTGGTGAAAGCCATTCTGACGGCGGTGATGGCAGTCAACCACGGGCTCCAGGCGTTCCGCTATCACGACTTTCCGGAACACCCCGGCGACAGCCGGCACCCCTGGACGCGTCTCTTGACGGCCAACGTGATCCTGGGAATCATCGTGCTGCTGCTCGGCCTGGGCATGCGCCGGGTGGCCATGTGACCGGGCGCGGGCGGGTTTGGTGGGGCTGTTGAAATCGATCCCCGGCTATGGCGGAATGGGCGGGATTGCCTGCCCTGTGTTCGGAACGGACGGAAAAGGAGACTGAAGATGCCGATGAACGACCCCAAATGGACCAAGGTGGGCAATGTCGACACGCGCTATTTCGAGGGCGGCGAGGGTGAGACCGTGGTGCTCTTCTATGGCGGGAATTTCGGTTCCACGGACGGTTCGAACTGCGCGATCGCCTGGGACCGCAACTTCGACGGTCTGGCGGCGAACCATCACGTGGTAGCGCCGGACAAGCTCGGACAGGGCCATACCGGCAACCCGATCAACGACGACTACACCATGAACGCGGTCGTCCATCACGCCGCCGCCTTCATCGATACCGTCGGTCTGTCCAACGTCCATTTGGTTGGGCATTCGCGGGGAGGCTACCTGGTCACGCGGCTGACGCTCGAATTCCCGGAACTCGTTCGCTCCTGCACCATCGTCGATTCCGGCACCCTCGGCCCCGGCGTCGGGCTCAACGAGATCGTTCATGCCCAGCCGCCCGACGAGCCGCTCAGCCGCGAGTGCCAGCGCTGGACATACGAGAAATACTCCTACTCCCCCGACCACATCACCGACGGCTGGCTCGATGCCGTGGTCGAAGTGGGCCGGCTTCCCAAGACGCGGGAAGCGGTCCGGAAGATGGAGGACGAGGGCCTCAAGGGGGCCCTCTTCCTGCCCGAGTTGGCGCGCCAGAAGGCGGAGACCCTGCGCTGGATCCAGGACCGGAAGATGAAGCGGCCGACCCAGGTGGTGTGGGGTTACAACGACCCCACCGCGCCCCTGCGACAGGGCATTCCGCTTTACGAAATGATCGCTGCCGGCGAACGGCAGGCCTATTTCCACATCATCAACCGGGCCGGGCACTTTCCGTTCCGCGAGCATCCGGAACGTTTCAACGGGATCGTCGACGGGTTCATCTCCAGCCTGAACTGACGATGCTCTTCACGAACTTCCTATAAAACACCGGGGATGACCATGCCTATGACCGATGCCAAATGGGTGGATGTCGACGGAATCCGCACACGTTATTTCGAAGCGGGCTCCGGCCCTCCCCTCGTCCTGGTGTATGGCGGAAATTTCGGGTCCGACGAGGCGGCATCGAGCGCCATCGTATGGAACAGGAACTTCGACGCGCTAGCCCGGCACTTCCACGTCGTCGCGTTCGACAAGCTCGGACAGGGTCACACCGACAACCCCGCGAACGACGATTACACGATGAACGCCGTGGTCCAGCACGCCAATGCCTTCATCCGCACACTGGGGCTCTCCGATGTCCATCTCGCGGGTCATTCGCGTGGCGGCTATCTGGTCTGCCGCGTGACGCTGGAGCAGCCCGATCTGGTCGCGTCCTGCACGATCATCGACAGCAACACTTGCGCGCCCGGGCGTGGCCGCAACGACATCGTGCATGCCGGCGCGCCCCGGCCCCGGCTCGGCCGCGAGTGCCAGAAATGGGTCTACGAGCACTACTCCTACAGCCCGCACCACATCGACGAAGCCTTTCTCGACGCGGCGGTGGAGGTGGCGAACCTGCCCAAGTTTCAGGAATCCGTCCGGAAGATGGAAGATGAGGGACTCAGGACCAGGATGTTCCTGCCGGGGCTGGCAAAGGACAAGTCGGAGATGTTTGCCTGGATCCGCGACCGCGGCATGGGGAAGCCGACCCAGATCATCTGGGGCCGCAACGACCCGACGGCACCGCTGGAACAGGGCTATGCGCTGTTCGACCTGATCGCCGCCACCGAACCGCGCTGCCAGCTCCAGATCATCAACCGCGCGGGGCACCATTCGTTC
Organism: Candidatus Binatia bacterium; assembly: GCA_022824205.1. Classification (GTDB taxonomy): domain Bacteria; phylum Desulfobacterota; class Binatia; order UBA9968; family JAJDTQ01; genus JAJDTQ01. Next base: position 10,115 of record JAJEAI010000062.1, read on the forward strand.
CGCGAGCAGCCGGAGATCTTCAACGAGATGCTACGCGGCTTCATCCAGGCTCTCTAGGCGCGGGGTCTCGGTGCCCTCGGGGGCGGGTCATGAACCGGGAGGCAGTTACCATGAAACTACGGATCGAGCACGCGTTGATCGTGACCATGAACGACCGAGACCAGGTGATCGAGGACGGCGCCTTGGTGGTCGACGGCAACCGCCTGGAGTACGTGGGGCCGGCCGACGGCTGTCCCCGGCAGGACGGCCACCGGGTCATCGACGGAAGCCGCTTCATTGCGATTCCCGGGCTGATCGACGCACACAACCATTCGCCCGCCAACATCTTTCGCGGCCTGATGCCCGCGCGGCCGCTGGAGATCTGGCGCACGTACTGGCGCGCCGCCCTGCGGGCGTGCGGCGACGAGATGTTCTACGTGAGCGCCCTGCTCGGGGCCATGGAGATGCTCAAGACCGGCTGCACCACCAACGTGGACCACTTCTTCGGCAACCAGAACAGTCGCTATACCGGCGCCGGCCAGGCCATTCGCGCCATGCGCGACCTGGGGTTGCGCCACGTGGTGGCGCTGACCGTCACCGACCGGCCCTACGAGTCCACCATCCCCATCGACTCCACCACCGAAGACACCAGCGGCGAAGTGAGCCGCATGACCAGCGCCGAGACCAAGGACACGCAGGGCTGGCTGGACGAGATCGAGGCCTTCATCGACGAACTGCACGACCCCGACCGTTTAACCACCTGCTGCCCGGGACCGTCCGCCGTCCAGCGCTGCACCGACCAATTGCTTCAGGGCGTCGCCGCCATCTCGGAGGAGCGCGGCCTGCCGCTGCACATCCACCTCGCCGAGACCAAGTCCCAGTCACTCATGGGACCGCGGCTCTACGGAACGACGCTATTGAAGCACCTGGACGATCTCGGGGTCGTCAGGCCCAACCTGTCCACCGCCCACTCGTTGTGGATCGAGCCGGAGGACGTGGAGATCATCGTGGAAAGGGGCGCGACGCCGGTGCACAACCCCGCCAGCAACACGCGCCTGGGAAGCGGCTTGGCGCCGATCCCTCATTTCCTGGCCGCGGGCGGCCGCGTGGCCCTGGGAGCGGACGGCGCCTGCTCCAACGACAGCCAGAACATGTTCGACGCCATGCGCCTGGCGGCACTGATCCACAATACCCGCGACCACGACTTCAGCCACTGGATCACCGCCCGCCAGGCCCTGTCCATGACCACCCGCTGGGGCGCCCGCGCCTTCGGCCTCGACTGCGGCGTGCTCGAGCCCGGGCGCCTCGCCGACATCGTGCTCCTGAAACGCGACACCCCCGCGTTCACCCCGCTCAACGACGTGGTCACGCAGCTCGTGTTCTGCGAAAACGGCAGCTCCGTGGACACGGTGCTGGTGAACGGTGAGATAGTGGTGGACGGCGGCCGCCTCACGAAAATGGACGAATCGGCCGTCATGGCCGAGGTCAACCGCCTCTACGACCCCCTGCGCCCCGCCATCGGCAAGGAGATGCAGGACGCGGCCGTCATGGAACCCTCCCTGGCAGAGATGTACTTCCGGGTGTTCGGGTGATGCGTTATCCGGGCTGTCCCTTACCGATTGCCGTCGCTCGACAGCGGCATGGTGGGCGTCCCGGAAATCTGTAGACGGTGGGCGGACGTAGCACCGATCAACGCCTGAGTCGGCGCGCGCTCAAGCGCCCGAACCCGGCAGCCCCCGTCTCCTGATTTCCGGGACGCCCACCACGCCGCACACCGTCAGCCTCCGAATGGAGTCTCCTCTGGATCGAGACTCACTCCTCCTCGTACTGCTCCTTCAGCTTGGCCACCACAGTCGGATCCGCCAGGGTGGTGGTATCCCCCAGGGCCTTGCCGTCGGCGATGTCGCGCAGCAGGCGGCGCATGATCTTGCCGCTCCGGGTCTTGGGCAGCTCGGCCGCGTAGTACAGCTCGTCCGGCCGGGCGATGGCGCCGATCTTCTTGGCCACGTGGCCGCGCAGCTCATCCACCAGCTCGGGCGTGTTGTCGACCCCGGCGATGAGCGACACGAAGGCGCAGATGCCCTGCCCCTTCACCTCGTGCTGCTTGCCGATGACCGCGGCCTCCGCCACCGCCTGGTGGTCCACCAGCGCGCTCTCCACCTCCATGGTGCTGATGCGGTGCCCCGAGACGTTCATGACGTCGTCCACCCGGCCCAGCAGCCAGAAGTAGCCGTCCTGGTCGCGCTTGGCGCCGTCGCCGGCGAAGTACATGCCCGGGAAACGGCTCCAGTAGGTCTCCACGTACCGGTCCGGATCGTTGAACACCGTGCGCAGCATGGCCGGCCAGGGGCGCTTCAGCACGAGGTAGCCGCCGCCCCCCAGCGGCACCGAGTTGCCCTGTTCGTCCACGATGTCCGCCTCGACGCCGGGGAACGGCTTGGTGGCGGACGCGGGCTTCAGCGTCGTCACGCCCGGGAACGGCGTGATCAGCGGATGCCCGGTCTCGGTCTGCCACCAGGTGTCCATGATGGGGCAGTTCTGACCGCCGATGTGCTCGTGGTACCACATCCACGCCTCGGGATTGATGGGTTCTCCCACCGAGCCCAGCAGCCTCAGGCTGCTCAGGTCGTGGGCCGCCGGGAACTCGGTGCCCCAGCGCATGAACGTGCGGATGGCCGTGGGCGCGGTATGGAAGATCGTCACTCCGTACTTCTCCACCATGCGCCACAAGCGGTCCTTGTCCGGCCAGTCGGGGGAGCCCTCGTACATCACCTGGGTGACGCCGTTGGCCATGGGGCCGTAGACAATGTGCGTGTGGCCGGTGACCCAGCCGATGTCCGCGGCGCACCAGAAGACATCGTCCTCCTTCATGTCGAAGACCCACCTATTGGCGAGGTAGACGCCTAGGAGGTAACCCGCGGTGGTGTGGACGATGCCCTTGGGCTTGCCCGTGGTGCCGCTGGTGTAGAGGCTGAAGAGCATGTCCTCGCTGTCCATGTGCTCGGGCTCGCACCACAGCGGAGCGTCGGCCATCAACTCGTGCCACCACTGGTCCCTGCCCTCCGTCATGGTGGCGCCGGACTCGCTGCCCACGCGCTGCACCACCACCACGTTCTCGATGGAGGGTGAGTTTTCGACGGCCTCATCCGCGTTTTTCTTCAAGGGGATGATCGCGCCCCGCCGGTAACCACCGTCGCCGGTCACCAGCACCTTGGCCGAGGCGTCGTTGATGCGGTCGCTCAAGGACTCGGCGCTGAAACCGCCGAACACGACGCTGTGTACCGCACCGATGCGGTTGCACGCGTGCATGGCGATGAGCAGTTCCGGCACCATGCCGAGGTAGAGGGCCACGCGGTCGCCCTTCCGCACGCCCAGCTTCTTGAGCACGTTGGCGAACTTGTTGACTTCGCGCCAGACGTCGCGGTAGGTGAGCACCCGCTCGTCGCCGGGCTCCCCCTCCCAGATGATGGCAGCCTTGTTCTTGCGCGCCGTTTTGACGTGGCGGTCCAGGCAGTTGTAGGAGACGTTGAGCTTGCCGCCGATGAACCACTTGGCCCATGGGCAGTCCCACTCCAGCACCTTGTCCCAGGTCTTGAACCAGTCAAGCTGTTGCGCCTGCTCGGCCCAGAACCCTTCCGGGTCCTTGTCGGCCCGCTCCCACACCGTCGGGTCGTTCAGGTTTCCGGACTGCTTGAACTCATCCGGCGGCGGAAAAGTCCGCCCCTCTTCCAACAGGACTTCGATCGCGTCGTCTGCCATGATCCCTCCCTGAGAACACCGCCGCCGTAGACGGACTTCCGTCGCGGGCGCCGCAGTGCAGCGAATTGCGAAACTCGTGGTGAACGGATTCTAGTGTTGTGTCTCACAAACAGTTTTACAAATCTGCTTGTCATTTTTGTCGTCGGCTGCGTTACGTCATCCTGGGCTTGACCTGGGGCCTTCCTCGCGTGGGACCCGCCACTGGAGCGACCGCGGGTCGCCCCCTTCGAGTCATCGCGCCTTGCCAACGACAAAAAATCCTGCGCATCTTTGCAAACCTGTTTGTGAGACACAACACTAGGAAACGTCCACGGCGTTGGCAACCGGAGAGACCCGGTCGCGCGGCCGTCAGCCTTCGCGTAGCAAGACCACCGCCAGCGCGGCCATGGCATTCCCCTCACCGATGGACCCGAGCCCTTCCATGGTGCCGGCCTTGACGTTGACGACATCCTTGGACACCTCCATGAGACGGGCCAGACTGGCCCTGATGGCGGCGTAGTGCGGCGACAGCCGGGGGCGCTGCGCGATGACGGTGACGTCGGCGTTGACGATGCCGAAGCCGGCCTCGCGCATGAGCCCGATGACGTGGCCGAGGAGGCGCGCGCTGGAGGCTCCCGCGAAGGCCGGATCCGTGTCCGGGAAGTGGGTTCCGATGTCGCCCTTGCCCATGGCTCCGAGGAGTGCATTCATCAGGGCATGAAGGAGCACGTCCGCGTCGGAGTGGCCTGAGAGACCGGTCTCGTGGGGGATGGGGACACCGCCGAGGATCAGTTTCCGCCCGGGCACGAGGCGGTGGAGGTCGAAGCCCTGACCCACCCTGTAACCCGCGCTCAGAACCCCATCTCCCTTTGCAGCCAGCGCCCCCGCGGATCGAGCAGTATGGCCGGGGCGTGGCTGCCCTTGCGCAGCAAGGTCTGGTCCTCGCGCGCCACCACGAGCCCCTGGGCCAGGGACAAGGAGCGCAGCACCCCGGAACTCTGGGTCCCGGTGCTCGATGCGAGGAAACGCCCGTTGTCCTCGTCGAGGCGGCAGCGCACGAACTCCTTGAGCCCCGGCGCGGTCTTCATGTCATGGGCGATCCTGGCGCGTACCACCGGCATGAAGAGGCTCTCGTGGCCCATCATCTTGAGCAGGGACGGGCGCACGTA
>JAJEAI010000157.1 GCA_022824205.1 Candidatus Binatia bacterium
CAAGTCGACGGATTCCTCTATCAAAGCCGCTTCACTCAACAACTCTGTATCGCTGTATACGATCGAGCGCTTCAGGCGAACCCGAAACTCACCGCGAAAACACCCCTACAACTCACCCGACCGGTGCTGGCCTCGGCTCTCCGCACTTGGAACCTGCGCGTGCACTAGGGTACGGTGGCCGTTCCGTCACGTTCGGTCCGGGCCTCGAAACAGAACCCGTGCTAGTGTTGTGTCTAACAAACAGGTTTACAAATCTGCTTGTCTTTTTTGCCGTCGGCTGCGTTACGTACCCCGGGATTGACCCGGGGCCTTCCTCGCGTGGTGCCCGCCACTGGGGCGACCGCGGGTCGCCCCTACGAGTCATCGCGCACCTCCTGGAACCCCAGTAGGGCAGCCACCTACGGCGGCGGCACGTCTCAGGACCGTGGCGGCCGTTGTCGTCCCACGGGGCGACCTGGATGCCCGCGGCGGCGGTGAGGTCGCCTTTCTTGCTTCACGGAAACGCCGGTTTCCCGCTGCCACCCGCGCCCCTCCCCGCGAGCCGCGGGCAAGAGGGGCGCGGGTCCTCACTCATCATGGCCGCCCCTGAACGCTCACCGGCGCTCCCGGCGTCCCCGTGAGGGCGCCGGCCCGGGCACTGGAGCGTGCTGGCAATCCGGAATCCGTTGTTGTTGTTCCGGTTCCCGGTGGAGTTCCTGTTGCGATTCGCCGACCGGAGGTTCCTCGGTTTGTTGTTCCAGGAGCCGCCGCGCAAAACGCACGGACAGGGGGGCGGCCAGGCCCCCGTGACGGATCGAACCATCCGCCACGGAAGATCGCGTGGCGCAAGCGCCACGTATCGGCATGTTCGGCATGGGCAATCCACGCGGCGACGCGCTGCTCCACGTCGCCGGGCGCGGCCACGCCCGCGCGCCAGCGGTCCCGTAGCCCGCGCAGGCGGTTGCGGAAGCGCCGCACGTTGTCTTCCGGCAGCCGGCGCCGTCCGTCCGGCAGCAGCACGAACCCGAGGAACTTCGCCGGCTCCCCGGTCGCGGCGACGAAGGTCTTTCCGGGGTGGAGCCGCAGGCGCCGGCCCTCGAGGTAGAGGGAAATCCGCCGGCGCCACTCTTCCAGGACGCCCCGGTCGTCGTGGAACAGCGCGAAGTCGTCGACGTACCGCAGGTAGCCCTTGGCACGAAGCACTTCCTTGCAGAAATGGTCCAGGCCGTCGAGATGGACGTTGGCGAAGAACTGGCTGGTCAGATTGCCGATGGGCAGGCCGCGACGCCGTTCCCAGGGTGTGAACAGGCCGTCGCCCGGGTAGTAGACGGGCACGGGCTCCTGCGGGTTCGACGCGTCGATGATGCGGTCGGCCAGCCACAGCGTTCGCGGGCAGGCGAGGCGGCGCCGGAGGTCGCGCTTGAGGATCTCGTGATCGATGGCCGGGAAATAGCGGTAGACGTCGCAGCGCAGCACGTAACGGAAGCGGTCCCGGAACCGCTCGTAGCGGGCCACGGCGCGGTGCGTACCCTTGCCCTTGCGGTTGGCGTAGCTGTCGAAGATGAAGCCGCGCTCGAAGATGGGCTCGCACACGGCGCACAGCGCGTGGTGCACCACCCGGTCCCGGAAGGGCGCGGCGGAGACGATCCGGTGCTTGGGGTCGAAGATCTCCAGGGTCTTGTACCGTCCCGGACGGTAGCGGCCGTCCCAGAGCTCGCGCTCCAGCCGCAGCACTTCCGTTTCCTGGTTGGCGAGGAAGGCCGTGGCGCCGGGCTTGGCGTGCTTGCCCAGGGACGCCCGGCGCACCGCCGCCGAAAGGGCGGGAAACGACGCGATGGCTTCGAAGAGATCACCTTGCTTCACGGCTCTGATGCACCTTCCTCCAGGCGCCGATGCGGCGCCCGGTCTCGTCGAGGCAGCGCGCCGCGTACTCGTAGCGGCGGGAATCGAGACAGCGGAGGTCATGGGCGAGACGAGCGAAGAACCGCAGCTTCTCGATGCCAAGGTTGGCGCGGGCGAGCGGCGCATCCCGCCGCCGCGTGTAGGTGGCCTCGATCAACGCTTCCAGCACGTCGATGGCGACGTTCTGCATCCGGTCACCCAGAACGAACTTGTGGACTCGAGGAAAGCCCGTCACGGCCGGCGCCAGCCAGACGATGAAACGATAGTGGGCGTCGAGCGCCGGGCCGGTCTCCCGGGCCCGGTCCGTGAAGGTTTCGGTCATTGAACGGTTACCCGGATGCACGGCATCACGACAAGATCAACCCCGCCAACAAATCGCGACCAGGGGGCTCCGCCCCCTGGACCCCCAACACAGGATGTAAAGAGGTAAAGACTCATGGGGTGAGCGTTCTGGCAATCCGGAATCCGTAGGTGAAGTCCCGGTACCCGGTGGAGTACCAGTTGCGATTCGCCGACCGGAGGTTCCTCGGAAAGTCGAGCCAGGAGCCGCCGCGCAAAACGCGCTCGCCGCAATCCCCTCCGCTCGTCCAGGCACTGCCATCCGTTGGGGCACCGCTGTAGCTGTCATGCCAGCAATCCTCCACCCATTCCCACACATTCCCGTGCACATCGTACAACCCGAATCCATTCGCCTCGAACGATCCCACTGGCGCCGTCTCCTCACCGTCCCAGCGACTGCCACAACCATTACAATTCGCCCGCCCCCTCCCAATCTCCTCCCCCCACCAGTAGTCCGTCCTCGCCCCCGCCCGCGTCACGTACTCCCACTCCGCTTCACTCAATAACCGGTACTCCTCCCTCGTCTCCCCCGACAACCACTCCACATACCTCTTTGCATCCGCCCAACTCACGTTGATCACAGGCCGCCTCCCGCGTCCCCATCCACGGTCATTCGGCCGGTACCCGCCGCACCCCCCTGCCGCCACACATGCATCCCACTCCTCGAACGTCACCTCATACTTCCCCACCGCAAACGCCTGCGGTAGCCTCACTCGGTGCCGCGGCCTCTCATCACTAGACCCATCCCCATCCCGCGAGCCCATCTTGTAATCCCCAGCAGGCACCACAACCATCTCCGGACACTCCCCACAATCCCGAAATTCCCGCCCGGGTTTCATCCGTTCCCGCTCCGCTCGCTCACGCGCCTTCCGTTCCGCCTCTGCCTGCTTGCGCGCCTTCCTCTCTCGTTCCGCGGCCTCCCGAACCAACCGCTCACGTTCCACCACCTCCCTTGCCTTGCGCTCACGCTCCACCTTTTCCTTCTCCGCTCGCGCTACCTCCTCCCCGGCCGCCTGCAACGCCTCCGCCTGCTCCTTCGTCAAATACCCCGTCGCCTCAAGCCCCTTCGCCGCCTGCCATGCCTTGATCGCCCCGCGCGTCCTCTTCCCGAACAACCCGTCCGCCGGACCTGCCTCGAACTTCAACGCGGTCAAACCCCGCTGCACCAGAACCCTCGCGTCGCGCGTCAATCCCAGTCCGGCCTCCGCCGCGGCCGGGGCCGCCCCCACGGACGCCGCGCCCGTGGATTCCCGCTTTGGCGGGGATGACGACTCGACGGATGCGGCCGATTCGGGGGTTGTCGCCGATCCAGCACCTTGGCCCGTTCCCGGCCCGCCGCGGGGTGTCGACGCCGCCCGCGTCGCTCCGCTCCCACCCGCCAACGCCGGGCGCTCCGGATAGCCTCCATCCACCGGCGCGGCCGTCAACACAACCCCCTCCGCACCCAGAAGGCTGGCCTCCTGAATCCGTTTGTGCGTGCGCCGCGCCGCCCGGGTCATCCACCGGTCCAGGTAGCGCTTCGCCTCCTTCGCCGTCACCCTGCCGTCGCCGTCCGCGTCCCCCTTGCCGTACAGGGCGTTCAACAGGTGGTGCGTGAACAGCCCGTGCCGCGCCTCCGCGTCCCACGACGCGATCTGCTTGCCCGTCGCGGCGGTGAGCGACGTCACCTTCTCCCCCGCCCCGGACGGCAACTCCGCGCTTATGTAGACCGGCCTCGCATCCCGTATCAGGCCGCCCGCGTGGCTGCCTCCCGAGAAACACGAGTCCAGGTAGACGCGCACCGTTTTCGCTTCCGCCAGCTTCCCGAGGTTCGAGTACAGGAGGTCGATGGGATAACCGTCCTCTTCCGCCGCCTTCGGGTCGGCGTCCACCGGCAGCAGGTACCCCTGTTTGTCGTGCTCTCCGGGGACCCCGTGCCCGGAATAGAAGACCACCACGTCCGAGCCCCCCTTGGGGTCGAGATAGCCCCACAGGTCGCCGCGCAGGTCCCGCTTCGTGCCCAACGCGCCGTACATCTGCCGCCGCGTCGCATCCCGGAGATCGATGACGTTCTCCGGGTCGAAACCCAGCACCTCGATCACGTAACGCTTGAAGGCCTCCGCGTCCCGGTGCGCATACTTCACGTCAGGCACGTCCCGGTGCTCGTAGTCTTCGTTGCCGATGATCACCGCCACCCCCTTGGGGTTCCGCACCTCCGCCCCGGCCTCCCCTCCCACACCAACACCCCACGCGGCCACCAGCACCACGCACGACGCCAGCGCGACCCACGGGCACCAACGTTTCTCTTCTTCGTTCATTTCGCCCTCCTGTGCAGCGCGCTTCACCTCCCCCTCCCCGGACTCCATCTCTGTTATGGAACAACCAGAGGCGTCTTCGCGCCCGGAACGTCCACGGTTGCTCTTCATCGCGTACGATTCGGTACTATCATCAACATGCGCCAGCGCCACGTCAAGTACACTTTCCGCATCCGGCATGGGGCCTATCTCCGCACACGGTCACGCCGACATGAAGGACACCGGCTTCCACCACCCCGACCACCAAACTCGGCCGGTCATACAACTTTCATTCACGTGGTCAACCAAGGGAGTGTTGTTAGCCTCGATGTTGCAGAAACTGGAAGCATGGAGAGGTCGGGAGGCAAGCGACATGGAGTTTGGAAGGGCGGAGGGGGATTGTTGCGGAATGTCACAGTAGGTGACGGTTAGGCGGCGGAGTAGAATCTTACGAATCGCCATTGATATGAAAATAAAGTCTTGTTCAATGATTTCTGGTAGTTACGGAATCTCGCTACCCCCCAACGAGTCATTCCCGCGGAATCGGGAATCCAGGTGGGGTGGGGCCGGGCAATGAGGCCGCCACACCCCCACCCCGGGATTCCCGCTTCCGCCGGAATGACGTTTCGTAGCGTGTGTTTGCAAACCGCGGCATCACCCTCGCCCGTCAGCTTGTAGTCGGGGTCGCGCCTGGCGGACGCGATCTCGCCGTAGCCCAAGTCCCCGGCCTGCCCGCCCAGTTCGACGATTTCGTGAGCCACTTCGACCGGGAGAGCCACGCCGAAGAGTGCTGTAGGGGGCGTTGAAGGACGCGGCGCCACTGTGCTGAAATGAAGCCTGAATGAGTGGCGGCTCAGCGGGCGAGAGAAGCGCGACAGTCGCAGAGAACCGGCCCAGAGTCCAGCAGCACTCTCTCCAGCACGGATGTGGTCTACTGCGTGTTTGGCGCGCCTCTTCGTCTCAATTTACACGAAAACTCAGTAGTGTCCGACACATTTCATAGCAAAAACAGTTGGTTACGGTCATCGGGGCTTTCTGGCAGCGCGGACATATCGGTAAGTAACTGAATCAACGG
>JAJEAI010000092.1 GCA_022824205.1 Candidatus Binatia bacterium
GGCAGCAAGGCCTTCGCCAAGGAGCTGATGCTGGAGAACGGCATTCCCACGGCGGCGTGCGAGGTGTTTTCCGATATCGGACAAGCCAGGAAGCACGTGGCGCACGACCGGCCCTGCGTGGTCAAGGCCGACGGCCTGGCCGCGGGCAAGGGCGTGATCCTCTGCTCCGGCAAGGCCGAGGCGGAAGCCGCCCTTGACGCCATCATGGGACGCAAGGTCTTCGGAGACGCCGGCGAGCGGGTGGTCGTCGAGGAGTTGCTGATCGGCGAGGAAGCCTCGTTCATGGCGTTGATGGACGGCGACGACTTCCTGCCGCTGGCATCGTCCCAGGACCACAAGCGCGTCTTCGACAGCGACGAGGGCCCCAACACCGGCGGCATGGGGGCGTACTCGCCGGCTCCGGTGGTGGACGCGGCGGTGCACGACGCCGTGGTGGAGCGGGTGCTCAAGCCGCTGGCCGCCGGGCTCAAGCGCCGCGGCCTGGTATATCGCGGCGTGCTCTACGCCGGGCTCATGATCACCGAAGACGGCCCCAGGGTGCTGGAGTTCAACTGCCGCTTCGGCGACCCCGAGTGCCAGCCCATCATGATGCGCCTGAAGTCCGACCTCGCGCCTCTGCTCATGGCCACCGCCGAGGGCCGGCTGCGGGAAGCGGACGCCGAGTGGTCCGATGAGGCGGCGGTGTGCATCGTGCTGGCGTCCGGAGGCTATCCGGGCGAGTATCGAACGGGTATGGAGATAACGGGGTTGGATGGGCTCGACGCCTGGGAACGCGGTTACGCGTTCCACGCCGGCACCACGCGCCGGGAAGACCGCTGGCACACCGCCGGCGGCCGCGTGCTGGGCGTGACCGCATTGGGAGACACCATTGCCTCGGCGACTAGGGAAGCATATGAAGGCGTGGACAGGATCGCCTGGGAGGGCATCCACTACCGCCGGGACATCGCCCGGCGCGCCATCGAGCGCGGGTAACGCGGGTGCTGTATTGACGAGATGTAAAGGAGACACACAGTGACGGATCCGAATCCGAAGGTCGCAATACTGATGGGAAGCGATTCCGACGTGGAGGTCATGAAGGAGGCCGCGACGCGGCTGGAATCCTTCGGCATCTCCTACGAGATGCACATATCCTCGGCGCACCGCTCGCCGGAGCGGACCCACGCCTACGCCAAGGGCGCGGCGGACCGGGGCATCGAGGCGTTCATCGTCGGCGCCGGCGCGGCCGCGCATCTGGCGGGCGTTGTGGCCGCGGTCACCACGCTGCCGGTGATCGGCGTGCCCCTGAGCGCGTCGGCCCTGGACGGCATGGATGCGCTGCTGGCGACCGTGCAGATGCCGGCCGGTGTGCCGGTGGCGACCATGGCCATCGGCAAGGGCGGCGCCGCCAACGCGGGCATCTTCGCGGCCCAGATCATCGCGCGGAAAGACCCCGAGCTGGCGGCCAGGCTGGCCCGCTTCAAGGAGGAGCTGGCCGCCGGCGTGGAGGCTCGGGACCGGAAGTTGCAGGAGAGTCTCAAGGATTAGGGATACCCTTGATCGACGGCAGTCTTCCAATGGCGGCATACGCAACACTCAGACCGGAGAAGACCCGCAATGGCCAAGATTTTCCCCTTCCGGGGGCTGACGTACGATCCCGGTAAGGTCGGCGATTTCTCCAGCGTGATGGCGCCGCCCTACGACGTCATCTCTCCCGAGCACCAGGCCGAGCTCTACGCGCGCTCGCCGCGCAACGTCGTGCGCATCGACTTCAGCCGCGACGCAGACCCCTACGCTACGGTGCCGCAACGCTTCCGGGAATGGCAACAGGACGGCACCCTGGTGGCGGAGCACGAGCCGTCCATCTACTACCTGAGCCAGGAGTACCGGCTGCGCGACGGGGTGACGCGGGAGCGGCGCGGCTTCATCGCGCTGGCCGCCATCGAGGACTTCGGCGACGGCGCCATCCACGGGCACGAGGCCACCCTGGCCGAGCCCAGGGAGGACCGCCTGAAGCTGATGCTGGCGTGCGACGCCCAGTTCAGCTCGATCCTCGCCCTCTACTCCGACGAAAAAGCCACCCTCACCGACGCTCTGCGCGACCACGTCGGCTCGCACAAGCCCAAGGTCGAGGCGGAGGTGGGCGAGTTCGGCACCTCCCGGCTGTGGGCGGTCACCGACCCGGGGCTCATCGGCATGGTGCAGGAGGCGTTGAGCCGGCGGGAAGTCTTCATCGCGGACGGACACCACCGCTACGAAGCCGCCGGCAACTACCGGCGCCGGCGCCTGGCGGAACGGCCCGGCGCTACCGGCGACGAGGGATTCAACCGGGTGATGATGTACTTCGCCAACCTGAACGAGGAAGGCGTGGTGATCCTGCCCACCCACCGGCTGGTGCGCGAGATGCCTTCCGTGAGCGCCGCTGAACTGGAAGAGAAGCTCCGGCGGTACTTCCACGTGGAGGCGTTCCCCAGGGATGTCGATGGCCGGCGTCGGTTTCTGGAGACCCTCGAACACCCCAAGGACGGCGAGCGCGTGCTCGGCGCCGCTTTCAGGGACGACACGCGCTACCTGGCCCTGCGGCCGCGGGACGCGGCGGCCATGGAGCGGCTCGCGCCGGACATGAGCCCGGAGCTGCGCGCCCTGGACGTGACCACCCTGCACGTACTGTTGATGGAGCACATCCTCGGGGTGTCCACCCGCGACGCCGTCAACACCGACGCCGTGGCGTACACCCACGACGCCGGGGAGGCGCTGGCCGAAGCGGAGGCCGGTCGCTGCAAAGCGGCGCTCATCCTCAACCCGCCCAGCGCCGGCGAAATGATAGCCGTCTCGCTCAAGGGCGAGAAGATGCCTCAGAAGTCCACCTATTTTTTCCCCAAGCTCGTCACCGGGCTGGTGATCCACAAGGTGGGGGATTAGCAGGTTGTTGAAAACACGCGTCGGCGCCCTTCGAATCAGCGCCCTTCGACTTCGCTTCGCTACGCTCAGGGCGAACGGTGGAGGTAAGGTATCTTGATTTGAACTCCGTTCGCCCTGAGCGTAGCGAAGCGAAGTCGAAAGGCGCCGACGGAACAACGAGCAAGGAGCACTACGAATGTCCAAGCTACATCTGACACTCGCGTGCGGCGACTACGACCGCACCAAGACGCTACAGGATGGTTCGCTCGATCCCGACGGCATCGCCCTCAACTACCTGCCGATGCAGGCCGAGGAAATCTTCTGGCGCATGGGGCACCACCAGGAGTTCCACGCCTCCGAGATGTCGCTGGCCAACTACATCACCATGACCTCCCGTGGCGAGAGCCCGTTCACGGCCATCCCGGCCTTCCCGTCGCGCTACTTCCGCCACTCCTGCGTGTTCATCAACACCGACCGGGGCCTCGACAAGCCCGAGGACCTGAGCGGTAAGCGCATCGGCGTGCCGGAGTACTCCATCACCGCGGCGGTGTGGATCCGCGGCTTCATGAGCGACGACTACGGGGTCAAGGCCGGCGACGCCGAGTGGTTCACCGGGGGCCAGGAAGTCCCCGGACGGAAGGAGCGCATCGAGTTGCGGCTGCCGCCGGAGATCAAGGTGCAGCCCATCCCCCAGGACCGCACCCTGAACGACATGCTCGACAAGGGCGAGATCGACGCGCTGGTGACCGCGCGCATTCCCTCGTGCCACGCCGCCGGCGCGCCGCACATCCGCCGCCTGTTCCCCGACTTCAAGTCGGTGGAGATCGACTACTACCGGCGGACGAAGATCTTCCCCATCATGCACACGGTGTGCATCCGCAAAGACGTGTTCGACGCCAACCCCTGGGTCGCACGGAGCCTCTACACCGCCTTCTGCCAGTCCAAGGACGACGCCATCGCGCGCATGAACATCAACAACACCATGGCCAGCACCCTCCCCTGGCTCCAGGCCGAGATCGCCCTCCTGCGCGACGTCTTCGGCGACGACTGGTGGCCCTACGGCATCGAGCCCAACCGTCACGTCATCGAAGCCCTCATCCGCTACATGGGCGAGCAGGGCCTGCTGGGCGACAAGATCCCGGCGGTGGAAGAACTGTTCGCGCCGACACTGATCGGGGACTACAGGCTGTAGGGAACCAAGCCGCAGGAAACTCCCATACTTCATATTGGTATCAAGCTGCGCTGCTAACGGTCATTGATTTTACTTTGATGCTCCCGATCGATAGATTGTCCGAAGGAGTCAGCGTCACGGGATAAGGGTGGTGCTCAAGTCACTCGAAATACGCAATTTTACGGCCTTCCCGGAAGCGAAGCTGGATTTTGCGACAGGCCTCAATGTAATCGTCGGCGAAAACGGGACCGGCAAGACGCACCTGCTCAAGCTTCCCTACGCCGTAACCGCAGTAAGCGCCCACGAAGGGCGTAGGCAGGCCCGTCAACCGACCAGGGCTTTCCTCCAAACCCGCGTCGCTGACAAAATGGTTGGAGTGTTTCGTCCGGAAGAAGGCCGCCTGGGTCGCCTTGCACGTCGGCAACGAGGACGGAACCGATGCGAAGTGAGAGTGGATTTCCGGAAGCCTTCGACTTCCATTGGGTTCAACTTCGCTTCGCAAAACAAATCCGAGGTTGTCGTTGATCGGGTCCCTTCCAACTGGCGGACCGAACGTCCGGTATATCTGCCCCCCCGTGAGCTGCTGACGATCTACCCCGGGTTTGTCTCCCTCTACGAAACGCATGACGTCGAGTTTGAAGAAACGTTGCGTGACACTTGCGTGTTGCTTGGCTCCCCGAGGGTGCGAGGACCTCGCGACCCAAACGTCGCCCGCCTCATAAAGCCCTTGGAGGACCAGATCGGACATGTCGTCCTGGAACGGAACGGTCGATTCTATCTGCGGCAGGCCGGCGGCAGCAATATGGAGATGCCACTTGTCGCCGAAGGTTGGCGAAAGCTCGCAATGCTGGCCCAGTTGATTGCCACCGGCTCCATTCTCGACAAAGGCGCCTTGTTCTGGGACGAGCCAGAGGCCAACCTGAACCCAAGACTGATCCGCGAGGTGGCAAAGGCGATCCTCAGTATCTGTGACGCCGGGGTGCAGGTGTTCGTAGCGACTCACAGTCTGTTTCTCCTGAGAGAGTTCGAAGTCCTGGTCAAACGTCAATTCCAACACGTCCAGCAAAGCTACTTCGCGTTGCGCCGCGACGACAACGAGGTGCAAGTCTCGCAGTCCGACGAGATTGATGACGTGGACCCGCTGATCTTGCTCGATGAAGAATTACAGCAATCAGCTCGTTTCCTGGAGGAGTTCATGCCGTGACGGAGATACAGGAGGGACAACTCAGGTTCGTGTTCCCGGACCACTGCGAAGCGGCCAAGTATGACGCCTGGGAATTTTATCGTAAATCCTTCCAGTCCATTGCCAGCGGGACCAAAGCCGTCGATATTATCTGTATTTCACAAGATACGTCTTGGTTGATCGAAGTAAAGGACTACCGTCATCACCCAAGGACAAAGCCCATCGACCTTGATGACGAGATTGCCAGAAAGGTTCGCGACACGCTGTCAGGCTTGGCGGCTGCGAGCGCGAACGCCCAGGACAGCGGCGAACGGGTACTGGCAACACGCGCGTTGACAAAGCAACGGTGGCGCGTGGCATTACACATCGAACAACAACCGGGATCGAAACTTCGGCCGCAGCCTATCAACCGTGCCGACGTGCTCCAGAAGTTGCGCAGGAGACTCAAGGCTATCGACGCGCAACCCTTGGTGGTGGATGGTCCGAAGTTTGGTTCGGACGAACCCTGGATCGTTCAGTGACACGGTAGTTGCCAAGAGAGATACGTACCGAGTCACAGTCGTCCCACCGCCAGTCGTTAACCAGCCGGTTTGTGGTCAGGGTGTGCAGTATCCCGAGCCGAGTTTATGACCCGCAGGGAAGCCACCTTCATCCGTCAGGCCCGCGTTGGCCACCTCGCCACGGTCGACCAACACGGCCAGCCGCTCAACGTCCCCTTCTGCTTCGCCTTCGACGGCCAGTGCCTTTACTCACCCATCGACGAGAAGCCCAAGACCACCGCCCCGCGGGAGCTCAAGCGAATCCGCAACATCCGCGCCAACCCGCGGGTATCCGTCGTGGTCCACCACTACGACGACGAGGACTGGTCCCGACTGGCCCACGTCATCATCCAGGGCGAAGCGTGCATCGTGACGGAGGGAGAGGCCCACCGCAAGGCCGTCCGGCTGCTGCGCCGGAAGTACCCGCAGTATCGCGCCATGGCCCTGGACGAGCGGCCCGTCATCCGGATCCGCGTGGCGCGGTGCATCCGCTGGGGCGAGCTCTGACAACCAGTTCTCAGACAATCGCGGGTCGCTCAATGCCGCAGACTGGCATCAGAACACCCCACGAGTACGGCGGTGTAAACGCCTTTTGATACTGGTACACGACGACTTCGGGTAGGTTGCGTTTATCGTAGAGCCTACCCAAACGGAATGCAACACTATTCTGAGCAGCGAGAAACAAATGGATACGCCGAACACGTTGATTCGCAAGACTAACGATGGTTTCGAGAAACTGCACGCCAAGGGCCTGTTGCTTATCTTCCGACCAATGGCAATTTGGGGAGGCACCTTCGAGATCCAAAGCTACGATGGGGAGCTCGCCCACTTTGGAACGGACATCTGCCGGGCTGACGGTGTAAGAAACGGACACGGCTAAGGCGACTTCGGATGCAGAGCCGAACAAAGTGCCAAGACCTGAGCATCTGAAGCGTTTGCCGTCATCTATATCGTCGAGTTGACGCCAAGCTTGCGCGTGTCGGTCCCAATCAAAGATGACCACGGTACCTTCGTCATCTATCAGCAAACCGGTCAAGAACGTGAACGGGACTGGCGCAAGACCCCCGTAAACCACGGTAACGTCGCTACGGTCGACGCCATCAAAGCGTCGCTTTAGGTCGGTAGGCAGCGAGATCAAATCCTCAAGAGCCGCCTTTGGTGCCACGATCTCACCGTCTTTGACGCGCTGGCGGATATCCAAGGGGACACTATCTCTGCGTCCTTCCAAACTCGAGGGAAGTGCATCGAGAAGCGGCGTGCCGCTGGTATCGCGTAACCCGCGAGCCTCGACGACCACAACCCTCTTACGGTTCAAACGTCGTTGATCTGCCTTGTAGCGAACTAACTCCCAACAAAAACCCGCTACCGCCAGGAACGACCCGACGAATCCCGTGCCATAGACGAGTACCGTCGGTGTTGTACCCGCGCTGTCGAAACCGACGTCAACACGGGCATCTGGGAGTAGGAGCGACACATCAAAAGCCCACCCGCCGCCGAGGGCGAGAATCAGACAGCCAAGCCCGATTCGCATGGTCAGAAGGCCAGGAGAGCGCCTTCGAAACAGCCAATCAATTAGCGACCTGACGAAGTGATTGATCAAGAACCCCATGCCGCCCTACTTGATGTTGACAATGAACTGTCCGCTCTGGGCCGCGAGGTCTCCTTGCTTGACGATAAAGCATTCGATACTGTGTGTTCCACTGTAAAGTGTCGACTCTCTCCTGGTTAGGCGGCCGTTGGTCACTACGCCCTCGTCGAACCCCCCACGCAAGCCGTTGGCTGCTTCCGCTTCCCGGCCCGTATTTACGACCTGCCAGTAGACCCTGTAAGGCTTGGGGAGGTCGGTGACCGCCTCAAAGATGAGGCTGCAATTCTTCGGCAACGGATCCCCATCATTCTTGAACGTCGTGGTACGGAAGCCGTCGCGCCTGAGAGTAGCCCTATCAATTCGGACCATCCCCTCGTCCACACGTCTCCACGGCGCAGCCTTCCGATGTGCGGGGTTGAGACTCTTTCTCAGCCCCCCTACGTAGTAGGATGCCGGTCCGTGCAATGAATTGCGCTGGACCGATTCGACCCCTTCCAAAAAACGTTCCCCGAATCGAGGTTGTAGAGCGGCAACAATCCTCTTCCGGTCGGTGGCTTGAGCGGCTGCGGAGAAGTCTCTGCGTGCTTGATCCAACCATTCGTAAAAGGCCACCTTGCGCTCCGGATACGCAGTCCACCGGTCTGCGAAATTCTCCGCCGGGTCAGTGGGATTCGCGATCCATGCAACTCCATTGCGGTGTTCAATGTACTCGTCCATTTCAGCAAGAATGCGATAGATGGCACCAGTAATCGTGTTTTCCTGCTGATATGCATGCGCTGCCAACGTCGTCACCACGATGGAGATCGGCTTTTGGTCGGATCGCTTAGCGAACATCATATCGCGATGCCGCTTGAGAATCTGAATGGCGCTCTGAAGGGGCGTACGCACCGTGTACTCAGGGATGTCCTCGACACTGGCATTTGCTGCAAGGGCCGCAGCACGGCGGTGCGCATCAAAGACTGTACGCATCCTTGAACGGAACCAGTTGGCGTAGCCCTTGGGGTTGCTGCGCCGCCAATCTTCCGTAGGCACCCTGTATTCGGGATGCTCTCTATCGGTGATTGCGATAAACGTCAGTAGTGTCCGACACATTTCACAGCAAAAACAGTTGGTTACGGTCATCGGGGCTTTCTGGTGGCGCGGGCGTATCGGTAAGTAACTGAATCAACGGCACTTTTTCGAAAGGGGTGACGCTGAGGATCTGTAGCATCGCAT
>JAJEAI010000076.1 GCA_022824205.1 Candidatus Binatia bacterium
AGCGACCGCTCCCGGCGCCGATGAAGCCCCTTTTGAAGCCCCAAAAGGCCGACGGCGACGAATCCATGCCGTCAGCCCCACCCCAAATCCTGTTCATTAATACAGGCCCATCCCAAAAAGGAGGGGTTTTCTGGCAAACACGAGCTAACGGCTACAATTCGAACAGCTACGTGCACGGGCTGATCATCATCAGCGGGGGGCAGCCGCCAGTCGACTTTTCCGAATACGTGGGCGGGGCGAAGCCCGTGCCCGAGGAGCACTTTCAGCCATGAGGACCAAGCATCAGGCCTTAAGGGCGCTTCTGGCCCTTGCGCTCACCCCGCCGTTGACCGGATGCGCACCCGCGCTCACGGACTACTACTACATTTCGCTGGTGGATGTGGAAGGTATCGAAGTGAGCGCCACGGGAGTCACCGACTTTCCGGCAAGCTTTTTCCACGACCCCATGCCAATCGGGTACCGCCTGAAAAGGGGCTTCTATGTATTGGAGTTTGAAATTGACGCAGGTGCGTTTGGGCCAACCGTGTGGGTGGGCGGGAAAACCTATGAGGGCGACGATCTCAGGGTTGTGGGAGTTGAGACCCACCAATGTGGGAGTTGGTCGCACTTGCCCTACAGAACTCAAGGCAAGTTGGATGAGTTCTATTGGAGTCCCATCACATGGACGGAGCCGCCTTGCCTACCGGCTCCGCTTTCCGACGCGGGGCCTCACGCGATGATGTTCAGCGTCGTTGGGCCTGACGGGGAGGTTCTTGGTGAGGAGCGCATACCCTTTGAGGTGGTTCGCAACGGAACCGTCGTCTATTGGGACGCGGTTTAGGACTCGGTCCGCCGCCGCTCCGCGCTGCTGAGAACTTCCGAGGTCTTGCCCCGAGCTGGCGCGGGCCTACAACTCCCAAGCGGGCAGAGGCATCGCCGGCTTCGGCTGGACCCTGGAGGGCGGCTCCGCCATCACCCGCTGGCGGGCCACCCGCCACCCGGACGCCAAGCGGACCAACGGCAAGGGCCAGAGGCTGACCTGAGCGCTCAAAGGCTTCTAGGAGCTTGCGCCGTAGGACGGTTTGCGCCCAAGCGAGGTTGTCGTTTTGGCGGTGGACTCGCGTGGGCGGCCATTTGGGCGGGCATCCGCACGGCGGGGCGCCACGAAGCGCCCCTGCCGCGCCTGAGCCGGGCCCCGAACAACTGGACGCATAACCAGAACTCCCGCCCTCAGGCCGCCTGAAGGCCCCGCATCCGCTTGACGTTGAGCGACAGGCACACCAAGTCCCACTCGCCCCGTGCCTTCTCCAGGCCGCGCACGCTGAACCGCCGGAAGCCCAGCGCCTCCTTGATCCACCCGATCGGCGCCTCCGCCCGCCACTTGCGCTGCGCGTACTGCGCCCGCCCCGCCTCCGTCGCCAGCTTCCCCGCCATGCGGGCCTTCGCCGGGTGGCTGTCCGCGTCCACCTCGACCTCGCGCCTGCCCTCGCGGCCCAACGCCACGTAGCCGTCCAACCGCCGCGCCGCGCGCCTGGCTCGGTCGGGCTACGCCCTCCCTCCCCAAGCGCGCGACTTCGGCTTTCTCATCTTGTTTGTCGCTACGTTCTCATCTTGATTGTCGCTGGATATACCGCCTTATCTCGTCCTCTACCTGCTCCAGACTCTTGCCGAAATGGTCCACGGCTTCACCCCAGTCCTCATCTGAATAGCGCATCCTCGGCCACAATCTTCGGCGCATGTCGATAAACGCCAAAGCGGCCTCGAACTCCTTCTCGAAAAGGAATTCGGACTTCCTCAGCTTCGTCCTGTAGCTCTCCGTCTCTCTCCGCAAATCATGTTTCACCTGCTCGACGTACGTCTTCGCCATCAGTCCGGCTATCCATTTCGCTGAGCCTGCAAGAAGCCCCCCTGCGGCCCCGAGTGATATCAAGATGGTCACCACCGCCTGGCCCAACTCAGCCCACTCCACCGCGGCCTCCTAAGCTGATCCGTCCCAACCCGCATGGTTTCATCACTCTCGCCTACCCCAACCATAAGTGCCAGACCGAAATCGGTCCCGGACTGTTTGGCGGCGTCTGATTGCCATACACGAACTCTCGCCCATGCCGGCTCCGCGCCAATTCGCCCGCTCCCGCGCCGACAGGCGCCGATAGCGATTCCAACCGAAAACGCTCAGGATTCGATTGGTCCACTACCGACAAGAAACCCGTCAAGGTCTCGTCGATTGATGAACTGTCCCGGACGTAGCCAATCATAAATGCCTCGCGGTTGCCCCACGCATATTCGCCTTCCACAAACCGACGCACACCCTTTTCGCAATAGTGCCAAATCGTCTTGGATTTCGACTCATCCAAGACTTTCGCCTCAGCCACCAAAGGGAATCGACGCTCCCCGCCGGAGAGCACAATAGAGAGGTCGGGGCGCTTCTCAAGGTGCTTCCCATCGAAACTCACGCTCTCCGACCCACGTCCGACCCAAAGGACGAGTTGCCACCAAAGCGGGTTCTCCGCCATCGCACCGTTCAGCTGCGCCTGCAACAACGCCGTGACTTCCGGCTCGTGGCCCGTGTTCACTGTTCGGGGCGCACGCTGCCGGGCCTCATCGAACGCTTGCCGCAGACCCTCCGCGATCACCTCCATGTGCTCCTCTGCGACCGGCGCGATCGGCAGCCGAAGCCCGAGAGTCAGCGCCTCGATCTGTTCCTGTCGAGGCCGCGCTGCTCCCCCACTCATGCGTCCGCGCGCCGCTTCAGCAACCCGACGTGCGACCACGCAATCCGCTGGGCGAGCAGCCGCGCCTGCGTCTTGCTCCAATAGCGCCTCTGAGCGAGCCGCCCGATCAGAAGTCCGTCCGTTCCGTCCTCGACGAAGAGCTCCGTTGCTGCCGCCTCGTCAGCCGCCCTCAAAAGACCTGCCCAGTCGTCGTCCGAGACAGTCCCCTCAGCACCCGCACGACCTGCACGTACCGCGATCACGTGCCAAGGCGACAGTGCCGGTGCAGGAAAGGGGTACACGTCCACCCTCGATCCGAACCGCTCACACCAAGGCTTCAACTCGTCTCCCAGTACCTCACAGAACCGTTCACTCTCATCCTTGCTCGGAATCGCCTGTGCATTAAGTTTGTTCTCAGCGAACGGCAGGCTGAACTCCAACGTATCGAAGACGACCTGCAAGTCCCGCTCACTCAGTCCATACAGGTGCGCTACCCACGCGTCAGCCTCCTCCCACGACGCCGCTCCCGAGTCCAGCGCCTCCACCAGCCACCGGATCTCCTCGCGCTGAACTGGCGAAAGCCCGTCGAACGGAGGCAACGGCAAACGGTCGAGAGCGATCTTCTCGACCACGTCCCGCTCAACGCCGAACCGTCCGCTGGTGACCAGTGCGAACCACATGGTCAGCTTGCTGCCCAGGACCAACGCGAGATAGCGAACCAACAACGCCGCTTCGGCATCATTCCCGGCACAATACCCGTGGAAGCTCGTGTTGAAGACCACCCCTTCGTCCGACACCGCCACGCTTATCCGCCCCGTCGATTTCGGCGGCGATTCGTGGACGATTGCCTGCGGACCCGCAAAGAGGTCCAGCGATCGCGGGTCGTGAATCCGCTCATGCGCGAAGCGCTCAAGCGACGAGGCATCAACCAATACGCTGGTGAAAGGCCCTCCAGTAATCTGCGGCCGGCCCTGCAGATAGGTTGCGTCTACCCCCGGCTTTCCATCGCCTCGCCGACGCACACGGCTCGTCGTCCTCAACTTCTGGTAGCCGTTTCCGCTCCCCCGCGGGTGCCCCAAGTAGATCCCGAATCTAGCCTTCCAGAACTCCTCCAGCGTCGGGTAGTTCTTTCCACGCATCCGTTGCAGAACGCCAAGGTCGGCTTTCGTCCCCCTGAACAGCACCTTTAGGATATCGGGCGTTTCCGCGAGGTGCCGGGAAATCACGACCTCGGCGTTGGCCGCGTCGATGCGCATGCCTCCGGCCTTGTTGAGCGGACCCTCAAGCCGCGGGCTGACGACCCTGAAGCCCGCTTCGACGCCGGGTTTCCTGTTCGTG
Source organism: Candidatus Binatia bacterium (assembly GCA_022824205.1). Taxonomy (GTDB): domain Bacteria; phylum Desulfobacterota; class Binatia; order UBA9968; family JAJDTQ01; genus JAJDTQ01. Next base: position 4,029 of record JAJEAI010000076.1, read on the forward strand.
CCGAACAAAACGCAGAACGGTGCTAGAACCTGCGGCCAAACTTTCGTCTGCCTCAGTTCGGCACCGTTCACCACCGATGTGACGTCCAGAGCCTCGAACAGCGCCTGCCGCGCCGCGGGCATCCCCTCGCCCTGGGCGAACAGCAGGCGTGCGTGCAGTGCGAACGCAATCTGTCCGTCCGGCTTCGCCCATTCCAGCGCTCGCCACACGAACGGCAGATCGAGCACCTCGTTCGGCAATGGCGGCTTTGTGTTTGCTATCGGGCGTTCGGCCGCGATCCGCGCCGTCGTGTCCAAGACGCGCTTCCACCCCGGCAGCTTGGTTCCGCTTGCCCAAGGCGGGTTTCCGACCACGAGGTCGTATCGCGCCTTGTGCTCGTCTCCAATCGAGGCACCCAGACTGCCGAGCGTCTCGCCTTCCTCTTCGTCCCGGTCCTTGACCTGGTGCAGCACGGTCCCCCGCAATTCGTCGAAACCCAGTTTGTCGACCGGGCGCGGGTTCGGGTCCAGCTCGATGGACAGCAGGTACAGGCCCAGCGCCGCGAACCGCAATGCCCCTTCGTTGATATCGAAACCAACGAGTTGGTCGTAGAGGATCCTTCTGAGCACGTCTGTGTCCGGACGCCGCTCATCCGCCGCCCACCGTTCCGCGACCAACTCCCGGAACGCCGTTAGCAGGAAGATACCGGCACCAACCGCCGGATCGAGAACCCTGGCCGACTTGGCGGTACCGCGTCGTCGCAATGCGCGGAACGCCGCCCGAACCATGAGTTCGGCGATCGGTCTCGGGGTGAAGTAGCTGCCTTCCCGCTTCTGCTCAGTTGGCGCATGCTTCCGCTGATAGTGTTCGTACGCCTGACTCAGCACACCGACCGGGATGTGCGCGAAGTCCAAGTGCCCCCATTTCTCCTTCCAGCCCAGCATGAGTTGACCGTCTGGAGCACGTCGAAGCACGTCGCCCAATGCCGCGTAACCTGCCGCTGGCAAACTTCGGAAGATGTCCGGCGACAAGGGTAGGAGGTCCCCGTTGAACGTATCGTCGAGCCAATTCGAAGTCTCTTCCGCTGCGTCAGGCGTGTCGAAAAGCACCGCCGCTGTCTCCGGCACCGACATGTGCTCCGGCAGTAACTCCCGATCCCCTAGAAATCGAGTGAACAGCGCACGGCCTACAAGCGAGATCGCGTCCTCGTGAGACACGTTGAGTGCTATGATCCTCGACATCGACGCGTTCAGCAGCCTTAGAACGACGTCGGAAATCCAGTTCCGGTTATTGATCCCAGCCTGCGGGCGTTCGTTGGCAAGCCTCGCGAAAACGGTACTCCTCGCTCCCGCTTCATTGCCCCAGCAGTTCACCCGCGCCTGATGCAGCGGTTTCCTGTCCAGTGCGATTCGGTACACGTGAAGGCTGCCCGGCGCGACAACCCCCAAGTAAGGTGCATCCCCGCGCATTGCCAGCAGCAGACGTATCCGTTGCAGCTCCCTGTCGCTTGCTAGGGAATCTGAATTGATCAGGAACACCAGCGGCGCATCCTGCCACTCGTAGACGGCTTCCACCACGCCCAGCTCGGAACCGGCGTTGCGCCGCGCTGTCGTCAACGTCGCATAGGGCAACAGCTCCGGTGTTTCAACGTCGAGCAGGCGCACGGCCGTTGGCTCGGCCCCAAATTCGGCTACCAAGCTGCGCATGTCAACCATCGACTTCGCTTCCCTCAACTAACTCGGTGGAATTGCCTGCATCGGTCAAGCGCCGCAGTCGCATTGCCTGCATTCGACGCCGCTTCATCCTTTCAGCTTGCCTTCGTGCCACCGAAGCGACCTCGGCGACCAGCGCCTCTCGGTTTCTTTCTGACCCGTTCGACCCTTGAGATAATACCGCGGTAATCGCCTCCCAGTTGGTTGACCCCAACAACAAGAACCGCAATGAGCGCAATGTGAGTCGGTAACTCGCCCGCTCGCGCGTAGTTCGAAATCGAATTTGGGTTCATGCCGATTAGCTCCGCGAACTCGCGAACGCTCAATCCCACCTTCTGCAGCTCCGCCAAAAAGTCCGTATAGGGCACAGTCCGATCCAATCACCTCACGACCGCAATCTAACACATAGATTTATGTGTGCAACTCTTCGCTTCATACCGTATCACACCCCATTCTGATGCGGCTGTACCTAGGGTGGCGGTATGATGAGTAGGAGTTGTTCACTTGCAGGTGAAGCAGGCATGGCCGCTGATCACGCAATCCCCCTCCCCCAACGGGCAAAACGCATCATGCCCGAAATGGTGGTCGTCAAAGGTTCCCTGGGTTCGGACGTCGTAGCGGTCAAGTGTGAAAGCGAAAGGACGCTCCAAGTGGTGGGGGAGCAGTTGGCAGAGAGCTTTCGCAAAGGATGGGTTGACTTCGCCCAAGGCATCGCGGTTTTTCTGGCGCCGACCCGAAACCATGAGACAGTCGGCATTTTGGCGAGAGGATTGGTCGAGGCGCTGTGCGAGTCCCAAGACATTGATGTCGTCGGCTTCGGAAGCACGACGGTCTCGGCGGGCACGGAAGCCGGAAGCGCTGATCCCGACGAGTCCTTTCTGGTTGGGGAGCGAGCCACTCGCTACTTGGGCATAGATCAGGCACAGGGCTGGGCAGCCGCAAACGCCGACCTCGGTGATGCCCCCCCTGATTTGGTGGTTGAGGTGGAACACACCCACTACGACCCCAACAAGGTGAACATCTACCGCGCCGCTGGCGTCAAGGAGCTTTG
>JAJEAI010000161.1 GCA_022824205.1 Candidatus Binatia bacterium
CGATCCCCAATTCCTGCCCGAATCGGACTTGGCGCTACCGCTGGGGGCGATCTTGATGACCGCCATGTACATGGGCGATCAGGTTGGCTTCGCCCTTTACTGGTTGCTGCAGAATCCCGAGTTGTACGAGCGAGTCACGGCCGAAGCGGACGCGTTGTGGGCCGAGGGCGACCCCGGCGAGGACGACTTCAGTCCGGACCGGATCGACGTGACCCACCGAGTGCTGATGGAGACTCTGCGGATGTCGCCGATCGTGGCCATGTCGATGCGCACGGTGATGAATACCTGTGTGGTGGAGGGTTACGAACTACCGGTCGGGGCGCAACTCCTGATTGCGCAGACGGCCACGCACTACTCGAAAGAGCTGTTTCCCCATCCGTGGACGTTCGACATCGAGCGCTACGTGCCCCCGCGAAACGAGCACGCCGGCAAAGGCTACGCGCCCTACGGCCTGGGCACGCACTCATGTCTCGGAAGCCGTTGGGCCGACTTGCACATAGCGATCAACCTGCTGATGCTCACGCATCACTTCAAGATCGAGCTGGCCCGCCCCTACAAGCGGTTGCCGATGGATCCGTTACCCTCACAGTCGCCCAGCAACAAACTCAAGTTCAGGCTCGCCGAGCAGCGGCACGAAATTCGAGTCTGAGTTCGCAACGCCCGCTCCTCCAGCGCTTGGCCTGGTCCACGATCCGCGAAAATGAGCCTTTAGCGATGAAGTCATCTGGCGGCGGACGACCTCGCACCGTACGGGTGATCACCGGGGCAAGCGGGCAGATCGGCGGGGTCCTCGCGCGGGCCCTGGCCGACCGGTACGGGCCCGGTGGGCTCCGTGCGATCTCCCGGGAGCGCCGGGGCACGGCGGCGGACCTGGACATCGCATGGGTCCATGGCGACATCCTGGACAGGGAATCGCTGATCGCCGCCTTCAAGGGCGCGGAGGCCGTGTTTCATCTGGCCGCGCTGGTCTCGATCGATACCGTCAGCGCGCGGGAGTTCCATCGCACGAACGTCGTGGGCACACGCAACGTCGTGGAGGCGGCCCTGGCATGCGGTGTACGGCGCCTGGTCCACTTTTCCTCGATCCACGCCTACGACCAACACCCGTTGGACGAAGTCCTCGATGAGAGCCGCGGTCCCGCGGATGGCCCGCACGAAGATCCGTACGACCGTTCGAAAGCCGCCGGCGAAGTGGAAGTCCGTCGCGGCATCGACCGCGGCCTCGACGCCGTGATCCTGAATCCCACCAGCGTGATCGGCCCCTATGACGGCGCGCCGTCGCCCATGGGGCAGGTCTTTCTCGACCTCTACCGCAGGCGAATCCCCGCGCTGATCGCGGGCGGTTACGACTGGGTCGACGTGCGCGACGTCGTGTCTGCCACGATGGCCGCCGAGACACGGGGGAGATGCGGCGAGAACTACCTGGTCTCGGGTCACTGGCACACCGTGCGCGAACTGGCGGAGCTTTCCCGGCAGGCGACCGGTGTGGCCGCGCCCCGTCTCCAGTTCCCGGTGTTCGCCGCCCGGTTATGGGCACCCTGCCAGGTCGTCCTGGATCGGTGTCGCGGACGCCGTCCGCTCTACACGCCGGCGTCCGTCCGCGTCATGGCCCATGGCAATCGGCGGATCTCCAGCGCCAAGGCGCGGGCGGAGCTCGGGTTCCACCCGCGCTCGCTCGCGGAATCGGTCAGGGACACGTACCGCTGGTTCGACGAATACGGCATGCTGGGTGAAGGCCCGTGAAATGACCGAAGAGCGTCTGCACGGGATGCTGACATGGGCCGTCCTCGCGATGGCGGCCGTGACGTTCCTTTACCTGCTCCGCACGGTCGCGCCCTACGGGCGCCACTACGCGGGTGCGGGCTGGGGGCCGCACGTTTCCGCCAGGCTCGCATGGATCATCATGGAGCTGCCGGCGCCCGCGCTCTTCCTCGTCGTCTATCTCAACGGCGAGGGCGCGTTCCGGATCGTGCCGCTGCTGCTCCTGGTCATGTGGCAGGGTCACTACTTGCACCGCACCTTCGTCTACCCGTTCCGCGTCCGGGCACGCGGCCGGAAGACGCCCCTGCTGCTGGTCGCGTCCGGCTTTTTCTTCAATGCGATCAACGCGTACATCAACGCCCGCTTCATTTCGGAATTCGGCGCGTACGCCGCCGAATGGCTCGCCGACCCCCGCTTCCTGATCGGCGTCGGGATTTTCCTGGCCGGTTTCGCGCTCAACCTCCACGCCGACAACACCCTCATGCGCCTGCGCCGGCCCGGCGAAACCGGCTATGCGATACCGCAGGGCGGCGGGTTCCGGTTCGTCTCCTGTCCGAACTACCTCGGGGAAATCCTCGAATGGTCGGGCTGGGCGATCGCGACCTGGTCGTCGTGCGGCCTTGCATTCATGCTGTTCACCGTCGCGAACCTTGCTCCGAGGGCGAGGAGCAACCATCGATGGTATCTCGATACCTTCAGCGATTATCCGGCGCACCGCCGGGCCCTGATACCGGGCATCTACTGATGCTTGCACGATCGCGCATGCCCACAATGGCGATTCGTCGCGGCATCGGGCTCGCTTCCGTACCGGAGAACGCCGGGTCACGAACGCCGGGTCATGGTTTCCGGTCGATGGCCATCAACAGGGGCGGAAAGAACAGCAGATCGAGGGCCAGCGCGAAGCCCAGGGTGAGCGCAACCAGGAGGCCGAGCATCCAGCTTATGGCGAATCCCGACGTGGCGAACACCAGGAAGCCCAGCACCAGCATCATGGTCGTGATGAAACACGCGCTGCCTACCGAATTGAAGGAATAGCGCACCGCCTCGGGCGACGAAAGCCCCTCGCGACGCGCCTTCAGGTACTTGGCCATGATGTGGATCGTATCGTCGACCACGGTGCCGAAGGCGATGGCGGTGACGAGGGAGCCGGCTGGCCCCACCTCGCTGTACAGATAGCCCCACACGCCGAAGGCCATGGCCGAGGGGATGAGGTTGGGTACGAGGCTGATGAGCCCGAAGCGCACGCTTCTGAAGATCGCGATCAGGATCAGCGAAATGACGATCATGCCGGTGACCGTCCCCCACAACATGCTCAGGGTGTTCCGTATGGCCAGATGGGCGAACACGAGGCTGTACCCCGACGCCTCGTTCGCCAGGTCGGGCGCGTTGGCGCGGAGCCACTCCTGACCGCGCACTTCGAGCGCGCGCAGCTCCTCGGATTTCAGCCTGCGGAGCGTGACGGTCATGCGCGTCGCGGACTTGGCCACGTTGATGCGGTTGTTGAGGTCCATGCCGAAGGGCACCGAAAGCTCGTAGAGCAGCAGGTACTGCGCGGCGAGCTGGGAGTCTTCGGGCAGGCGGTAGAAGGCCGGGTCGTCGCCGTGCATGTTCTTGTTGAGGCGCTTCATGATGTCCGAGAACACCCGCACGTGTGCCACTTCGGGCTGGGCGCGGTACCATTCGGCGAACGCGTCGACCTTGCGCAGATAGGCGGGATCGGTGATGCCGCCGTCCCGCCCGGCGTCCAGGCTGTACTCCAGCGTTTCGACGCCCGTCAGGTTCTCGATGACGAAGTCCGTGTCACGCCGGAACTCGTAACGCTTGTCCAAGTGAGTGGTCCAGTTGTCGGTCAGCTCGACGCGGGGCACGCCGGCCACCAGGACGACGGCCACGGCGCCCACGGACCAGAGCAGGAGCCCGCGGCGCGCCACCACGAAACTGCCGAGGCGTTCGAAGAAAACGGAACCCCCCACGCGCGCGGCACGCGCGCGCAGCGGCAGCACCGACAGCAACGCAGGCAGGAGCGTCATGGAATACACGTAGGCCACCAGCATGCCGGTGGCCACAAGGTTGCCGAGGATCCGGAAAGGCGGCGAGTCCGAGGCGTTCATGCTGAGGAACCCGATCATCGTCGTGGCCGTCGTAAGGAAAACGGGCCATGCGTTGTCCCGCAGTGATTCGGCGATGGCCGCGTCCCGGTCCAGGCCCCGGCTCATGCCGGCGTTGATGGTCCCGATGATGTGGACCGAGTCGCAGATGGCGAGGGTCATGATGATAAGGGGGATGCCGGAATTGGCGGCGTTGAGCACCAGCCCGGTCCAGCCGATGACGCCCATGGTCGAGGCGACGACGAAGATGAGTAGAATGACGATGCCCAGCGTGCCGAAAAGCGATCGCAGCAGAAAGGCGCCCACCGCCACGATGACGAGGAAGGCGGCGGGCGCGAGAATCCCCATGTCGTCCTGGGCCGCCTCGGTCATGACCTGGTTCACGAAGACATTGCCGGTCACGTGATAGGCGATGTCCGGATGGTCTGCCCGGGCCTCATCCAGAAGGCCGCGGAGATAGTGGTAGGTCTCGATCTCGGCGGCGTCCGAATGCTCGGGCAAGGTGAAGCTGATCACCAGTCCGGCTACGCGGCCGTCGTGGGAGACGAGGCGGCCCGCGATGCTGGGCTCGCCCAACGCGATCTTCCTGATCCGCGCGAGGTCTTCATCGCCGAGCGATGCCGCGCCGTCAACGAGCCGCTCGACGATCAGGTCGTCCTCGACCGACTCGCTGTGGTTGTAGTTGGTGAGGGAATCCACCCGGCTGGACCACGGCACCTCCCACGCGGCCTCGGTCAGCTCCTCGATGGCGCCGAGCGCCGCGCGGGTGAACACCGACCCGCCCTTGGGCGCCACCGCGATCAACGCCGCATTGGTGGCGGTGTAGGTATCCTCCAGGGCGTCGAATGCGACGAGCTGAGGATTGTCCTCGTCCAGCATGTCGCGCCAGTCGTTGGAAATGTGGAGGAATTGGAGGCCGCCGGTCAGAGCCAGCATGACCGCCACGGACGCCGCGAGGACCAACCAGCGACGGCGCAACGTGAACTCAACGTAGCGGTCCAGGAAGGAGGAGTGCATGGCTCGACTGCACGTGAATCCCCTTGTTGATATGGGAAACCACCGCCCCAGTCAACCAAAACCCATCCTGAGCGCGAGCAGGGAACGCTCCGCCTGCCCTAATCCGGTTTGCGCGCGTGTATGAAGTACATCGGCGTGAAAATACCGAGGCGGCCGGCTTCGCCGATGGACGCGGCGGCGAGGTTCAGGAGGCTGGCGACATGGGAGCTGCCGCGCGGCACCACTCTCAGCCGTTCCAGCAGCCATAGCGAACCGTGGGTCAGCCGGCGCCCGACGGCCGAGCTGCGGAAGCTCGCGAAGGAAAGGCCGGAGCCGGTGAGAGGCCGATACCACGGTATACCGGGCGGCGCTTCGGCGGCGAGGTCCCGTGCATCCAGCAGCTCGAAGCCGACCTGTCGCAGGGCGTCGTCGATTTCACGCGGCCGGGGAATGTCCGGCAGACAGCCGCCATATTCCATATCGGCCTTGAGGCGGCGGTGATACGGATCTTCGGTGTCGTACCGATCCGTCATGCAGTATTCGTAGGCCGCGAAACAGGTCCCGGGTTTGAGCAGGCGGAACGCTTCGCCGTAAACTCCGGCCTTGTCCGGCGCGTGGACGGTGGCTTCGATGGAAAAGGCGGCGTCGAAGCGGTTGTCCGGCGCTTCGACGTTCATGAAATCGCACTTGAGATAGTGCACCAGGTGGCTGAGGTTTTCCGCTTCCGTCTGCTTTTCGGCGCGCTTCAACTGGTACTCGTTGTCGTTTACGCCGACGATGCAGGCGCCCGAGAAGCGGGCAATCTCGATCGCCGGCCCGCCGACGCCGCAACCCAGGTCCACCGCCACCATTCCGGGTTGCAGGCCCAGTCTATGGGCCATGTAATGCTCATGGCGCGCGAGCGAGGCGGCAAAGCTCTCCTTCGTGACGCGTGGGGCGAAGTGGAATGACCGGCCCCAGCCGTACTCGTAGAAGTCGGTGACCAGGTCGTAGTAGGTGTTCTCGAAATGCCGGTAGTCCGTCTTGCGTTCGTCCGGACCGCCGCGCGCGGCGCCGCCATAGCGGCGGTCGTACTCCCGGATGCGATCGGCGACGTGGTCACCGGACTTTGCGTCCTTCAGGATGTGGCTGAGCTTGGATGTCAATGGGATACCCTGATCGGTTGCACTTGGACAGACCGGCCACGACGAATGTTCGAGAAAATGGCATATTGCTGCCAAATTGGTCAATGGTCGACTGGAACATGAACCGGCGTCCATGCGGAGCCGTTCCCTTGCCGCCCGCGCTCAAATGGGGTAGGGCATTCAACGCATGACGACCCCATGAGGAGGATGCCCATGTATTTCAAGACGCTGTGCGGTTCCTTGCTGGTGCTTCTGGGAATGGCGGGCTCGTCCGCGACGGCTGCCGAGGGTTCGTCCCCTACCGACTTCTATCGCAACAAGACGATGCGCATCATCGTCGGCTACACGCCCGGCGGCGCCTTCGACACCTATTCCCGCCTGGTGGCGCGGCACATGCCGCGGTATCTCCCCGGCAATCCCAGGTTCATCGTGCAGAACAAGCCGGGCGCGGGAGGACTGGTGGCGGCGCGCAGCGTCTATGCCGTGGAACCCAAGGACGGCACGGTGTTCGTGAGCACCAATCAGGGACTGGTGCTCCAGGGGGCCATCGGCCGCAAGGGCATCGACATCGACATGGGCAAGTTCAACTGGCTGGGCGCGGCCAACAAGCCGCGCGGCGGCTGCGTGGTGCGCAAGGACCTGGGCATCGACAGCGTCGAGGACGTCACCAGGCGCGAGGTCACCACCGGCACCAGCACCCCCGGCTCCATGGGCTATGACATTCCCGCGGTGCTGAACGCGGCGCTGGGGACCAAGTTCAAGATGATCACGGGCTATCGGGGCATCGCCCCGGTGCAGGCCGCGTTGCTGCGCAAGGAGGTGGACGCCTTCTGTCCGGCCGATCCCCTGGCCGGAGTTCTCGCCACGACTCTTCGGGGCGAGGACGCGGCGGCAAAGGTGATCGTGATCATGGGCGAGGAACCGTCCGACGCTCCGCTCCTCAAGGGAGTGCCGGCCGCCGGCATGCTCGCCAAGACCGCGGAGCAGAAGGAGATGCTGCGGGCCATCAACGCCCCCTTGAGCATGGCCTTTCCGTGGGCCGTGGCGCCCGAGGTGCCGGCCGAACGGGTCAGGGTCCTGCGCGACGCCATGGAGAAGACCTTCAACGACGCCAAGTTCCGCGCGGAAGCCGGGAAGGCCAAGATGGGCGTCCACTTCAGCAACGGCGGGGAAGTGACCCGGATCGTGGACGGCATGGTGAACGCACCGCCGGAGACCCTGGCCAAGCTAAAGGCCGTCCTTGGCAACTAGTGTCGCGTCCCGCGAACGAGTGACCTGAGTCGCGCAGGATTGTCTGCCGTCAGCAGATCGCGACGTTGATTGCCGTCGTCAATGCACGACGTTGGTTGCCGTCGCCAATGCACGACGTTGGTTGCCGTCGCCAATGCACGTTGACTTGTAGGGGCGACCCGCGGTCGCCCCCGTGGGGGCGCCACGCGACGCAGAACCCGGGCAAGCCCGTGGTGACGTAACCCGGCCAACGGCGAAAAGAACCAGCAAGGCATGCCGCTTGTTTCCGGGACGCGACACCAGTGCTCTGCGTCACAAATGAGTTCACGGGGCTGCGGTCCCTGTTGGCCGCCGGCTGACTGCCGGCCCGCCTTGAGGTCGCGGGGCTCTTGGTCCCAGAAACGTTGGGGGTGAACCGGTGAGCGTCGATCAGGAGAGCCGCAGGATGTCGGGCGGCCACGCGGTGGCGTGGTCCTTGCGCAACGAGGGCGTGCGTCACGCCTTCTCCGTGCCGGGCGAGAGCTACATAGCCCTGCTGGATGGGCTTCGGGACATCCCCGAGATCACGCTGATCACCAACCGGCACGAGGGCAGCGCCTGTCTCATGGCCGAAGCCTACGGCAAGACCACCCGCACTCCCGGCGTGTGTATCGTCACCCGCGGCCCCGGCGCCACCAACGCCAGCATCGGCGTGCACCTCGCCAAGTACGACTCCACGCCGCTGGTCCTGCTCATCGGCCAGGTGGCGCGGGCGCACCGGGGCCGGGAGGCCGGGCAGGAGCTCGACTACACGCACTTCTTCGGCAGCATCGCCAAGTGGGTCATCGAGATCAACGACCCGCGCGAGGCGCCGCGCATCATGGCGCGGGCGTTCCACGTAGCCCGCTCCGGCCGCCCGGGTCCGGTGGTGGTGTCCCTTCCCCGGGACATGCTCGAGGAAGAGGCGGACATCACCATGGTGGACCCTTACCCCGAGGTCCGGCCGAGCCCGGACTCGGCACAGGTCCGCGAGATGGTGGAGCGGGTCAACCGCGCCGAGAAGCCGGTGCTCCTGGCGGGCTCCGGTGCCCAGTACGCGCGCGCCCGGGACGAGCTCGTGGCCTTCGCCGAGAAGTTCCAGTTGCCGGTATTGAGCGCCTTCAAGCGCCAGGACGCCTTCCCCAACACGCACCCCCACTACGTCGGCAACCTGGGCAGCCGCAACAACCACTCGCGCCGGATCGTGGATCAAGACTCCGACCTGCTGCTCATCGTCGGCTGCCGGGTGAACCAGCAGGTGTCCGGCAACTACCGCCTGCCGCATCCGGGGCTGGCGACCATCCAGATCGACGCCGACGCCGGCAACATCGGCCAGAACTTCAGCCCGGACATGGCCGTGCTGGCGGACCCGCGCAAGGCGCTGTCAGCGGCGCTGGAGTGCGACGGCGCCGGTCCCAACGAAGCCCGCGCGGCCTGGATCGCCGATTACCACGCCCAGCAGCGGCGCTACGCCACCCCGCCCGAGCGCCCCACCGGCGCCGTCTCCATGGAGCGGGTCATGGCGGACATCAAGGCCACGGTCCCGCCAAACACCATCCACACCCACGACGCCGGCAGCTTCGGCGGCTGGGTGCAGCGCTACATCGAGTTCGATCACGCCGATTCCTACATCGTCCCCAACTTGGGCAGCATGGGCCCCGGCGTGCCCGCCGCCGTGGCCGCCAGGCTGGCCCATCCCGACCGCACGGTCATCGCCCACGTGGGCGACGGCGGCTTCCTCATGACCGGTCAGGAACTCGCCACCGCGCGCCAGTACGGCGTCAAGATCATCGTGATGGTGTACGCCAACGGCTCCTACGGCACCATCCGCATGGACCAGGAGGCGCAGTATCCGGGGAGGAACTACGGTACGGACCTCGTCAACCCCGACTTCGCCGCGCTCGGCACTGGCTACGGCGCCCTGGGCCTCAAGGTCACCCGCGATGACGAGGTCCTGCCCGCGCTCAAGCAGGCCCTGGCCGCCCCCGGCCCCGCCCTCATCGAAGTGTTGACCGACCTGGAATACGTCTCCCCGACCACGACACTGACGGAGGCCGCCGCATCCGGACGGGTTGCCTAGGTGTCGCGTCCCGCAAACAAGGCGCGATGCCTTGTAGGGGCGACCCGCGGTCGCCCCTACCCGCGGTCGCCCCTGTACGGGGCACCACGCGAGAAAGACCCCGGGTCAAGCCCGTCGTGACGTCACGCAGCCGACGGCCGCCAACCGTGTTTTGTCGTCGAGGAGACCCCGATCATCGGAACGCCCCTCCCGTCATCCCGGACTTGATCGGGGATCCAGGCGGGGCGGGACGGCGGACACCTCTCCTCACTCCCGGTTCAACTCGGCGATATAGTCCCGCAAACCGGCTTCGAGCTTGTACTCGGGCGCGTAGCCCAGTTCGGCGCGCGCCCGGGTGATGTCCATGCGCGGCCGCGCGGGCGTAAGCGTGCCGCGCCGAAGCCGGATGTCCGGGAAGATCGCGTGCAGCGCCGCCTCCACGTCCTCCACGGTGGTGAGGGCGCCGCTGCCCAGGTTGTAGACGTCGTGGGCCAGCGGCGCGGTGTGCACCGCCCGGGCGATGCCGTCGGCCAGGTCCTTGACGTAGACGAAGTCCACGGTCTCGTAGGCGTTGAGCACCGACTCCTCCCCGGCCATGGCTGCCCAGACGGCCTCTTGCACCGCCACCCCCGGGCCGCCGGCCACCGATCGGTAGCCGTACACCCCCGCGAAGCGCAGCAGCACCAGCTCGAACGCCTGCTTCGCGGCAAACGTCCTGAGCACGTGCTCGCATGCGAGCTTGGATGCGTTGTACACCCGGCCGCGGCCGTCCTGGGGCGAGTCTTCCCGCAGCAACTCGCCGGGCTCGGCGTCCTGGTACACCGCCTGGGTGCTGGCGTGCACCAGCCGCCGCACGCCGGCCAGCCGCACCGCCTCGGCGACGTTCAAGGTGGCCACCAGGTTGACCTGGAACCCCGCGTAGAGGTTCGGGATGTTGGACTCGCCCACGGACGCCGCCAGATGGACGACGCACTCGGGCTTCACCGTCAGAAAGGCGTCCATCAACGCCGCCAGGTCACAGATGTCGCCCCGAACCAGCGGCAGGTCCTTGCCGGTCACGTGGCGGATGTAGTCCGGCTTCCGCACGACGTCGAAGAACGTCACTTCGTCGCCTTGGGAACTCAACTCCGCGGCCACGTGGGAGCCGATCAGGCCGGCTCCGGTAATCAATACGCGCATGGTGTCTCCTTTGCCCTCGTACAGAACGTACTCATCACGTCAGCGACACGTGAGGTGTCTCATTCGGGGTCAACCGCGGCCCGCCTTTCGTCATTTCCGCTTCGGAGGCTGTCTCAAAACGCGTTCCTCCGGGAAACAACAGCGACGTACCGAATCGTCATTTCCGCGAAACAGGCTGTGTCAAACGGGCATGGCCTGCCGCAAGTCACCCCGTAGGATGAAACAGATGTGGTTGGAGCAAGGAGCTACCGAAGCAGTTGGCATCGTGGCAATGTGAAAGGAGGCGGTGGCGGGGATGGGAGAGCGTCGA
>JAJEAI010000021.1 GCA_022824205.1 Candidatus Binatia bacterium
CGAAAGCGGCTGTGTCAAAACACCATCTTGGCGAGGCACCAACCCCCAGAAACGTCATTCCCGCGAAAGCGGGAATCCATGGGCGGTGGCGGGGCGCTGCAGCGGCGTTTCCCCGCGCCACCCCTCCTGGATTCCCGCCCCCGATCGGGGTCGAGGGTGAACTTTCGCGGGAATGACGTTTCCAGGGTTATTGCCTCTCTTGAATGGTGTTTTGACACAGCCTGGGAAGCGGGAATCCAGGCGGGGCGGGGCCGGGCGATGAGGCCGCCACACCCCCCCCCCACCCCTGGATTCCCGCTTTCGCGGGAATGACGTTTCTGGGGGTTGGTGCCTCGCCAAGATGGTGTTTTGACACAGCCGCTTTCGCGGGAATGACGGTTTGCCCGGGCTTATCGCCCGGTCTTCACCCGCAGCAGGCTCGGGGCGAACTCGGCCGGAGGCTGGTAGCCCAGCAACTCCAGCAGGGTCGCGGCGAGATTGGCGAGGCCGGCGGCCGGCGGCGGGGCGAGGCCGTAGGCACGGCCGGAGAAGTCGCGGATGAGGAAGGGCACGGGGTTGATGGAGTGGGCGGTGCGGAAGACGGGCTTGCCGTCCTGGCGCAGGGGTGCGCCGGTCTTGTCGCGCTCCACCATGTCCTCGGAGTTGCCGTGGTCGGCGGTGACCACGAGGCAGCCCCGGACGGCGGCCACGGCCGGGAGGATGCGGCCGACGGCGAGGTCGATGGCCTCCAGGGCGATGATGGTGGCCTGAAGGTCGCCGGTGTGGCCCACCATGTCGCCGCCGGCGAAGTTGGCGCGGATGAAGCGGTGGCGGTCCTCGCCCACGGCGCGGCCCACGGCGTCCGCGGTCTCGGCCGAGCGCATCCACGGGCGTTGCTCGAAGGGCACCTGGTCGGAGGCGATCTCCACGTATTCCTCCAGCGATTCGTCGAACTTGCCGGAGCGGTTGCCGTTCCAGAAGTAGGTGACGTGGCCGAACTTCTGTGTCTCGGCGCAGGCGAACTGGGGCACGCCGGCGGCGGCCAGGTACTCGCTCAGGGTGTTGCGGACCCGCGGCGGCGACACCAGGTAGTGCTCGGGGATGCCCAGGTCGCCGTCGTAGAGCATCATGCCGGCGAAGGCCGTGTCCGGCACCCGGCCGCGGTCGAAGCGGTCGAACCCGGCGCCCTCGGTGAACGCCCGGGACATCTCCATGGCGCGGTCGCCGCGGAAGTTGAAGAAGACGACGCCGTCGCCGTCCTCGATGGGGGCCACGGGGCTGCCGTCGGCGTTGCGCACGGTGAACTCGGGCAACACCTGGTCGCTGATGCCGGGCTCGGCGGCGCGGAAGTGCTCCACCGCGGCGGCGGCGCTGGCAAACCCCTGGGCCTCGCCGCGGACGTGGGCGCGCCAGCCGCGCGCGACGATGCTCCAGTCCGCCTCGTAGCGGTCCATGGTCACCACCATGCGGCCGCCGCCCGAGGCGACGCGGTAGTCGCGTCCGCCCTTGTCGCGGATGGCCGCGAGCACCGCTTCGAGCCGTTCCAGGTAGACCAGCGCGGTGCGGTCCGGGACGTCGCGTCCGTCCAGGAGGGCGTGCACGTACACGCGCGCCAGCCCTTCCCGGTCGGCCCGGCGGATGAGCGCGTGCAGTTGCGCCTCGTGCGAATGCACGTTGCCGTCGGACAGGAGGCCCATGAAGTGGAGCGCGCCGGCGCCGGCGCGCACCCGCTCCACCAGGGTCTTCCAGTAGCCGTCGTACAGCTCCCCGGTCTCGATGGCGCGGTCCACGCACTTGGCGCCCTGGTCGAAGACCCGGCCCGCGCCCATGATGTTGTGCCCCACCTCGGAGTTGCCGATGTCGGCGTCCGAGGGCAGCCCGACGGCGGTGCCGTGGGCCCGGAGGGTGGTGGCCAGGCCGTCGTCGCGGCGCAGCGCGTCCAGCGTCGGCGTGCGCGCCAGCGCCAGAGCGTCGAACTCGTCGCCCGCGCCCACGCCCACCCCGTCGAGTATCAGCAGCACCACCGGCCCCGCCGGCGCCGGCAGAACCGGATGCCCGCGCAGCACCAGCGACGCGGGCGTCGTATCGTCATGCATGCGCTTCTCTCCTTCGCGGCCTTTGCTCTTCCTTCGCGGCCTTTGCTCTTCCTTCGCGGTCTTTGCTCTTCCTTCGCGGCCTTTGCTCTTCCTTCGCGGTCTTTGCTCTTCCTTCACGGCCTTTGTCACCCGCCCCAGCCCCTCCGCCAAACCCCCGGATCGTCATTCCCGCGAAAGCGGGAATCCAGGGGTGGTGGTATGGCGACCCCATTACCCCTGCCTCACCCCCCCTGGATTCCCGCTTCCGCGGGAATGACGTATTGGAGGGCCCGGAATGATGAAGACGATTGTCTGTAACTGGCTGAATTCACTGTACAAGATTCTATTTCATATCAATGACGCCCCGAGGGGGCTCTGCCTCGTCGGTTTCGACACACCCTGGCATGCGGGAATGACCGGGCCGGGTGATCCGGGAACGCCCTCCGTTTGAGTTTAGACGGTTTGCGCGCTAGGGGGAACATTGCCTGAAGGGCTACCCCTCATGACCCATTCCCCTGCATCCGTGCCCCGGCGCGCCGTGGTCATTCGACACGTCGCTTTCGAAGACCTGGGGTCGTTCGCCGGCCCGTTGGCCGAGGGCGGCTGGCGCGTCCAGTACCTCGAGGCCGGCCTGGACGGGCTCGGCGCGGCCGCGGACGCCGATCTGCTGGTGGTGCTGGGCGGTCCCATCGGCGCCGGGGACGACGGCCCGTATCCCTTTCTCGCGGACGAGGCGCGGCTCATCGAGCGCCGCCTGGCGGCGGACCGGCCGACCCTGGGCATCTGCCTGGGCGCCCAGCTCATGGCGCGGGCGCTGGGGGCGCGGGTGTACGGCGCGGGCCGCAAGGAGATCGGCTGGGGGCCGCTCTCCTTGACCGAAGCCGGGGCGGCGTCGGCCTTGGCCTTGCTGGCACCGCGCCACGCCTCGGTCCTCCATTGGCACGGCGACACCTTCGACCTGCCGCGTGGCGCGCTCCACCTGGCCTCCACCGCGGTGTGCGAGAACCAGGCCTTCGGCTGGGGCGAGCGCGCGGTGGCGCTCCAGTTCCATCCCGAGGTAACCGCCGCCGGGCTCGAGCGCTGGTTCATCGGCCACACCCTGGAGATCGCGACCACCCCGGACATCTCGGTGGGTCAGCTCCGTGACGCCACCCGCCGTTTCGCGCCCGCCCTGGAACGCCAGGGGCCGGAGTTCCTGCGTCGCTGGCTCGCCCGCGTGCTCTAGTGTGGTGTCTGGTTAATTCGCAGCATAATCTGCGGGTCTTTTTCACCGTCGGCTGCGTTACGTCAGCCCAGGGCTTGACCCGGGGTCTCCCTCGCGTGGTGCCCGCCACATGGGGGCGACCGCGGGTCGCCCCTAAGGGTCATCGCGCCTTGCCGACAACGAAAATCCTCCGCATATCATGCTGCGAATTAACCAGACACCACACTAGTGGACGAATCGGCCCGGCCCACCAATGAGTCATTCCCGCGGAAGCGGGAATCCAGGGGTGGGGGGTGTGGCGGCCTCATTGCCGGGCTCGGCCCCACCCCGCCTGGATTCCCGCTTTCGCGGGAATGACTCGTCGGGGGGTAGTGGGATTATCTTCATATCCCGCCTGGATTCCCGCTTTCGCGGGAATGACTCGTCGGGGGGTAGCGGGATTATCTTCATATCCCGCCTGGATTCCCGCTTTCGCGGGAATGACTCGTCGGGGGGTAGCGGGATTATCTTCATATCAATGACGGTTCAGGGGATGGGTAGCATTTCATTTCCGAGCGGCGTTTTGACAAAGCCTGGATAACGGGCATCCAGGCGCGGGGATCGCCTCATCCGGCGATTTCCTCCAGTTCGCGGCGGGTGTCGATGTCCTTGGCGAAGGAGCGAATCCGGGTCACCGTCATGGCCACCGGTTGGGGCATGGCGCCGGCGTCGTCCCGGACCATGATCTGGCGGGACAGCTCGGCGGCGAGCTCCGGCACCGTGAGGCGGCGCGCGGTGTAGCGGAGGTAGGTCTTCAGGATGCCGTACGGCGCCGCGAAGGTGCGCCCCGGGCAGCGGAATTGCCGCAGGCGGCGCCAGTCTGCCTCCAGCCACAGGCCCACGGCCCTCAGCGTGATGCGGATCAAGCGCTCGTAGATGCTGCGGTTGCGATAACGGTACGCCATCATGAGGAACATGTTGAACCAGTCGAGGCGCACGGCGTTGGGCCGGAGCACCAGCAGGTGCCCGGGATAGAGATTCAGCAGCGGCTCGCGCGGCGCCGGACGAATGCGGTAGCTGGGTTTCCAACTGCTGACGCCCATCTCCTCGGCCTCGGCGGCGATCATCTGCCACCAAAGCCCGCTCACGGCGCTGGGCGCATAGTCCTCGTCCAGCAAGGTGCGGAACTCTTCCGCCGTGGGCAGGATGTCGCAGGCCGAAACCGCCACGGGCCGGTCCGGGTAGCGCTCGGACAGGAGCGTGGCGAACCGCTGGATGTTGGCCAGCAGGTCGCCCGTGGTGTCGCTGATCTCGCAATCCACCAAGTCCTCGTAGACCCGCCGGGGTCCCACCAGGATGGGGTCCTCGAACCGTTGGCTGTCGCGCATCCGCTGGACCAGCTCGGCCGCGATACAGCGCCCGGACGGCAGCCGCACCGCGCCCTTGAAGCCCCTCAAGATGTCCTCGGGCGCCACGCCTTCCGGTATCGTCTCAACCTGATCGTTGCCGCCGGCCATCACGAGGACCGGTAACAGGTCGCTCATCCCCGTTTCGCTCCGTCGCTGAAGGATCCCATCCGACCGCGAGACCCGGCAGGATCCCCGGCGCCATCAGTATGCCTTCGTCCGCGGCCGCTCTCAAGTTCCGGCGAGAGTAGGTTATCTTTTGAAAAATCAACGGGAAACTGTTAGTCAAGAGGATGAGCCGCGCGCCCTCGGGAGTACCCTCGGGAATGGGTCGAGCCGGCGTTCGAAAGCGGCCGAATCATAATGCCGACCACCGTCAAGTGCCCCATTTGTCGCAGCGAAACGCCCTGGACCGGCAATCGTTACCGGCCGTTCTGCTCGGAGCGCTGCCGCTTCATCGACCTCGGCGCGTGGGCGGACGGCAACTATCGCATAACCGGGGGCGAACTGGAAGACGAGTCGCAGCCCGTCGAAGAATCCGAGCCTCGATGAATCAGCATCCCGTACCCGGGCTCGTGCCCGTATCCGGCGCCTTCCGGACGAGGTTGCCCGCCGTACCCTCGGCAGCGCTTCGGACTTGGTAGCCGGAGATCAACCATGTCGATACATGCTACCGCGGTGGTGGATCCACGCGCCGAAATTCACCCCGACGCCGAGCTTGGCCCCCACGTCGTCATCGACGGTCCGGCGAAGATCGGCGCCGGCACCCGCCTGTTTCCCCACGCCGTGGTGCTGGGATGGACGGAACTGGGCGAAGGCAACCACGTCCACAGCGGCGCCGTGCTGGGAGACGCGCCGCAGGACCTGTCTTACCGTGGCGCCAGGTCGTACCTCCGCATCGGCGACCGCAACGTGTTCCGCGAGGGCGTCCAGGTCCACCGGGGCACCGCGCAGGACACCACCACGGTGATCGGCGACGACAACTTCATGATGGCCAACTCCCACGTGGCCCACAACTGCCGGCTGGGCAACCGCATCATCATGACCAACAACTCGGTGGTGGGCGGCTACGTGGAGATCGGCGACCGCGCGGTGCTCTCCGCGAGCTGCGCCGTGCACCAGTTCGTGCGCGTCGGCACGATGGCCATCATGCGCGGCCTGAGCGCCACGAGCCGGGACGTACCGCCCTTTGCCATCATCGACTGGCAGCATACCGTGCGCGGCTTGAACGTCGTGGGGCTGCGCCGGGCCGGTTACGAGGAACCCCGCATCCGGACTCTGAAGAACGCCTTCCAGATCCTCTTCCGCAAGCGGCGCAACCTCGCCGCGGCCGTGAAGGAACTGGAAGGGAGCCTCTCCGATCCGTTCGGGGACATCGCCTTCCTCCTGGAATTCATCCGTGCGTCCAAGCGCGGGGTCTGCGCCGGCCCCAAGTCCCATCCGCTGGGCCGGCCGTGAACGCCGGACCGGGCGCCGGCGCGAGGCGGGGTCACACCGGCCGGTGGTGTTTCGCGAGACAGCGCCCCACGGCCTCCTCCGACATCGGATACTGGAACATCTCGTTGCGCATGCGCACGCGCTGCAGGCTGACGCGCTCGATGGCCCGCTTCATGGTCTTGAGTTGCTGCTTGGTGCCGGCGGCACCGGCCGCCTCGCGCGCGGCCTCGCGGTAGTGGTTCTTCTCGTCCTGGTAGATGACCTCCATGGCCGCGGCGATCTTGCGCCCGAGCACGCTGCCCTTGAGCTTGCGCCCCTCGCGGAAGAGGCGCGCGCCGCCGCCCTCGGTGACCAGCACCGCGGCCTTCTCCACCGCCGAGCCGGCCACGTAGCCGCGGCGCAGGTCGCCCAGCGCCTTCTCTTCGGGCAACTGGATTGTGTCCTCGGCAGCGATCTTGCGCCCGAGCAGGTACTCGAGGATGTCGGCCTGGAGCACGTAGTGGTTGAACTCCTGCACCATCTGCTCCATGAGCCCGTGGTAGTGGTGGCGGTCGACGGTGCGGTCCACCTCCGGGAACATCTCCACCAGGTTGGCCAGCTCCCGGTGCAGGCCGGTGAAGTAGCCGTCCACCGGGTGCAGTTCCTTCCATAGCTGGGCCTTGAGCCAGTAGACGTGCTGCTCGCGCGTCGGGTTGCCGCGGAAGAACCGCCGGGCGATCTCGGCCTCGGTCTCCCAGTAGGGATAAGCCACGTCGATCAGGTATTTCTCGGTCTCGTTCATCGCTCGCGCACCTCCCTGGTGAAGCACTTTCGCTTTGCCGTTCCTTGGCATACTATGGACCCTCGTCATGTCCAAGACCGCGGGCATCATCATCATCGGGAACGAGGTCCTTTCCGGCAAGACCCAGGACATCAACTCGACGTTCCTGTGCCGGGAGCTGCGGCAGCTCGGGGTCGAGGTGCGGCGCGTGACGGTGATTCCGGATGACCTGGAGCTCATCGGGCGCACGGCGGCGCGCTTCGCCGGCCGATGGGACCTGGTTTTCACCACCGGAGGGGTCGGCCCCACCCACGACGACGTGACCATCGAGGGAATCGCGCACGGTTTCGGGGTGAAGGCCGTCATCGAGCCGAGCCTGGAAGGGCGCTTGCGCGCCCGCTACGGCGCCGACCTGAACCCGGCGCGGCTGCGCATGGCCATGGTGCCGGAGGGAGCGGAGCTGCTCGCCGCCGGGGCCATGTTCGCGCCGGTGATCCGCATGCGCAACGTCTACGTCTTCGCCGGGGTGCCGCGCATCCTGCAGGACCGCTTCAACGCCATCAAGGAGGGCTTCCGCGAGGAACCGTTCCACTTGCGCAACATCTACGTCAAGGACGGCGAGGGGGTCATCGCGGGAACCCTCAACGGGTTGCTGGAGCGGTTTCCCGACATCCTGCTGGGCTCCTACCCGGTGCTGGACAACCCGGACTACAAGGTGAAGGTGACGGTGGAGTCCAAGAGCGGGGACTACCTCGACCGGGCGGTGGCCGACCTGCTGGAGAAATTGCCGGCGGCGACGATTCTGCGCATCGAGGACGGCTAGCGTCCCCCGACCCTGACCCCGGCCCTGACCCCGGCCCCGGCCCCGGCCCCGGCCCCGGCCCCGGCCCCGGCCCCGGCCCCGGCCCCGAAAAGTCATTCCCGCGGAACAGGCTGTGTCAAACGGGCATGGCCTGCCGCAAGTCACCCCGTAGGATGAAACAGATGTGGTTGGAGCAAGGAGCTACCGAAGCAGTTGGCATCGTGGCAATGTGAAAGGAGGCGGTGGCGGGGATGGGAGAGCGTCGA
>JAJEAI010000183.1 GCA_022824205.1 Candidatus Binatia bacterium
TGAGTATTTGCCCCATTACGGTATGATTGTACGCCATGGACCTGAACCTCCTCCTACGATGGGTTTTGCAATTGCCATCATAGCATGACGGAGCTCTTCAGGTCCTCCTCATTCGTATTTCTTGTGGGACAGCAGTGACTAGATTCAAGCCATCAGCGATGATTGCTTGGAGAGCTTCGTCGCCCATGTACTCCTTCTCTGTCCGGTCCTTGTAGCTGAAAGCACTGTCCTGATCGAAGACCTGCAGCACGATCTGCATCTTGAATTCCGTTCCCTCAATGACACGCTCGTTCGACCGGAGGCCTCCCCTTGCAGCAGCACCAGTCCTGCGGTCGATGATGTTTTCTGTTTTGTTCTCGATACGGCCACCTCTCAGGAGCTGGCCATCACGGACAAGGATACGGGAAGGACCGAGATTGCCTCCAGGACTCATGTGCGCCCCAAATAATCGACAGACGGCACACTGTCCGCATCCACAAGGCCTGTCATTCTTGTTGCCCCCGAACTGGCCTAGTTTCTTCTCCAACTCGGCCCTCATTTTCCCCTTGAGCGACGAGCCCGGTATGTACGACTTACCGGTCTCCGGATTCTTGATAACCGGATTGTCGGCGCCGCCGATTGCCAGTTCGTCTTGGGAGCCACCGATATGGAGGCCGCTTTCGCAACGAGCTGTAAACGTAATGGTGTGAATGGCAGTTCGTTGCATGTCAGGAGTCCCTTCTCATGTAGGCAGCGCCGAAACCGACCAGAGCCTCAAAATGCGGTAGAAAACCGTACAGAAAAGTCTCTCTTGGTTCTGCAGCGATGACTACCCGTCTCACGTTGTCATCGATGAACTCCTGGAATTCTCGCGGAATTTTGTGTTTCCAAACGGCATTCTGAGCATGGTAACAGAGCCCCTCGAAGCGGGCGCTCACTCGCTCCCAACTTTCGCCATCCACTTCTACAAGGCGTTCAATCTCCCGACATTCGTTGAAGAAACGGCGCATCTGGCCCGTGGTGAGGTTAGGTCTCGCGTCTTGTCCCAGTAACCTTGCTAAAGGATCGATGGTCTTTTTGGATACGAAAACTGGATGGAGGTACTTTCTGCCCTGTTCGTCGTTTTCGAAATACGAGTCGGGGAGTTTTTGTACGTGTCCCCTAGCGGAATTGTTACGACCGCCATTACCCCGGTTTCCAAATTTCTTGTCGTTTCCGGGTGTCCGTCCACCCTTGTTCATCGCGTCTCGTCGATCAACCATCGCGCCTCTCCCTTCCAGTACGTGTTGCCAGCAGAGCATAACGGAGACTCGCCGCTAGCTCATTCACTCGCTGTTCATCGGTTTCCAGATATTCGAGTACTTTGCCCGCCCAGTGACGAACGTCGTTGTGTCGTCGGTCTACATTACGCTGAATTTGATAACTCCAGCGCGCCGCACGTAGTTGTCTATCCGTTGGGTTGCGACTCTCCAGGAGACTCAACAAACGACGCAGAAAAGAACGATGCGTGACACCGCAAACCACCCAGGTCATCAGTTGCTTCCCATTATTCACGACGAATTGGTGCCGTTCCCAGCTCCAAACTGTACCCAATGTTGCACATCGATTCTTACCCGGACGCCGTTTGGCGACTTCCAAGAGTTTCTCCGCACGGTCGACTGCGTGCCGAATCGGAATTCGATACGGGCTCAGTGCAATTCCGGCACTGAGGGTAAGCGGTGAGTACTTGCGTCCCGGATCGGCTCCGAATCGCTCGACCAACGACTGAACGAAATCGAGCACTGTGTTCCAGGGACCTACCAACAACAAGTCGTCGCCTCCAGCGTAAAGAGTGTAGATCAGGGGCCAATCGCGTTCGAGCAAATCGTGAATCGTTTCACCGAAGAAGACATGAAGATCACGGCTAAAAGAGCGTAGATCATTATACGATCGATCTTTTCGTATAATGTCACCGACTCGGATGCCCATGTAATCCACGTCCGCCTTTAGAACAGCCAAGCGTCGGTCGCCGGTAGTGGTTCCCGCAATCTCTTCAAAAGTCAGCGGTTCCCCTGAACGGCTTCGTGGAATCCAGCGACCGGCATGAAATCCTTCACCAACCCCGCCGCCGTTTACCGGCTCGAAGGAAACGCCGAGGACGTGAACGGGTCCGGGGCCTGGACGCATCCACTTCCAGGTCGTCAGCTTCTCGCCCAGACTCCTCGCACTCAGACAACTCGTGCAGTGTAGAACATCTCCACCTTCCTCTGTCACCCGTCGTTTTCCAGGCGCCTGGCGGCAAACCTCACACAACTCGTCAACTGGGGGTAAACTCGAAGCCGTAAGGCTCCACGATCCATCAACTTGGAGCAGGGAATTCCCTGGCCGGTGTTTTTCGCATTCGAGCCGCGCGTGAGCACCAAGCGGATCGTCGGCCCATGCCAGCGACATCTGGATTTCTCCGCCGGTTTCATTCCATACTTTCCGTTGCAAATCGGAAGATATCTCCTCCAGTTCACCGGGAGCAGCAGGTGGGATTTTCAGCAAGAAACCGCCACCTCCCCGAACCAGGATATCCTTTTCGGCAACGCATAGTCGTTGTCGAATCGTTTCAAGCGCGGCATGTTCGAGCAGCTCGATCAAAAACGATCTGGCACGCAAGCGCTTGGCCTGGGCCTTTCCAGCACTCTTGACGCCTAGAACGTAACGCTGGATGCCAGAGAAGTCACCGGCCAAGTAGGTTGCGCTGCTCATCCTAAACGATTCCCCTCTCGCCTTCCCCATCCATCGGCCGGCAGAGCCCATAACCCCGGAAACGCCCGGCCCCGACCAGCACCGGCCCGCGCACGGGCTCATCGAAGACGATCACCGCGTGGCTGTGGCTTCGCGCGCCGCCACCGTTCTTGCGTGTCAGTTGCGGATATTCCCTCGCGTGCGGTGTGCCTTCCACCAGCGAGACTGGATGGAGCAGCACCTCCCGGGGACGTGGCAAGCCAATATGCTGGCAGGCGTCCTTCACGCTGTCGGCGGCCCGCGACCATTTGTCCCTACCGTCGAAATGCCGGTTCAGGACGACGGGCGTCACGCTCGCCCAAACGCAGGATTGCCGCGTCCACGTCGCCGATTGGAGATTCCGCGGCGGCCGTTCGCGGGTTTCCATCTCGATGGCGCACTCGAACCACTGGCCATCGAACAACGGGTGTTCGCGCGGCAAGCCGGTGGCCGGCTCGTGCAGGAAAGGTTCGAGGCAATGGCTTGCCGCCAATGGGGCCAGGGCGGCCGGCAGGACGAGCCCCAAGCCCATGACGCGACCGTCGGCATGCTCGGCGCCGACGAAGGGAAGGGGTATCAGGGCGAGATGCGGGTCGGCGCTCGGTTTGCCGTCGGAGCGATGTCCGCTGAACCACTCGGGCGGCGGCTGATCGGCACACTCTTTCATCAACAGGCCGCGCAGGGCCGCGGTGAGCTTGAGCGTCGCCGGCAAGGACACGCGCTTGCCCTTGATGTTGAGGACAATGAGCCTCGGGGCGAAAACCGAGCCCGGTGCTTCAGGGTCACTATCCTTCGATGCTTCCGTATACCCCTGCCAGCGGCCCGGTACGGGGCGCTGGCTCACGGGTTCACCGTCGGGGAAGATATCTCTCAGGCGTGTCTTCATTTCCTTTACGTATTGTCTTTGCTCGCCAGGACTTCGCCCGTGACTCGATCCACTTCCACCTTGCTTTGCCGCAGCAAGGCGATTTCGGATGGTGTCAACATCCGGGGAGCGGGCGAGGTACCGAGCTTCCGATTGAGTAAGACAATCGAAGGCGTGGCCGAAGTGCGCCTTCCACCACTCTTCGAAGTCTGCCCCGTGCTTTTGTCGGAGTTCATGGAGTTGCTCCTTTGAAGGGTTCAACTTGGCGGAGTACGGTTTGCCGGTCAGGGCAACGGCGCCCACGACCCGACCGCCTTGTTTTTCTATCCAGCCACGCAAATTGGCCAAGGTACCGCCCTGGCCGACGAAATCGTCCACCATAAGGTACTCTCGACCGGCTTCGATGCGTCCGTCGAAACAGGCTTGTCGCGCAAGCCGACCATAGCCGTCCGCACCCGTGTGGGAGACAACGTTCGTCTGCACAACGGTTGTCTCGCGCGGGATGCGGAGCCGTTCGCTCAGTAATCTCGTCAAGGCTGCCGGAATGGCATTGAGACCCTGCCGCTCAAATGCATGTGCGCTGACCAGGATCGGTTCACCCCCTTCACTGACTTTGTCGATCAGTGTCCGCACCGCGGCAGCCTCCGCTTCGTCAACCAGGCTGTTGACGAGGTTGGCCGCGGCCACGGGGTCGTCAGCGGCTTTCGCGCCGGCATACTCGGGATGCTGCCGGGTTCGGGTTTCGCCGGCCAGCAGGACCACATCTGGAAAGGCGTCCCAAGGTGCTCGCGGCGGGCGCTTCATCGCCTTCAAGTCCGCCTCGGCCTCTTCGATTTCGTGGCGCAGGTCATGGTAACCGGTCCACGCATTGCGGTTCATGCGCGCTTCCAGGGTCCTCAAACGGCCAGGGCTCGTCACGCGCAGGCGATGGCGCGCGACGCCGGTCCACGGGACCCACACGGGCGGGGGCGGACTGGTTTCCAACCACGCTTGTACGAACGATGCGGAATGCCCCACATGCGTGACCTTGGCGGCCAACCGGTGCAGGGCCTCGCGATGCACGTCCACCTGGGCCTCCGGCCAAATCAAGTGCACCGTCGGGTCCCGAGGGATGGCCACGGGAAAACCGCGGGGCTGGCGCGACCGGTGCTCTGGGAGTTGGTCGAGTCCCGCCTTTTTCAGTTCGCTCAGGTCCCCACCCGCGGGCAGCTTGCGACCGAGGCTCGGGTCGTTGACGGGTACGTAGTTGACCACGGGGGCGCGATTCTCGGCATCCGACGCGGCGATTTCAGGTGGCGGCAAGGTTTCGAGCCAGCGCAGGGCTTCCCCTTCCGAGCCGTCTGCATCGGTCTCGAACCAAGCGGCGGCCAAGGCCATGAACACCCGGTCCGGATGCGGCGGCCATTCGGCGCGCTCCTTTCTGGCCCCGTCCGCCGCGGCCATCGACCACCCGTTCAGGTAGCGGATGCCAAGAGCGAGCATCAGCCTTGCTCCGCCTCCGAAGCGCTGGCCAGTTCCTGACTGCGCCGAACCAGTTCGATCAAGTCGGGTGATGGGGTCAGTTCGATCTCGTCCTCCCACGGCAGGCCGGCATCCTTGGCAGCGCCGATCGCCTCAGCCAACAGTTGGAGCGCGTCTTCGGGACTGTGTTCGAAACGCTGCGGCGATTCGCCAGGACGGTCGAGCAATTCCCACACAGGCGTCTGCTCGGCAAAAAGCTGACAACGAGAGCGAAGGTCCGTATCGACGCGCGCCAGACTTCCGGCAGCGAGACCCAAGGCAGCCAGTGCAGTGCGTGCGGCAACGTCAGTGCTGTTGTCCGAACTTATGCTCCGGTTGCGCGGGAAACGGAGGCGTCGTAGAGCGGTCAATGACAAAACCGTGGTCTGTACAGCCCTGGAGATAGTGAATCCGCCGAGTATACGAGCCTTTACACGTACAGTCTCACCACGCGCATTAATTCGCGTCTCATATTGGATTTGGTTGTTGTTGTTCCTCGCATAGTCGTAATCTGGTGTGACGTTTCCGTGGTTGATCACAGATGGACGACCCTGGTCGGGTACATCTGTGCTGGAACCTGGGTCATACGCGACATCCTTGCCCTGCCGAGATTTGAAAAGCACCGGTTTCCCTTTTGCATCCTTTTTCGCTTTCGCTGGTTCCAGAGTCCAGTCGCCACTTCCTGTTCTGAAAACTGGACCGGCACGTCTCTCAATTGCTGCCGGATCAATGCGGCTGGCCGTCTTAACGCCCGCCACCGCGTCGAACCCAACTATCTCGGACACCAGCGCCCGCTGGAACTTGCAACCCAGGCCGCCGCGAGGTCCGGTCGAGTCCCATAGTCCGAATACCAGGGCGGTCGGACACAGGCCGAACAGACCGGTGGCGTTTCGCACGTCCGCAGCGTCGAGGATTCGCCCCTTCTCCGACTTGCGAAAAATCATGCCGTCCAGCAGGCTGTCTCGAAAAAGAGCATCCGCAATTCGGTGGGGGGCCTCAAGGCTGGTCACGGTGAATTTCTTGAGCAATTCTTCCTGATCGAAACGCGCCACCAGCAGAGGAAGGCTCACTTGGCTGGCGCGATGCGCCTCCAGCAACGCCAACTCCATGCGGTTGGCCTGCGACTGCACGGAGTCCAAGAGGACACAGCGTCGGCGTTCGCCGGTTTCCGGATCGATACGCTCTTCGGTGGCGTATTTCCCGCCTTCGTAGGTGGGAGGAAATACCTTGTCGCTGGGGCCTCCCGCAGGCTGATAGTCGGTGACGCATCGGAACGCAGCGGCCGTACCTGCGACTGCGCGTTGTAAGGCTTGTAGATCAATCGCCATACTTGACCTCTTTCCTGGTTTGGTGGATTGCAATTACGGATTGGTGCGCTTGGATCGTCGTCAGGTGATGTAGCGCAGAGGAATTTTGGCTCAAGTAGCCGCTATGGTGAGAGCCGTGGCTTTGTTGGATGGAGATCGAAAATTCCTCCTTCTGGTAACGTAACATGGAAAGGGAAAAGCGAGTCTTGGTGGTCATAGGGTTGTACCTTTCACCGAAAGAGACTATAAAACCTATATAGACCTAGGATTTCAGCAAACAGTAAAAACTTAAACATAGTTCTGTCCGATGTCAATGCCTCATTGAAGGGCTGATATCCTCGGTCTGTGGTGCAACCAGATGTCGCGGATACTCCGGGCCGAAAGGCCCGGCCTCATTGCTCGGCCGTCACCTGACACCAAGCCGACACCGCCACCCCTCACCCCCCTCCACCTCAAACCCCGCCAGGTTGCGAGCCTCCCCGCTGAACTCCACCGCCACCAGGTGGATCGGCTGGCCGAGGCTCCGGTACTTGTCCGCGTAGCCCCTCTTCTTCAACTGCGCCATGGCAGCACCCGGCGGCGCCGTCTCCACCACCTTGAACTCGAACAGGTAGACGTTGCCGTTGAAGCGCACGGCCATGTCCAGTCGCCCGTGGTTGCTGCTGTCCTCCACCGTGATATCCAGCCCCAGGCCGGCGAAGTAGGAGTAGAAGACACTGGCGTAGTAGCCCTCGTAGTCGGCGATGTTGTTGTTCGTGTACCACTGGTGCGGAATGCTGGCGAAAAACGCGTGGAACAGCGTCCGAAGCCCGTCGAAGTCGTTGGCAAGGAGCAGGTTGTAGAGCTTGGCGCTGTTCGACACCCGCCTCGACGCGTCCCCCGTCATGCGGTTCAGCAGGCTTCGGTTCAGGCTTTGGCGGACCTCCCGGTTGGGATAGCCCAGACGGTAGAGCATCTCCCCGCCGCGAGGCTCGGCGCGCACGATGGTCAGGTAGCCGGTCTGGAACAGCAGCGCCTCCGTCGGCATGTCGTCCACGTCGAACCGCGACAGCAACTCGCCGCTGCCGACCATGCCGTCCAGCGACAAGGCGCTGACCCGGCGCTCGAACAGCGTGTCCACGAGAAACGCCGGTGAGCCCGTCTCGAACCAATGGCCGCCGAACTCCCGGTTGCGGAACAGCAGCAGGATGTCGACCGGATTGTAGACCTTCTCCTCGCCCAACCAACCGTAGCCGTTGTACCAGTCGCGGATCTCGCCTCGGTCGAGGCCCGGCAACTCCGCGGCAAACACCGTGTCCAGGTCCGCGTCCGTGTAGCCGCAGACAGCGGAATAGCCGGGGTCCAGCGTGATGTCGGTAAGGTTGTTGAGCCCGGAGAACAAGCTCACCTTGGAGAACTTGCTCACTCCGGTGATGAAGCTGAACCGGAGATGCGCGTCGCTGTCCTTTATCACCGCGTACAGACCACGCAGAAAATCGCGGTTGGCGCGCGCGACCTCCGGCACATCCAGCGCATCCAGGATGGGCTTGTCGTACTCGTCGATCAGCACCGCCACGGGCTGCCCCGCCTGGTGGTGCAGCGCCTCCAGGAGATAGCGCAAGCGTTCGACCGGTGTAGAGTATGGAGAGTCCAGCCCCGCCTTGCGTTCCACCGTGTCCAGTTGGGCCATCAGGTTCGTGTGCAGGTAGCCGGGCTCCTTGAAGTTGCCGCCGCCGAAACTCAGGCGTACGACGGGATGCCGCACCGACCAATCCCACCGATCGTGGATGTAGAGCCCTTTGAACAAAGCCTCATTGCCCTCGAACAGCTCCTTGCACGTGTCCAGGAACAGGCTCTTGCCGAAGCGTCGGGGACGGGACAGGAAGAAGTGCGTTCCCTCGTCCAGCAGCCGTTGGACATACGCGGTCTTGTCCACGTAGTAACAGTCGTCTTCGCGAATCTTGCGGAAGGTTTGAATGCCGATGGGCAGCCTGCGTCTGGTCATTAAACCATCTTAACCCCCGGCCGGAAGATGTTAAAGGCGGCCACTTCCACCACCCGCTCCGGCCGGAGCGGCAGGTCCTTGACCCTGGCGCCCCCCAACGCGTTGGCGACGGCGTTGCCGATGGCGGGTTCCACCGGGCCCAAGGCGGCTTCGCCCATGCCCTTGGCGCCGAAGGGGCCGTCGGGGTGCGGGTGTTCGACGAGGAGGGAGGTGAAGGTCTCGGGGTGGTCCTGCATGGATGGGGGGAGGTAGCTCAGGAAGGTGCAGTTGATGGGCTGGCCGTTGTCGAAGACCATCTCTTCGAACAGGGACGAGCCCAGGGACATGAGCATGGAGCCTTCGTTCTGCAGGTGGCACTGGCGCGGGTTGATGGCCTTGCCCGCGTCCACCGCGGTGGCGAGGCGCACCACGCGCACCTTGCCGGTCTCGGTGTCCACCTCCACCTCGGCGGCGCAGGCGGACAGGAAGAAGAAGGCCGACGCCTTGCCCTTGCCGGTGGCGGGGTCGACGCCGCCGCGGCTCTGGAAGCCGGCGTTGCCGAAGAGACTGCCCACGGCGCCGCCGAAACGGGCTCGGAAGAGGTCGCCGAAGGCGAGGCGCCGCTCGGGGACGCCGGCCACCTGCACGTGGCCGTCGCGCAACTCCAGGTCCGCCGCGTCCGCCTCCAACTCGCCGGCGCCGATCTCCAGGAGCTGGTCGGCCACCTGGCGGGCCGCCGCGACCGCGGCGTTGCCCATGCTGAAGACCGTGCGGCTGGAGCTGGTGGACTGGTCGAAAGGGGTCACGTCGGTGTCGGGCAGGGTGACGGAGACCCGCTCCCGCGGGATTCCCAGCACCTCGCTCACCATCTGCGCCAGGCTGGTCTGAACCCCCTGGCCGATGTCCACGCTGCCGGACAGCAGCGTGGCGGAGCCGTCGGCGTTGAGCCGCAGGCCGGCGGAGGAGTGGGACGGCGTCATGGTGGTCTTGATCATGACCGCGAGGCCCTTGCCGCGCACCAGCGGCCCCGCGGACCGGGGCGCCTGCTCCGCCCCGCCCTGCCAATCCACCGCCTCGGCCGCGGCGCGGAGGCAGTCCTCCAGCCCCACCGCCTCCAGGGTGTCGCCGGTGACGAACACGTCGCCGTCGTGCACCAGGTTCCGAAGCCGCATCTCCAGCGGGTCCAGCTCCAGCCGCCGCGCCATGTCGTCCATCTGCGCCTCGTAGGCCCAGCACACCTGCGGCACGCCGAAGCCCCGGTAGGGTCCGGTGGGCGGGGTGTTGGTGTAGACGCAGTACGAGGTCAGGCGCTGGTGCGCTATGCGGTAGGGTCCGCCGGACACCTCGCCGCCGTTGCGCGAGGTGGAGGGACCGGTGAGCGCGTAGGCGCCGGTGTCGTAGACCGCTTCCACCTGACGCGCCAGGATGGTGCCATCGCGCTTGACGCCGGTCTTGATGCGCACCACCGCCGCGTGGCAGTGGCCGGTGAGGAAGACTTCCTCGCGCGTGAGCTTCCACTGGACCGGCCGGCGCGCCTTCCGCGCCAGCGCCGCGGCCAGAGGCTCCAACCGCAGGTGCACCTTGCCGCCGTAGCCGCCGCCGACGAACGGCACCACCACCCGCACCATGGACTGCGGCAGGTCGAACAGCTCCGCGAGCTGGACCCGGATGGACGAGGGGTTCTGCGTGGCCGAATACACCGTGAGCTTCCCTTCCGCGTCCCAGAAGGCCGTGACCACGTGGGGTTCGAGGTGGCCGTGCTGGATCTTGGGGGTGGTGTAGGTGTCCTCGAAGACCAGGTCCGAGGCGGCGAAGCCCTCGTCGACGTCGCCGCGCCCGACGCTGTAGGAGGTGAGCACGTTGGCGCGGTCCTCGTAGTGGTAGTGGCCCTTGTCGAGGCGGCTCTCGGACTGCACCCGGGACGCGTGCAGCACCGGCGCGTCCGGGGACATGGCCTCCACCGGGTCCAGCACCGGCTCCAGGGGCTCGTACTCCACGCGGATGAGGTCGAGGGCTTCCTCGGCGATGTCCGGTTCTTCGGCGGCCACCGCGGCCACCACCTCGCCGGCGTAGCGCACCCGGTCCACCGCCACAATGGGCTGGTCCTTGACCACGGGTCCGAAGTGGGAACGTTCCGGCGGAAGGTCCGCGCCCGTGAGCACGGCCACCACACCGGGCAGCGCCGCCGCGGCGCCCGCGTCTACCGAGACCAGCCGCGCGTGAGGATGGACGCTCCTCAGCGCCTTGACATGGACGAGCCCCGGAAACTCCAGGTCGCCCGTGTACTGAGCCGCGCCCGTGACTTTCGCCGGCCCGTCCACCCGTGATGCGTTTTCGCCGATGTGATTCATACAACCTGCCGAATTACCGTCATCAGTCGGAACCGGACAACGACGACCCGAATACGTCAGTCCCGCGCAACAAGTGTGTCAAAACACCGCTCGGACACGAAATGACACCAACGCATGGAACGTCATTCCCGCGAAAGCGGGAATCCAGGGGCGGTGGCGTGGGGAATACGGCCATTTGCCCCCTCCCAACCCCTGGATTCCCGCTTTCGCGGGAATGACGTTCCATGCGTTGGTGCCCATTCCCTGTTCGTGCGGAGTTTGACGCAGCCCGGGAAGCCGGAGTCCATCTTCCCGCTTCCGCGGGAACGTCTTTGATCGCGGGCATGGACGGACGAGTTCCTACGACTCCGCCGCGGCCCAGAGCACGCGGATGGCGGGCAGACCCAGGAACTGCGTGCCGCGCTTCTGCCGTCCGATGCGCTCCCAGGTGTCGCCCCGGTCGCCGCTCCGGTAGATGTCCCCTTCCCCCGGCGGGCCGGCGGTGTGGCCTCGGGCCACGTCGCCGAAGGCGGCGATGATCGCGTCGCCGTCGTAGGGGTCGCGGGCAAGCTGCCAGCACATGCCGGGGTGTGTCACCGGCAGGCCGGCGCCCACCTGCCGCCAGGTGCGGCCCGAGTCCTCGCTCCGGTAGACGCGCCCGTCGGCGCCGGTGGGGCGGTCCCAGTACTGGGGCGAGCCGTGTCCGCCCGCAAGGAACAGCGCCGGCGGGTCGCCCGGCAGCATCACCACGTCGTGGAAGTAGTCGCTCTCCAGGCCCCGTTCGGCGCGCCGCCAGCCGGCCTCGGGCGGGTCGCCCCGGAAGAAGCCGCGGGAGGTGGCGGTGAAGAAGGCGGCGGGGTCCTCGGGCGAGCGCACGATCATGTGCACGTCCGGGTACTCGATGCCCGCGCTCACGTCCTCCCAGGTCTCACCCCGGTCGAAGCTGCGCACGATGCCGCCGTGCTCCAGCGCCAGGTAGAGGGTGTCGGTGTTGTCCGGGTCGATGTAGATGTGGCGCACGTGGCCGTGGTGCGGCGGGTACGGGAACCACCAGTGGTGCTGCACATCCGGGGGCAGCGCCCGCAGACCTTCGAGTTCCTCCCAGGAAGCGCCGCCGTCCTCGCTGCGGTAGAGCATCACCGGCTCGGTGCCGGCGTAGACCACCCGGTCCTCGGCGGGGTCCACGGTGACCCAGCGGATGTCGCCCTCAAGCACGCGCTGCCAGTGGCGCCCCTCATCGCGCGTGCGGTAGAGGCCGTCCTGGGTCACGCCCGCGTACACCACCTCCGGGGTCTCCCGGCAACCCCAGACCGAGTCCACCACTTGGTCGGCGAAGAAGCTCTGGTACTCCCGCGACCCCCGCATGGAGGTCCAGATGTCCCCCACGCCGCGCAGGATCACCATGCCGGCCTGGGTGCCGGCGTAGAGTCTGAGAGCCTCGGCCACGTGCTGTCCCCTCCGAAAACGGTCCCGGCGCGGGTCAGGACTGCTGGAGCCTTTCCAGGAACGCCGCCGAGTCCATCACCACGCCGAAGTGCTTGTCGAAGTTCTGCAGCGTCGCTTCCTGTTCCTCGTCCGAGAAGCAGGCATTGGAATCCGACAGGAACAGCACCTTGAAGTCGCGCATGGCGCCGTCCCGGGCGGTGCTGTCGCAGCACACGTTGGTGGCCACCCCGGTGATGGCGATGGTGTCCCGTCCCAAACGCCGCAGCACGTTCTCCAGGTTCGTGCCGTAGAAGCCGCTGTAGCGGAACTTCTTGATGGCGATCTCATCCGGCTCGGGCTTCACGCTCTCGCAGAACTGGGCGCCGGGAGCCCCTTCGAGGTTGGTCCAGGGATCCTCCGTGTCGTGGGTCATGGGCTTCAGGTCGGCGAACACGCCCACGTCCGCCAGGTCCTTGCGCTTGGTGGTGTAGAGGTAGATGACCGGCACGCCGGACGACCGGCACACCTTCAGGAGATGCTGGATCTTGGGGATGATGTCCTCGGACGACGGCAGGTAGCGGGTGCCCCTGGGGTCCACCCACATGTTCTGCATGTCCACCACGATCAACGCCGTGTTGTCCTTGCCGATGCGCCAGCGGTCCGCGGGACGGGTCTCCTCCATGTTCCACCTCCTGTGCGATACGTAACCGGGGGCATCCGGGGCGGGCACCGGAATTCCCGTCTATCACAGACGAAACCGCGGTCACAAGCCAGCCTCAAGGGGGCCGGCCCGGGCGGGCCGCGCCTGCGCGTTCCCTGGTACGACGCGCTGGCGGCCGTGACCGGCCTCGTGGTGTGCTTCTATCTGAGCTGGCACTACGAACGGATCTTCGAGGAGCTCTACTCGCGGCCGGGCGATGCCCTGATCGGCGGCGCGACCATCCTGGCGCTGGTGGCGGAAGGGGTGCGGCGCTCCGCCAGCCCCGTGCTGTTCATCTTCCTGTCGTCGTTCTTTGTCCTGGGGCTCACCAGCCACTTCATCCCCGGCCAGTTCCAGGGACGCGACGTCGACTTCGACCGGCTGGTGATCTACCTGAGCCTCGACTCCAACTCGCTGGTGGGGATTCCCCTCACGGTGGCCACCACCATCGTCATCGCCTTCATCTACTTCGGCAACCTGCTGGACCTCTCCGGCGGATCGAGGTTCTTTACCGATATTTCCACCGCGCTCATGGGCCGGTACCGTGGCGGCTCCGCCAAAATCGCGGTCACCGCGTCGTCGCTGTTCGGTTCCATCTCCGGCAGCGCCACCTCCAACGTCGTCTCCACCGGCGTCATCACCATCCCGTTGATGAAGAAAGGCGGCTACCCCGCTCATACCGCGGGCGCCATCGAGGCGGTTGCCTCCACCGGCGGCCAGTTGATGCCGCCCATGATGGGCGCCGCCGCCTTCGTCATGGCCGAGTTCCTGCAGATCTCGTACCAGGAAGTGGTGCTGGCGGCGCTGATCCCGGCCCTCCTCTACTACGTGGCGCTGTTCATCCAGGCCGACCTTTTCGCCGCCAGAGAGGGCATCGCCCGGGTCGACGAAGACTCCATTCCGCCCCGCTGGCCGGTGTTCCGGGCCGGCTGGCCCTACGTCGTGCCATTCGCCGTGGTGATCTGGTGCCTCTTCTACCTCAACCTGAGGCCCGAGACCTCGGCGCTGTGGGCCGCCGGGAGCCTGGTCCCCGTGGGCCTGTTCATCGGTTACCCGGGCGAGAAGATGCGCTTGTGGGTCATCTTCACCGCCATCCGCCCGAACACAGGCTCCGGAAGTTCCAAACCCTCCGGTAGAAGGCCGGTCTTCCGCAGCGGCGGCGCATCACCCAGGGCCATTCTGTTCAGCCGGTGGCGCCTACCAATCCGCCGGTTTGACTATCCCTGTTCCCGGTAGCGTATCGGGAAACTGCGCCGCCCGCAGCATCGCGGACGGATGTGGCGTACGTGACTCGCGGCGTTCCGCAACTGTGAAGCGATCTGCCACCGGCCCGGACAGGCGACGAAGATCGGGCGTTTCAGCTCTCCGGTGACCATACGGATCGGCACCACCAAGTCCGTGTCGTTCGACACGACCACTGCCGCATCGAACAGGTCCTTCCACGCGTCGTTTAGCAGGTGGGCCGCAAGATTGACGTCCGAGCCCTTCTCCTCCATGGTGTGGAACTCCGCGATCACGGCGTCTGGAATGGGTGTCCTCATCTTGCGATCGCCGCCCTCGCGTCCCCCGCTTCTTTCGGGATAGACGCCCACCGGCAGTGTCTGGGGCCGCTCCCCGAGCACCCGGTGGTCGCCTTCGGGCAGCGTGACCGGCCGAGGCGCAACGATCCGTCTGCCGGCGACCGGGAGGTTGGCGAGGGGACGCCACGCGGTCTTGGCCAGGAAACGCCCGTAGTGGATTTCAACTTCAGGCAGGGTGGCGAGCGCCTTCAGGTAAAGCTGCTGGCGAGCCGGCGCCCGTGGATCGAGCTTCCCGGAAACACGCGCCGTGAAGTAGTGGAGCCGGTCGATCGTGCACTCGCGGGGAAGCAGGAGGGCGGTTAGCTTGACCGGGTCGAGCCACCTGAAGGGTGTCCCCTTGAGGGCTCCGTAGTACAGGTTGAAGCCATCGACATAGACCCTCGTCCTCATGTCCGTCCCCAAAAAAGCAAGGGCCGCTCTCTTGGAGCAGCCCTTGAGCCGACAGCACGCTGCCAGCGGGTAATTGCGATAACCCTACAACCATTCCGCCCAGCCCGCAAGCGGATGTCCCGTCCGGCGTCCGTGCATAACGGGCCTTGTCATGCTCGATGTATTTAGGCCCGCCTGACGAAGGTCCGGGCAAAGAGCGTGATGAACGCGGTATTCGAGGCCATCCGGGACACCTTGGCGAACGGGGAATCGGAATGTACCCGGTCTCGCGTAACTCGTCACTCGACGGTCTCGGCTACCCCCTCATCCAGCTCCTCGCCCGTGTCATCGATCTTCAGGGACTTGAGATGGGGTCGGATCGCGCCTACAAGACGGTTCATGGCGTCAGTCATACGATCATGAGTGGCCCGCCAAGCTTCCTCAGGGTCGTGGTAGCCTCCGGGAACGGCTGCTCGGATTCGACACGCCCGCTTGCCTTCCAGCCTTTCCCAACTGAGTGAACCTCCGAAATCAGCCTCGATCTGCTCTTTCCTCGCGTTCAGTTGATCGAAGACCTGAACGTTCTCTTGGTTCTTGCCCTTGCCGCGATCGATGTAGACTTCGGCACCCGCGTCTTGCTTCGTCACGCCATAGTTGAAGCCGATGCCGCGGACTCCTGAACCAAGGCCGATCCAGGAATACTTGCCGGGTGTAATGTGGCGATGAAGTTTAGCCTCCGGGTGCTGCACGATCTGACACCACCACCTATGTCGTAGGTGATCGCGTTCACTCAGTTCCTGTTTGTTGCGCCCGATCGACTTTCCTTCCTCAGAAGGTCCAACAATCAGAGTTAGCAGCGGGACGGGTGGGGAGTTCTCGATCCGGATCGCCTCGATCTTCAGCAGGTAGAAGTCCGCGCTAGAGGACTCGTTGAGCCAATTCAGGGCGGCCACATGTTCTGGGCGTGGGTCCGCTACGATCCAGACGGCGGAACTCGCTTGCATTGCTGTCAGGTAGGTAATCAGCTTGCCTAGGTGGTCGTGGTCACTCTTCTCGAGCTGGTTCTCGATGATGACCGACGATCCAGCCTCGTCCTCGCCGACAAGATCGACGCTGAACGTACTTTCCGTCTTCCTCTCTCGCTCGGCGGTGACGATGGTCCGGTCGATCGCTTCGCTCAAGACATCGATGTTCTCCTCCAACCACTGGGTAAAGTCGTAGGCTTCATGAGGCCATACATCGCGAAGTGGTACTCGCTCAATTTTTCCAATCATGCTCGATCCTTCCGTAGACTCGGTGGCTTCACTCCCGGTGGCAGAACGGCTGGTCTAGTAGCTCTCCTCGGTAGTCTCGTCGGGAAACGGCCAGAAATGTGGAGGCACGGGAATGCGGTGATGGCGGCTGGCCAAAATGATCAAAGGCCAGAGACCGTGTGTAACAGCGGACAAAGACCAGAATTCTCTGCTTGCGTTGCACTCTGCTTTGATGGGTGAAAGCACGTCCTTGCAACTGCGGTTTATCGTGATCTCGGTGAAAGCCAAGCCATGGTTCGCGTTTCCACGATAAAGGTGGAGCTCCGTGTCGGCACCTGGATACAAGAGCTGCAGGGTAGAGTGCTTGTAAGACCCTGCCACGAAATCTGTAAGCAGTCCCAGTGTCTCGGTGTCGTTCGTTACTGCCGCCCAAACTGCAAGCGTCGGGACGAGAATGCTGCCCGCAGTGGCGTCAATGCGATACTCGGCATTGTCCCTGGGATGTTCGATGAGATCGCGATACTCTTCATGGACGCACGGATAAGGGCCATGAGAGTCAAAGGCGAAGGCTGTTGCTTGCGCGATCTGCCCAATCCAGTGTCGGATCACATCACTGTACCCCACCCTGTCGAGGAAGAGGCACGCGATATTGATGTCGGTCGCTTGGCTGTCCTTGATCGGTGACCGTAGAATCGGGTTGTTCCCGATCATATCCGCCAGAAGCTGGGCTTGGGACTGGAGAGCGTTTCTGATGGTTTCTTGTTGATCGGCGTTACCTTGTTGGCCGAGTCGATCTGCAATGTGCAAGAGCCAATGTCCCCGCGTACCTATGCGTCCAACTAGTTCAAAGAGCCTCAGGTTTACGTCGAGCGATGCATGGCTGGGCACGGCTGAAGACAATCCGTGCAGTATCCTGGCTCTGGGCTCGACGTAACGCGAGATGTAGTCGTCTGTAATCAGGCCGTACAGTGAAGTGAGTCTCTCCATCGATTGTATCAATTGCCGTGCCGGCTTTGACTTGCCGATGATGTGGTTCCTGACCAGATACCATGCTACCAAGACAGCACGTTCACTCGACAGATAGGCGGCTTCGGTGTTGTCGGCGGTGCGCGACCAGACGTACAGGGTCCACAGGCCGAGGTATATCTGGCGGATTGCCGTGAGACGAGCCGGGCGAGTCGCCTTGCACTGATCGACGATCGCGGTGGCGAAACGACTAAAATGTCCGAAACTGGCGTCGGGTTCATCGGCCAACGCGATGGACTTCCGGAGATCAGATCGCGAGTTTTCAGGAAGAGCATTCTCGCGCAGGATGCCCGACAGCATTAGATCGGCAAGGCGATCGCCATTCCAAACATCGAAAGAGATACGGTCACGTGTGTTTTGGCCGACAAAACCCTCGACATCAGTCCTCACATCCTCGTGTAGCTCGCCGCCAATGCACAAGACAACAACCACCGGAAGGTTGCTGTACCGCTTTGGGATCTGATTCAGTACTGTCCGACAGGTTGGCTCGCGGCAAGCTGTAACGTACTGAAATGACGGGATAATTGTGGGTTTTGAGGTGTAACCGATTTGGACGGCGAGATCGGAGTTTGGCAGACTTCCGGGATTGATCCGGGAGGTGGCCAT
>JAJEAI010000186.1 GCA_022824205.1 Candidatus Binatia bacterium
GGGACTTCAAGGCGAAGGTGGCGCTGGAGGCGCTGAGGGGGGACAGAACGATCCAGGAGATCGCCACGCGGCACAAGGTTCATCCGAACCAGGTGAGCACGTGGAAGCAGCGGGCGGTGGCGGGGATGAAGGAAGTGTTCACGAAGGGGGCGGAGCGAGGGCGAGGGGAACACGAGGCGGAGATCCGGGACCTGCACGCGAAGATCGGGGAGTTGACGGTGGAGCGGGATTTTTTGGCACGCGGGCTCAAGTGATGAGCGTGGGGGAGCGCCGGGCATTGATTGAGCCCGGCCATCCCGAGCTCAGCTTGAGCCGACAATGCCACCTGCTTGGAGTGAGTCGATCCTCGCTGTATCACGAGCCCAAGGGGGAGAGCGAGGAGAACCGGGCGCTGATGCGCCGCATCGACGAGTTGTTTCTGGAGTGCCCCTTCTACGGCAGCCGCCAGATGGCCCGTCATCTGCGGCGGGAAGGCATCCGGGTGGGGCGTCACCGAGTGCGGCGTTTGATGCGCCTGATGGGCCTGGAGGCCATCTACCAAGCGCCGCGGACCACCCGACCGCACCCCGAGCACCGGGTCTACCCCTATCTGCTCAAGGGTGTCGCGATTGAGCGACCCAATCAGGTCTGGTGCGCGGATGTGACGTACATCCCTGTCCAGAAGGGCTTCCTGTACTTGGTGGCGGTCATGGACTGGGCCAGTCGCCAGGTGCTCTCCTGGAGGCTGTCGAACACCCTCGATGCGCGCTTTTGCACCGATGCCCTCAAAGACGCCCTGGAACGCTACGGCCGCCCCGAGATCTTCAACTCAGACCAAGGCAGCCAGTTCACCAGCCTGGAGTTCACCTCCGTGCTCAAGGACTCCGGGGTCGCCATCTCCATGGACGGCAGGGGCCGGTGCATGGACAACATCTTCATCGAGCGCCTGTGGCGCTCCCTCAAGTACGAGGCCGTCTACCTGCACGAACTCTCCGACGGCTTCCAGGCTCAGCGGCTGATCTCGAACTGGTTCGCCTTCTACAACACCCAAAGACCTCACTCCGCCCTCGCCGGCAACACCCCCGCCGAGGCTTACCTACACGCTCTCCCGCACCGCACCCAGCCCCCGCGTTCTTCTGAACCACCGCCCGCCGGCAACACACAAAACCCCGGAGTAGCAGGTGCAGCCAGGGAGTCAAGGCGCTACGCGCCTCCTCCGCTTCGCTCCGGCCCTCCGGGTGACTCCCTGCCCGCACCTGCTCAAGAGCACCTATGGCCGGAAGCGGGCTTCCGGCCTTCTGTCCGGCCCCCTCTTGACTACCCCCAACCAGCCGAGGGGACCCTGCCCGATCCGGTTGAGTCCACCATGCCCCCAACGGGACCCTCCGGCCCCCTGCCGTCTTCCCCTTCACGGCCGGTTCAACCTCAACCGCATGACGTGTTAAACAGGACCTTGGCGGCATGATCCATTATCAGGAATACACCTTAACTCCGCCGCCTGCCTGTCCTACAAACCAGGACCACCTCAGACGATTCGTAAGATTCTACTCCGCCGCTTAACCCTCACCTACAGTGACACTCCCCAATAATCCCCGCTCCGCCCTTCCAAACCCCATCCCGGTTGCCCCCAGGCCTCTCCGTGCTTCCAGCTTCTGCAACATCGAGGCTAACTAGACGTAAAACGGAGTCGGTTGCCGACGAACTGGGGTTTTATCCGGCGAAGGGCGGCGCCCTGGTGGCGGGGTTGATATCGTCCACCAGTGCCAAGGGCGGGCGGCTGGTGGCAATCTCCGTCCTTGGCGACTCTCCGTTGACCGGCGAGTTGGTGGAACGCAAGGCGGACCCTGCCGTTGTGGTTGTTTGGCGCGGACAGGGGGCGAGCGCCACGGCGGACGGGTCCGCGGACGTGCGGGCTTTCCAGGCTTGGATTCAATCCCACTGGCTTCAACCGCGGGAAAACCTGATTGTCGGGAACGCCATTTCCTTGACTACCCTACGCCGCGACGGGGCGGGGAACCCCGCCTTGAACAAGGCAAAGCACAAGGCGCGGATTGACCCTAATGGGAAAAGGACAGGGACATGACCGAATCACAGAAACTCGCGCTTGACATTTCCGAGAAGCGGCAAGCCCTTGTCGAACTGACCGAAGCCGTGAACGCGGCGGCGGACGGGCCGACCGACGAACCGACCAACAAGCGTATCCACGGAGCGAACTAGTAGTGACGGAATACCGATATTTCGAGCTGCGGGCGGACCTCGACAAACGCGAACTGTCTGGCGTCGCCATGCCATACGGCGACGTGGCGGTCCGTGGAACGTTCAGAGAACGGTTCGAGCCGGGCACGTTCGGCGACGTCGCAAGCGCGGACGTGGCGTCCGTGAGCGCATGAAAAACGGTGTCCGCGTGGTGTCGCAGGCCGTCCTTGGCGGAATCGCCGTGGTGGACGCGCCAGCCTATCCGGGGTCCGTGGTCGCGGCTAGCTAGGCGGCTAGGCGTCCCCGCGCCGGTCGCGCTCGATACTTGGGAAACTGTCGGCATAGGGCTTGGGGGGTTGTTGGCAAGCTTCCTCATGGGGTCATGGAGGGGTTAGCGTTAGCAGCCGGGAGGGGACAACCGGCTGCCTTCGTGACCCCCGTTCCGTTGAAGTTGCCCGGACCCCTTCCCTATCGTCGGGGCAAGGGCGCAACCCCCCGCGGCCGTGGGGGCAAGGTTCGCCGGTTCCGTGCCGCTGGTGTCCTTGCCCCCGTTCCTGCTTTCCCTGGTGACATATCGGTGACACGGCTTTTACGCCCTTCCCTGATTCCCGTGTACCTACTGAAATCATTGGTGAGCCGTGCCGGGATCGAACCGGCGACCCTCTGCTTAAAAGGCAGATGCTCTACCTGCTGAGCTAACGGCTCATGGCGGGCTATACGGTGGAGTCGGTCCGGATCCGGATCAACGTACTGTTCAATGTACCAGAGGGGCGTTGCAGCGGGCAAGACAGTGCCAGGGCATCCTCGTCACGTGGGCGGCGTTCTGGTAGAGATGAACCGTTCGCGGCAAGAACCCTGCCGGCAATCGTAAAATCGTGAGAACGCAGGAACACCGAGTGCGTTCCCGTGTATCGGCCTGGCCAGCCAAGAGGAGAGACACCAATGCTGTTGATCGCCGACCCTGACGTACAAGAGGTCCTTCGGGTGGAGGATATCATCGACGACATGGAACGGGCCTTCGCGGAGGAGGCGCGGGGGGTCGCGGTGAACAAGCCGCGCACGCGTTACAAGGTGCCGCCGGACCGGGACTCCGACGGCTACATGGCGAACATCATACCGGGCGCGGTGCCGAGTTCCGGGGTCGCGGCGCTCCGCTATGACTCGATGGTGGTGCGGGAGCGGATGGTGGAAGGGCTCAAGCGCATGGACTACCCGTATCCGGCGCGCCGGAGCTGGGGCTTCGTGCTGCTGTTCAACCTGGAGGACGCGGAGCCTCTGGCCATCATCCACGATTTCAGCCTGTCCGCCATTCGGGTGGGCGCCACCACGGGCGTGGCGACGCGGGCGCTGTCGCGGGAGGACAGCCACGTAGTGGGGCTCTTCGGTTCGGGCAACGAGGCGGTGCAGAACCTGGCGGCTATCTGCGCGGTGCGGGACGTGCGCGAGGTACGCGTCTACAGCGTCACCAAGGAGCACCGGGAACGGTTCGCCATGGAGATGACCGGCAGGCTGGACATCCAGGTGCGCCCGGTGGACAATGCCCGGGCCGTGGTGGAAGGCGCGGACATCATCATGTGCGCCACCAATGCCAGCACGCCGGTGTTCGACGGCGACTGGCTCGTCCCCGGCCAGCTCGTCACCACCATCGTCAACACCGACGGCGTGCACCGGCGCACCGAGGCGGATGCCACCACGTTCACGAGGGCGGATCTCGTCGTGCTCAACAACAAGGAGACCTCGCTGCACAACCAGCAGCGCGAGATGCTCGACCTCATCGACGAGGGCAAGCTCGGCTGGGACAAGATCTGCGAGTTGGGACAAGTCCTCATCGGCGAGAACCCGGGACGCAAGAGCGCGGACGACATCATCTACTACAAGAGCAACACCGGCGTCGGCATCCAGTTCGCCGCCGCGGGCGCGGTGATCTACGAGGAGTGCAAGAAGCGGGGGCTCGGCCGCGAGCTGCCCACCGAGTGGTTCGGCGCCGACCTGGGCGAGTGGCTGGACAAGGGGTACTCGCCGTCGCCGTAGGCGGGACTCGTGATTCCCTTGTCCGCGGGCTCACGGTTCCATTGGCTGGTGCCCGGCGCGAGCGGCGACGGGGGCCGCCCGCAACGGCCAACAGAAGATCTCAACAAGTTCCAACAGCACGAGGACTCTCATGGTCGTCGACTTCCAGCATCACTACGTGCCCAAGGAGATAGCCCGGAAGCACGGGCTCTACTCGGAGACGCCGTCCTTCGCCAAGCTCGACACCGGGGTGCCGCGGCTGACCATGCACGCCCGTCTCTACGATGCGGAGTTGCAGCTCCGGGACATGGACGAGGCCGGCGTGGACGTGTCCGTGCTGTCGTGCCTCCTGGGCTGGGACGCCACCCTGGAGGACAACCGCGCCATCAACGACAGCCTGGCGGAGTTGCAACGCCGCCATCCGGGGCGCTT
Organism: Candidatus Binatia bacterium; assembly: GCA_022824205.1. GTDB lineage: Bacteria > Desulfobacterota > Binatia > UBA9968 > JAJDTQ01 > JAJDTQ01. The sequence continues at coordinate 4,618 of JAJEAI010000186.1, forward strand.
CGTCGGCTTGGCCCAGGCGCCGCTGCTGGGCGGGCCGGCCGCCATGGCCGAGTTCGATCGGGCCGTGGGCGACCTGGGGCTCCACGGCGTCGCCACCACCTCCCAGTTCCGCGGGCTGCCGCTGGACTCCGAGCAGCTCTATCCGTTCTACGAAACGGTCAGCGCCCTGGACGTGCCCATCTTCGTCCATCCCGCCATGGTGCCGGAAGGCTACGGGCTGCTGCTGGACTACGACCTGGCGCGCATCCTGGGCCGCGAGGTGGACCTGGCCGTGGCCGCCACCCGCATCGTCGCCGGCGGCGTGCTGGCGCGCTTCCCCACCCTCAAGTTCGTCATCGGTCACTTCGGCGGCGGCATCGCCGGCGTGAAGGACCGGCTGGTGGCCAAGGCCTATCGCTTCGGCACCCTGGACAAGCCCTTCGAGCACTACTTCGACATGCTCTACTTCGACATGGCGGGCTTCGAAGGGGGCACCGTGGCCTTGGGCTGCGCCCTCCAGGGAATCCGCTCCGACCGGATGGTGTTCGCCACCGACTACCCCCAGGACTTCACCGGCGTCAGCACGGACACGGGCAAGGGCATGACCGCGCTCAGGGACTACATCGACGCCATCCACGGTCTGCCGTTGACCGACGCCGAGAAGGACGCGATCATGGGCGGCACGGCGGCGAAGCTGTTGAAGCTGGACACGTAACCGCCGGGCGGCAACGTTCCGGCGCGCGAACGACACGATGATCGTCGACATCGACCTGGAGAAGTGCACGAGTTGCGGGGACTGTGACCCGGTGTGCCCGGCGGACATCATCCACATGGAAGAGCAGGGCGGCCGGCTCGTGCCGGTGCTCAAGCACGTGGAGCACTGCGTGACCTGCTTCAACTGCGAGATCTTCTGTCCGGTGCAGTGCATCGACGTCCATCCCATCGTGAGGCGCCGGCCGCTTCCCTGGTAGCCGCGGCTCACGGAGCCGGCCCGACGCATTCCGCTGTTTCTCTGCCGTACCTGAACATGCTTGACACCATCGGCAGACTCATCGACACGGACGTGCTCGTCGTAGGCGCCGGTGCCGGCGGGCTCTGGGCCGCGCTGAGCGCCAAGCGGCACCTTCCCGAGGGCCGCGTCACCCTGCTCGACGCCCACATGGTGGGGCGTACCGGGCACACCGCTTTCTCCAATGCCTGGATGGTGGTGGTGACTCCCGACGACGACCTGGACGCGTGCGTGCGCGACATCGTGGAGGGGAACGAGTGGATCGCGGAGCAGGAACTGATCCGCGAGGTGCTGTCCGTCTCCCACTTCCAGTTGCTGGAGATGGAGAGGATGGGGCTCGTGTTCCCCAAGGAGGACGGCCGGTTCATCCGCCGTCCCACCCGCGGCCTCAAGGTCACCAAAGTGCTCAAGCCCGACGGTGGCGGACTGGAGTACTGCTGGCGCCTGCGCAAGGCGTTGGAGGCGGAGGGCGTGGACCTCCTGGAGCGCGTGTTCGTGACCGATCTTGCCCGGGACGACGGCGGGCGCGTGACCGGCGCCTTCGGCATCGACGGCCGCACCGGCGAGTTCGTCATCGTGCGCGCACGGGCCACCGTGCTGGCCACCAACAGCGTCACGTTCCGCGCCGGTTTCGTCCGGGACCTCACCGGCACCGGCACCCACCTGGCCTACGACGCGGGCGCGGTGCTCACCAACGCCGAGTTCGGTTATCTCCGTCCCGGAACCCCCAAGTTCTACTTCGAGGGCATCACCTTCGCCATCCAGGACGGTGCCCGGTTCATCAACGCCCAGGGCGAGCCGTTCATGGAGCACTACGAGCCCGGCTGGGCAGACCGGGCGGACGTGCAACTGCTGAGCAAGGCGATGGTGCAGGAAAAGAAGGAAGGGAGGACTCCTCTTTACCTGGACATGTCGCTCATCCCGGAGGAAGAGCGCGGGCAATACCTGCAAAGCTCGGTGGCTTGGATGGACTATTTCTTCCGCAAGCTCGGCGACCGGGCGCGCATCGACATGTTCGGAAGGACCGAATACTACCCGCTCTTCCAGATGACCAAGCTGGGGATCAAGACCGACGCCGCGTGCCGCTCTTCGGTTCCGGGTCTCCTGGCCGCGGGCTTGGCGCAGGCAAGTTGCGCGAGCCACTTCGCCGGCTTTCACATCGGCGCGTGCAACGGCACCGGCTGGATCGCCGGCAAGAGCGCGGCGGATGACGCCCGGCGGCTCGAAGGGCCGCGGGTGTCCGAGGGACGGGCGCGTTCGGTCAAGACCGAAGTCTCCGCGGAATGGCGCGACGGCCACGAGAAGAGCGACGACGACCTGCTGCGCGCGCTCCAGGCCCTGATCTTCCCGTACCAGGTTTCCATCCTGAAGCACGAGACCCGCATGCGGCAGGCATTGGAAGAACTGGACGCCATCGCCGAGCGCGGCGCCCGGAGCCGGGCCGCCCACGTCCATGGATTCGTGCGCCTGCGCGAAACCCGGTGCATGGTGGAGACGGCCCGGTTGATGCTGGAAGCGTCGCTGCTCAGGCGGGAGAGTCGCATGAGCCACCTGCGCGAGGACTTTCCCGACCGCGACGACGAGACGTGGCTCAAATGGATTCTGATCGAGAAGGGGAGGGACCGGCCACGTCTGCGGACCGAGCCCATTGCGACACCCCTCGTGCCGCCGCCGACCCCTCGGGGTCTCTCCCGTAAAGACCGGCTCAACGCCCGCTAGCTAGAACAGATCCGGAAACAAGTCTTCCGGTATCTCGCGCCCGATTCCCCGGCTCACGGCCGCCTCGTAGACCTTGCCCGCCAGAGCGGCGAACTGTAGCCCGAAGCCGACGCTGTTGTTGAAGCAGGTGATCTGATCCGGGTCGGTGCGGCCCGGGTGGCGCCCGAGCAGGAGGTCGGGCACGTCGGGTAGCCGGCTCCAGTCGATCTGTGTCGCGTCGCCGGGAGGATAGCCGGTATCGATGTCCAGCATTACCTGTTTCGGCAGCGGGCCGTTGGCATTCTTGGCGATAAAGGCCGTCGGCCGGAGATTTTCCTTGGAGTTGACGGCGAGGACGTCGAAGCGCCCGAAGGACTCCGGCGCCAGCTCGCAGTGACGCACGGTGCAGACGTACATGCCGGGCTCCAGCCAGCCGGTTTCGATCACCGGGGTCAGCGCGTTCGTCGCGATGACGACGATGTCGCTGCCGCGCACGGCTTCCTCGGCGCTGTCCATCGCGGCCACGTCGGGGCAACTCTCCCACCGAGGGTCCTCGACGAAGCGTTCTCGATGATCGGGGTTGGGACTGAAGACTCGAATCGACTTGATGCCCTCGACCGCGTTCAGCATGGCGTCCACGTGCGCGCCCGCCATGAAGCCCGTGCCCAGCACGGCGACGCTGGAGGCGCCGGGCCTTGCCAGGTATCTTGCCGCCAGGCCGGCGGCCGCGCCCACCCGCAGGTTGCGTATGTGGCCTTCGCTGACCAGGGCCAGCATGTCGCCCGTCTCCACGCTGAAGAGAAACAGCAATCCCCGCGTCACGCTGTGAGCCCGTTGGGTGCCGGGAGTCCGGTTCCGGCGAAAGTTGCCGTGGCGCTCCTCCCAGAACAGCTTGTCCGTAAGGAAACGGATCATGGCGTACTTCTGTGTGGACGCGGACATGGTCTTCAGGTTGTGGGCGCCCGGCAGGGTGTTCCCGTCTTCGTCCACGTAGGAATCGGGAGTCAGGAGGTCGATGCGCGGGCTCGTGATGACCGCGCCCGTGCCGAGGTCGCGATAGACTTCCTCGAGCGTCTCCAGCGTGGTGCGCATGTCCAGAAGTCCCTGTGCTTCGGTGTTGTCGATGGCGAGTATCATGAGGGCTCCTCTCTGACGCGATATCCCGGGATGATCGGCCCTGGTGTCGCGTCCCGCAAATAAGTGGCATAATTTGCTGGTCTTTTCGCCGTCGGCTGCGTTACGTCACCCCGGGTTTGACCCGGGGTCTTCCTCGCGTGGTGCCCACCACTGGGGCGACCGGGGCGACCGCGGGTCGCCCTTACGGGTCATCGCGCCTTGCCGACGACAAAAAATCCTGCGCAACTCATGCCACTCATTTGCGGGACGCGACACTAGCCGGGACGTGTCGATCATCCTGGAACAGCCTGGAATTGTCAAGGTGGTCGTGCTGCCACGGATGTCCCGGTGTCCGGCTTCTTCAGGAATGCCAAAAAATCAACAACCAATCGCGGTTCGGATATTTGCAGTTGTCTCTATGGTGTCACCTATGTTTCTTTGTGGTGTCACCTATGTTTCTTTGGCGCGTTTATGTATAATCGGTCCGCCCTGCCCGTTGCGGTTGGGCAACAAGCTTCGCAGGCACTCACGACAGGAGGTGTAAAATGGCACTCGATCCGGCAACGACCAGCGATACGTTCGCACGTTACATCGAGGAGCTTCGCACGCTGTGGAAGGACAGCAACGACGCGAATCTTCCCTTCAAGGTCAAGGAGGCGATGGAGCGGATGCTCGCATCCACAAGTCCCGACGATCCCTGGATGGCGGAGATCATCCGAGACGCCGACCCGTCGAGAGAGCTTTACAGGGACCCTGACTACGGGTTCGTCCAGATGGGTCACGTTCATCCTGAAGGACACGGCAACACGCCCCACGACCATGGGCCTTGCTGGGTGGTTTACGGCGCCTACACGGGACTCACCGAAATACCCCTCTACGAGCGCGCCGATGACGCCAGGAACGCCGACAGGGCCGATTTGCGCGTCAAGGAGGTCCACAGGCTGGGGCCCGGCGTCGTCTACCCGTACCTGACGGGCCAGATCCACTCGACGCAGGTGGCGGAACCGCCTGCCGTGGTCTTCCGTTTCCTCAGCGCGGACCTGACGCGAATTCTGCGCCGGCGCTACAACCTGGAGACCGGGGAGGTGTCGCTGATCGAGCCGCTGGCATAGGCGGCTGTCCATGGCTTGTGGGGGCGCGTCCCGTCTCCTCGGACATCGTTCATTTCCCCGCCGTCTCGGACTCCGCCGAGCCGAAAGGAGTTGGAACGCATGGACGTCGATGTCAAGTGGGGCCAGAAGGGCGAGATAGTGATCGCCATGCTGGCCGGTCGCTTCAGCAGCGCCAACGCAACCCTCTTCGAGCGTCTGTTGGAAAACGGCGTCGACTCCTCCAACGACGCCTTGATCCTGGACTTCGAGCATGTGACCTTCCTGAGCAGCGCCGGCCTGAGGGTCGCCTTGACCATTGCCAGGAAGTTCAAGGGTCCGGGGAAGAGGTTTGCCATTTGCGCGCTCCAGGAGGGGGTTCGCGCGATAGTCGAAGTGAGCGGTTTTGACAAGGTGATCCCGGTCTACGATTCACAGGTTTCAGCGGTGGAGGCATTGGAGAACGGCTAGTCCGTTCGTCCGATGGAGCGGCCCGAGAAGCGGAGGCAACTCTCAGGGGAGGAAACGATGGCTGACGCCGCAAAAGACATGGAAGCCAGGATCGGCAAGATTCGAGACTCGGCGGATTTCAACGTCGCTGGCGACAACATCGTCGACATCGCCGAATTCACGGTGGAGAAGCACGAGTTCAGGAACGGCGTCACCCTTTCCGCCGAGACACGCGAGCGAGCCGTCGCCGAGATCATGGACGTGCTGTGGCGGCGGGTGGAACAGTTGAGAGCGCGGCGGCAGCAGGTTCTTGCGGACATGTTCAATGCGGCCGAGGCAACGCTGAACGATGTCCTTTCGCAGCGCAAGTAGCGGCCCTTCGGCCTTTGCCGCACCGTATCCCGGCGCCCCCGAAAGCCATGACATCGAGACCGCGCCGCCGGAGGTCATCCGGCAACTCCAGGGCGAGCGTCTGGCCGCCCTGGTGCGGCGCTCCTGGGACCACATCCCGTTCTACCGGGACCGCTGGAAGGCGTGCGGCATCGAGCCCGGAGACATCCGCACCGCCGCCGACATCCAAAAGCTCCCGGTCATCCGCAAGAGCGACTTCGAGGACAGCCTCAGGCTCCATCCGCCTTTCGGCGACTACCAGGGGGACTTTTCGGCAGTGCGGGTCCAGGCCAGCTCGGGCACGTCGGGGAACCCCAAGCCGTTCTTCTTCACGCGCAACGACTGGGACATCATCGCCCGGTTGTGGAGCCGGCGTTTCCATGCCCAGGGAGTGAGGGAAGGGGACATCCTTCAGGTCGTCTTCGCCTACACGCTCTTCATCGTCGGGTTCACGGCTTCCGAGGGCGCCATGCGCCTGGGGGCGCTGGTGGTGCCCACGGGCAGCGGCAGCGTCACTCCGAGCGAGCGGCAGGTGAAGATCGCCAGGGACTGGGGCGTCACCGTGCTGGCGGGGACGCCGTCCTACGTGCTCCATCTGGCCGACGTAGCCGAGGCGCAGGGCTTCGACCTCCGGGAAGACTTCCGCCTGCGGCGCACGATCCATACCTCCGAGACCATGACGGAGCCGGCGCGGCGGGCCATCGAAGACCGCTGGGGCGTGTCCGCCTACGACAATTTCGGCAGCGTGGAGACCGGTTCTCCCACCTTCGAGTGCGAGGAACGGAACGGCTACCACGTGAACGAGGACGCCTACATCTTCGAGGTCCTGGATCCGGCCACCCACGAGCCGGTGCCGCCGGGGCAGGAGGGCGTGCTGGTGGTCACCTGCCTCTTCAAGGAGGCGGCGCCGGTGATCCGCTACAACATCGAGGACCTGTGCGAGTTCATCGAGAACGACTGCGGCTGCGGACGCGGTTTCCGGCGCATCTCGAAACTCCGGGGCCGCCTGAGCGACATGGTAAAGGTGAGCGGCATCCCGTTCTATCCGACCTCGGTGGAGACCGCCTTGGAGCGGCTGCCGCAGCTCACCCGCGAGTACCGGGTCACGGTGGACCGGGTGGGACAGCAGGACACGCTGATGGTGGAGGTGGAGATGCGTCCCGGAGTCGAGGCCGGCAGCGAGATCAAGCGGCAACTGGAACGGGAGCTCAAGGTGGCGACGAATCTCACCATGGAGGGCGTGCTGCTGTCGCCCGGCGAGCTCGGCCGTTCCCTCGGGGTCGAGCACCGCATCAAGGTACGGCGGATTCGGGACAAGAGGCCGGCGTGACATTCGTCATCGCGCCTTGCCGACGACAAAGCGGATTCATCAAGCTGTTTGTGACGCAGGACACCAGGGTGGTGTCTGGTTGATTCGCAGCATAATATGCGGAGGATTGTTCGTTGTCGGCAAGGCGCGATGACCCGTAGGGGCGACCCGCGGTCGCCCCACGTGGCGGGCACCACGCGAGGAAGACCCCGGGTCAAGCCCGGGGTGACGTAACGCAGCCGACGGCGAAAAAGACCCGCAGATCATGCTGCGAATTAACCAGACACCACACTAGCCATGGGTACCGTTCCAGCCATGGAAGACATCGAAAACGCCGCTCAAGTCCTGTCCCTGGACGCCAAGTGGCTCCAGGAGTTCGACGTCGTCGATCCCTTCAACGACGTGGCCCTGCGCGGCTTCCTCTCGCGCAGGCCGGATCGCCGCTACGGGGCGCTCGCGGTCACGCACGTGAACGAGGCGCCTGCGCCGCAGGTGGTCTACGCCACTCCCAAGCTGCACTACCCCTTCGACCGCCAGGGCAAGTTCAACTTTCCGCCGGTGCGGGAGATCGAGATCTTCGAAAAGTATGACGGCACCAACGTGCTCGCCTACGGCTATCACGACTCGGACGGACGCCGTTACCTCACCTACAAGCTGCGCCTGTCTCCCGTCCTGCGGAACGGCCGTTTCGGCGACTTCCTCGACCTCTGGCGGGAGATGCTGGCGCGCTATCCGGTCATTCCCGAGCTGGTGGACGTCAACGGCTGCTCTCTGAGCTTCGAGCTCTACGGCGGCCGAAACATGCATCTCATCCTCTACGAGAAGCCGCTGGACTGTGTGCTGCTCTTCGGCGTCACCGAGGATGGAACGCCCCGGTCGCCTTCGGTGCTGGACAGCCGGGGCGTGCCGACGGCGACGCTCTACGGCACGCTGGCGGGGGGCAACGACCCGGTGGCGGAGTACGGCGCGATCCGCGAACGGCTGGAGCGCGGCAACCGCTCGGTGGAGGACGGCAGGATTGCCGGGGTGGAGGGTGCCGTGTGGTACGTGCGCACGCGGGACAACGCCACCGTGCTGTTCAAGTGCAAGCCCGAGTCCGTGGAGGAGGTGCACTGGGTCGGCGGCATCAACAAGACCGCGGTCATCGCCACCTGCTGGAACCTGTTCGAGACCCAGGACGTGCTGACCTACGAGACCCTCTATCCGCTCCTGGCGGAGGAGTACGCGGACGACGAGATCGACGCCTTCAGGACCTGCATCGACGAGTGCATCGCCGCGGTGCGCGAGGAGATGGAGTTCAAGAGCCGCGTACTGGACGAATACCGGCAGGTGGGCATCAAGTTGTCCGAGGACAAGGGCGAGGTGATGCGCCGCCTTTCGGCCCGGTTCAAGAGGCAGGCAATGAAGAAGGTCTTCACCTTGATCGCGCTGGAGGAAGGGCGCCGTTAGAACGAAGCGCGGCGGATACCGCCGAGGTACGCGAGCGTCCTCCCGGGGCACGGTGGCCCGAGCCGGAGGCATTTCGTTCACCTGCGATGGCGGTCCGTTCACTTGCAATCATCACTCCGGCCCCTTACGTTTGAGCGCATGATTTTCGACGACAATCGCGCCTTCGTGGAGGCGCTGCGGCGGTCCGGCGACCTGGTGGAAGTGGAGAAGGAGGTGAGCTGGGACCTGGAGCTGGGCGCCATCAGCCGCCTGGCGTGTGAGAAGGACGGGCCGGCGGTGTGGTTCAAGCGCGTGACCGACTACGTCGACGAGGTTTCCGTCTTCGTTAATCCGGTGGCCACTTGGCGGCGCATCGCCATCGCGCTCGGACTCTCGCCCACGGCCACGGTGCGGGAGATCTACGAAGCCTACGAGAAGGGCGAGGGCAACCCCATCGATCCGGTGGAGGTCCGGGAAGCGCCGTGCAAGCAGGTGATCCGGAAGGGAGCGGACGCCAACCTCTTCGACCTGCCCACGCCCATGCTGCACGAGGGCGACGGCGGGCGCTACCTGGGTACTTGGGACCTGGTCATCTCCAAGGACGTGGACAGCGGCTGGGTCAACTGGGGCATGTACCGGTTCATGGTTTACGACGCGCACCACCTGACCGGCTTCCCGCGCCCCACGAGCCATCTGGGCAAGGTTTTCCAGGACCACTATGCGGCAAAGGGAAAGGCCATGCCCCTGGCCATCGCCATCGGCACCGACCCTTTGTCGCACTTCGCCGCGGCCGCCACCTACGCCCTGGGGGGCGACGAGGCGAGCTTGGCCGGCGGACTGCGGGGGCGGCCGGTGGAGATGGTCCGCTGCGAGACCAGCGACCTGCTGGTTCCGGCCCACTCCGAGATCGTCATCGAGGGTGAGGTGCTGCCCGACCGGGTCGGGCTGGAGGGCCCCTACGGCGAGTACCCGGGCTACCGCACCGGCGAGATGGGCAACGGCATCCTGTTCCGCGCCACCGCCATCACGCACCGGGAGAAGCCCGTGCTCACGGTGGACGCCACCGGCTACAAGGACGACAGCTCCACGGTGACGGCCTTGTCCGGCGCCCTGGCCATCAAACGCCGGCTGGAGCGCCACGGCGTGCCGGTGCGTGACGTCTACGTGCCGCCGGAGGGGGCCGTGCACCTGGCGGTCATGAGCGTGGACTACGGCGGCCAGGAAGTGGCCCGCAAGGTGCTGCGGGTGCTGACCTCACGCCGGGCGCTGCTCTCGAAGCTCTTCCTGGTGGACACCGACACCGACGTCTTCGACATGGGCAAGGTGCTGCACGCCTTCTCCACCAAGTGCCACCCGGCCAACGGCATCCACGTGATCCACTACGAGGGCCGGGCCAACACCCTGACGCCGTGCTACAGCCAGGCGGAGCGCGCGTCGCAAAAGGGAGCCACGGTGCTGTACGACTGCACGTGGCCGGGAGAGTGGTCGCGGGAGTGGGAGACGCCGGTGAAGGCGACCCTGGACTCGATCTTCTCGGCGGAAGTGCGGGAGAAGGTGCTGAAGAACTGGAGCGAGTATGGCTTCAAGCAGTGAACCGCCGGCCTGGGACACCTTCGTGCGCCGGCCGGCCGACGTGACCTGCGGTGTGGAGACGCCGCTGGTGCTGAGGGACTTGCGGCCGGGGCGGGCGAAGTACGGACTCCGGCACGTGGTGGGTGTCGTTCACGAGGGCGGCGGCCCGGGCGACCCGCTTGCGGTGCGCACCGTGGTGGGCGTGGCGCTGCCCGGTGCCTACACCGTGGAGATTGTCCGCCACCTGCCGCAGGAGATCGCGGGGACACCGTATCAGGATTTCTACGCGGCGCTCCGACAGGCCGCGAAGGCGCCACGGGCGTAGCGGATCGCCCTCATTCCCGTGGAGCCGCGGCACGGCATCTTGCACCACGACGCTCCGCGGCAAGGACGACGACACGCCCGTTGATTCATGGGCGGGCCGGCAGGGTTGAACCTCGGACGGGAAGGAATGGCCTTATGATGACGAGATGGGCGTTTCTCATCGGTTCGCGCCACCGCCGCGGACGGCCGTGGGCGCCCGCGGCACGGGTGCTCGCGGGCCTGATGATCGCGGCGGGTTTGTTCCACCCCGGGTCCGCCGCCGCGCTGCCGCTCCCCGCCAACGACAGCGGCGTCACCGGGTACTTCGACACCACCGTCTCCATCGGAGCGGCCATGCGGGTGTCCGGACGCGATGAACTCCTGTTCAGTCGGGCCAGCGGCGGCAATGCGTACACCTTCAATAGCGACGACGGCAACCTCAACTACGACCGCGGCGACCTCGTTTCCCTCAACACCAAGGTGAACCACGAGTTGCAGCTCAACCTGGAGAATCCGGGCGCGGAGCTGAGCCTGTTCGGGCGGGTGCTGTACTTCTACGACCAGGTGGTCGCCGACGGAGACACCGAGCGCACGGCCCTGCCCGCCGCCGCCAAGCGGCACGCCGGACGCGACTTCCAGTTGCTGGACGCCTACGTGGCCGGCGACTTCGACGCCGGCGCCGTGCCGGTCTCGGTCCGATTGGGCAACCAGGTGATGAGCTGGGGCGAGAGCGTCTTCCTGCGCGGCGGCATCAACTCCATCAACCCGGCCGACATTGCCAAACTCCGGGTCGCCGGCGCAGAGTTGCGTGACGTGCTCGTGCCGGTCCCCGCGGCCAACGTCAAGATGGGCCTCGGCGACAGCTTCTCCCTGGAAGGCTTCTACCAGTTCCGTTGGAACCACACCGAAGTCGAAGCGCAAGGCACGTTTTTCTCCACCAGCGACATCGTGGGGCCCGGGGCGGACACCGTCCATCTCGGGCTCGGCCGTGGAAAGACCGAAAATAGTCCGGCAAAAGGGGATGACAGGGACGGCGCACGCGACCCGGCGTGCGCTCCCGGCGCCACCAGCCTGGGGCTCTGCTCGCGCGTGCCCCGGGCCCCCGACCGTGATGCCGGCGATCAGGGACAGTTCGGCGTGGCCCTGCGCTACTTCGCGGCAGCCTTGAACGATGCCGAGCTTGGACTCTATTACGCGCGAATTCATAGCCGTCTGCCGCTGGTGTCCCTTCACGCGGGCAACCCGGCGAGTCTCAGGTGTGATCCCCGTGATATCAACTGTACCGGCTTTGCCGGCTCCATCCGGTATTTCCGAGAGTTCCCCGAGGGCATCGACCTCATGGGGTTGAGCTTCAACGGCGAACTCGGCGCCAGCGGTTTCACGATACAGGGCGAGGTCGCCTATCGCCGGAAACAGCCGCTCCAGATCGACAACGCGGAACTCGTCTTTTCCGCGATGAGTCCACTTGGGCGACTCGGCCCGCCGCCCCCGACCGTACAAGGAGCCGCACGACTACTGTGGCAGAGGCGAGCTCAGACGGGGGTATGGCTCAGGGACAGCCAGACCGGCGAAGCGAGAGCGGGCGATGAGGTTCGGGGCTTCAAACGCAAGGACGTCGTGCAGGGAACTCTCGCGGTGTCCAGGGCGTTGGCCCCCATGCTCGGAGCCGACGGATGGGTCGTGCTGGCGGAGGCCGGCTTCACCCAGGTCCGGGGCATGGAGGACAAGTCGGAGCTTCGTTACGATGGAACGGGCACCTGGACCAGCGGTAATCCGATCTTCACGGCCCGCGGAATCCAGCCGGTGACCCAGGAGACCGGCTTCGCCGATCCGTTCTCGTGGGGCTACCGGGCCGTGCTGCGGGGTGCCTACAGCAATGCCCTGGGGCCGGTGAACCTGGCGCCGCAGGTCGCCTTCGCCCAAGACGTCAACGGCACCGCGCCGAGGCCCATCGGCAACTTCGTGGAGGGGCGCAAGACGGTGACCCTGTCGGTTGAGGCGAGCTACCTCTTGTCGTGGCAGGCGCAACTCGCCTACACGAACTTTTTCGGCGCCGGCCAGCACAATCTACTAGGGGATCGCGACTTCGTATCGTTCACGGTGAGCTATTCCTTTTGACGGACGGGATCTGGATGACATGATTGCGCGACAGACCATTGCGGCGACCGTGTTGGCATGGGCGGTCTTGGCGGCGGCGCCGGCGGCGGCCAAGGTGACGGCCGACGAGGCTGCCCGGCTGGGGGCGGAGTTGACGCCCCTGGGCGCGGAAAAGGCGGGCAACGAGTCCGGTACCATCCCTGCCTGGGAGGGCGGCATCACGAAACCGCCGCCCGGCTATCGGCGCGGAAAGCGCCTGGTGGATCCGTTCCCGGACGACAAGGCGCTCTTCACCATCACCGCGGACAATTTCAGACAGTACGAGGCGAACCTCACGCCCGGTCAGATCGCGGTGCTGCGGCGCTATCCCGAAACCTACCGGATGCCCGTGTACCCGACGCGGCGCACGGCGTCGGTGCCGCCGCGTATCTACGAGCGCACCATTGCCAACGCCACGACCGCGATGCTTACCGGTGACGGCAACGGGGTGGTGAACGCCGCCGAGGGCATCCCGTTCCCGATTCCCAAGAACGGGCTCGAGGCCATCTGGAACCACCTGCTGCGCTACCGCGGCAAGTCCGTGCGCGTCACCAGCGGCCAGGCCGCGCCCACGGCCGACGGCGCCTACGTCATGGTGCAGATCCGCGAGCAGGTGCTGTGGGGTTACCAGCAGCCCGGGGCCACCACGGAGAACATCGACAACAAGCTCGCCTACTTCCTCCAGGAAGTGCTGTCCCCGGCGCGGTTGGCGGGCGCGCTGGTCCTGGTCCACGAGACCCTGAACCAGGCGGCGGAGCCGCGCAAGGCGTGGGTCTACAATCCCGGCCAGCGTCGCGTCCGCCGCGCGGCCAACATCGGTTATGACAATCCCGGCACGGGCTCCGACGGCCAGCGCACCAACGACCAGGCCGACATGTACAACGGCGCGCCGGACCGCTACGACTGGACGCTGGTGGGGAAGCGGGAGATCTACATCCCGTACAACAGCTACAAGCTCGCGAGCGACCGCTACCGCTTCGACGACGTCCTGAAGCCGGGCCACATCAACCCCGACCTGACCCGCTACGAGCTGCACCGGGTCTGGGTGGTGGAGGCGCGTCTGAAGGCTGGCACCCGGCACATCTTTCCCCGGCGCACGTTCTATCTCGACGAGGACAGTTGGCAGATCGCGGTGGTGGACCAGTACGATGCCCGCGGCGAGATGTGGCGGGTCAGTCAGGCCTACATCGTCAACCATTACCAGGTGCCGGTGCTGTGGAGCACCGGCATGTCGATATACGACCTCCAGAACGGGCGCTATCTGGTCAAGGGGCTGACCAACGAATACGAGCCGGGGCGTTTCGACATCGAGATGAACCCGGGCCAGTTCACGCCGCGGGCGTTGCGGCGCCGGGGCCGGCGTTGACTGTGCGGTCATTCCCGACCCTCCAATACGTCATTCCCGCGAAAGCGGGAATCCAGGCGGGGCGGGGCTTGGGGCAATGGAGCCGCCGCAACACCACCTCTGGATTCCCGCTTTCGCGGGAATGACGTATTCGTAAGGTTTCCGATAACCCTGCTCCGCCGCTTGAACCTCATTGCCGCACCCCGTGCGGGTCGAGCGCGTCCCTGAGACCGTCGCCGATATAGTTGAACGCCATCACCGTGATGAAGATCAGGACGCCGGGGATGAGCACCCACGGGTGGAACCGGATCTGCGCGATGTCCATGGCCAGGGCCAGCATGTTGCCCCAGGATGCCTCCGGATCCTGGATGCCCAGACCGATGAGGCTCAGCCCGGATTCCCCCAGGATGTAACCGGGGATGGACATGGTGGCGGCGACGATGGCGTACGAGAACGTGTTGGGGAGGACGTGGCGGACGATGATGCGCGCGTGGGGAAGGCCCATGGCCCGCGCGCTCGTGACGTAGTCCATTTCCTTGATGGACAGCACGAGGCCGCGGATGATCCGCGCAAGGCTGGCCCAACCGATGAAGCTCAGGATGACCACGATGGCCAGGTAGGTCTGGAACGACGTCCAGTCCGCGGGAATCGCCGCGCGCAGGGCCAGCAGCAGATAGAAGCCCGGCACCATCATCAGCATTTCGCACAGCCTTTGAATCAGCATGTCCGTGCGGCCGCCGAAATAGCCGGAGGCGCCGCCGATGAGCATTCCCAGGACGAACGTGATGGCCACTCCCACCAGTCCCACGGACAGGGAGACGCGGCCGCCGTGCAGCAGGCGGGAAAGGACGTCGCGGCCGAAATTGTCCGAGCCGAGCAGGAACAGCATGGGCCGGTTGGGGTCGGTGTGAGGAATGTCCTCCACGCCGCGCAGGCCGAACAGGTGGGTTCGTGTCTCCATCAGCCCGAGGAAGCGGTAGGGGTCTCCGGTGACGAAGATTCCGATGGGGTAGGCCGTGCCCGGCACTTCGCGGTAGACCTTGCGCTGGTTCTCGTTGAACTCGAAGGCGCTGTTGCGCACGTACGGCCACGTCAGGCCGTTCTCGTCGAAGACGTGGATCCAGGTGATCATGGGCGGATGATAGGCCTTCTTGCGGGCGCTGGCGGCATAGTGATGGGGTGAGAGGAAGTCCGCGAACAGGGCCGTGCCGTAGAGAAACACGAGGATCCAGAATCCCAGCATGGCCAGGCGGTTGCGCCTCAGACGGGACAGGGTGCGGCGGACCGGAGAGCGGGAGCCGGGTGCGCCGCGCTGTTGGCGGAGCGCGTTGTCGGGTTCGGGCGGCATGGACGCTACCGGTAGCTGATGCGTGGATCGACCCAAGCCAGCAGGATGTCGGCAAGGAGATTGCCGATGATCAGCAGGAATCCCCCCGCCAGCGAGCTGGCCATGACCACGTAGATGTCGTAGGAGCGTACGGCGGTCAGCATCAGTTGCCCGATGCCGGGGTAGCCGAAAACGATCTCCACCAGGGCCGAACCGCCGATGAGGGTGGGCAGAAGGGAGCCGAAGCCCGCCACGAACGGGGTCACGGCGTTTCTCAGGATATGCTTGTAGTTCACCATGGTATCGGACAGGCCCTTGGCTCGCGCCGTGACGACGAACTGCATGTGGCTCTTGTCCAGGAACTCCGCCCGCAGCACCCGCACCAGCGCCGCCATGGCGCCGGTTCCCAGCACCAGCACCGGCAGGACCAGGTGGCGCGCCAGGTCCGTCATGCGGCCCCACGTGCCGAGGTCATGGTAGTTCGCGGACGTGAGCCCTCCGATGGGGAGCAATTCGTAGAACGGGTTGGCGGGGTCGAGGTCATAGGTCAGGGATGCGCCGTAGAGCAGCAACAGCGCCAGGAAGAACGAGGGGACGGCCATGCCCATGTAGGCCATGAAGCCGAAGGCCTTGTCGCTCCAGGAGTAGGGATGGGTGGCGGAGTAGATGCCGATGGGCAGCGACAGCAGCCAGGTGAAGAGAATGGCCAGCACGTTCAACAGGATGGTGTTCTTGAGGAAGGGCCACATGGTGGTCCAGACGGGCTGGCGGTTGGCGATGGACTTGCCGAAGTCCGGCGCGCCGACGTGGAAACCGCTGCCGGCCTTCTCGAGCCGGATCTCGTCGACGAAAAGCGACCCCGGGACATCGCCGCGGAACGAGATCGGCCCCATGCGCGTGGTGTCCAGACCGGCGGCGTGAAGTTCCGTGAAGTCCACCGAGAGGGACGTGGTGACGCCGGGGGGCAGGAGCACGTCCGTCGCGTAGCCGTTGGCGTCCAGGTCCCGGAACGTCACGGTCGCCGTCATGGGCGGCGCCGGGGACGGAATGATCCTGAAGCCGACGCCGTCACAGCGGCCGAGATCGCCGAACCCCGCCGGGATGGCATTGCGGACCAGGGGCAGGCGGCGCGCCGGGTCCAGCGCATGGCGCACGGCGGCCACGGCCGTGTCCCCCGTCCGGCAGGAGACCTCCAGCACCGCGGGGCGGCCGCCGTGCTGTCGCGCGAACAGGAACATCCCCCTGAGCCTGTTCCGGTCCACTCCGAACCGGGCGTAATCGGCGTCGGTCAGCGCGATGGCCGCGGGCTCGTCCGTATCGATGGAGCGGCGCTCCTGGAACGCTTTCCCGTTGCTGTCCTGGATGCGCAGGAAAACGTCCGCCCCGCCCACCCGGTCGTTGCGGAGTTCCAATTCGACGGACTGGAAGTCATCGCCGGACCAGTGATTGCCGGGCCGCCGGCTGGCCGTGTTGGGGTTGTCCGTCTTCCCCAGCACGCCGGTCTCTCCGGGCGCGTCGAAATTGAAGGCAAGGCCGAAGGTGCCGTCTTCGGGGAGCGGCACGAGGATGGGCGTGGCGCTGCCGGAGATTTCGTAGGCTCTCCGGTTGGCGGCCAGGTCGACGTATTCGAAGTCGGCGATGCGGACGCGCTCCCTCGCGAAACGAACGTCGAACAGCACGCCGCGGAGCCATCGCAGGTACTGGGTGCCCCAGCCCTTGTCCGCGCCGAACTCGCGTTTCCACTGGCGCAGTTGCCGCTGGTCGAGGTCCGGCTGCAAGGCCCACTGGTTGAAGTAGTCCCCGGGAGCGATCTGGATGATCATGAAGATCACGAAGGTCAGGGCGAAGAGTGACGGTATCGTGATCAGCAGCCGCCTTGCGATGTATGCGGTCATGTTCGGATCGTCCGCTTCTCAGTGAGCATGGCCCGGACCGGAGGCGGAACACCGGTCATTCCAGGTAAAGTCTGCGCGCGTCGAACAGGTCGAAAAGGGTCGGCGTCACGTTGCCGAAGCGGTTCCGGAGTGCCGTGATCCGTTCGGCGAGCGCCGTGTAGACCACGGGGACGTGATCGGAGGCGATCTGCTGGAACTCCCGGTAGAGCGCCACCCGCTTGCGGTGCTCCAGCTCGCGGCTGCCGCGGACGAAGAGATCGTCGATCCGTTTCTCCCACTCCGTGGCGGGCACCTCCTGGTTCGGGAACCACAAGTGGAGCCGTTCGCTGGAGTGCCAGAAATTGATGCCATGGTGCGGCTCCACCCCGCCCGTGAAGCCGATGACGATGGCTTCCCAATCGTAGGTGCTGGTGAGCTGGGACACGAGCTTGTTGAATTCCAGGAACCTGAGGTTGACGCGGATGCCGATCCTTTCCAGGTCCTGCTTCAACAGCGTGCACACGCGTTCCCGCACGGTATTCCCGGAGTTGGTGGCAAGGTTGAAGACGAGACTGTTGCCTTCGGCATCTTCCCGCACGCCGTCGCCGTCCACGTCGAACCATCCCAGGCCGTCGAGCAGCGCATTGGCCTTGCGGATATCGTACGGGTAACGCGTCACGTTGGGATTGTGGAAGTCGCCGGCCGCGGGGCTCACCGCCGCCCACTGCGGATAGCCGAGTCCGTTCATGACGTTGTCGATGATGCTGTCCTTGTCGATGCTGTGCGCCAGCGCCTTCCGGAAGGCCAGGGTCCGGAACCACTTCAGCTTGACGGGTTCCACGAACGGGGCGTCGTTGTTGGGGTTCTTGCCGGCGTTCATGTTCAGGGCGAGGAAGGTGGTGCCGAAGTTCGGTCCCCGCTTGTACAGGGTGAAGTTCTTCGCCGTTTCCTGCGGCTTCAGGATCGGGTAATGCTCGCCCGCTACTTGCAGGAAGTCGGTTTCACCTGCCTGGAACTTCAACAGTGCCGTGGCCTGGTTGGGCACCACCAGGTAGACGATACGGTCCAGGTACGGCAGGGCGTTTCCGGCCGCGTCGCGTTGCCAGTATCGTGGGTTCCTCTTGAGGACGATGCGCTCGCCCGCGTCATAGCGCTCGATGACGAAGGGGCCGGTGCCGATGATGTCGCCCGGCTCCGTACCGACGTCCCACGTGGACGTGAACGTTCCGTCGTCGACGTGCTTTTCCAGGATGTGCTTGGGATAGATGGAGGTGCCCATGGCGCGCAAGAAGGGCGCGAACGGCACCGGCAGGGTGACGCGCACCGTGTGATCGTCGATCTTCTCGACTTCGAGCTGGCCCTTTTCCCACGCCTGCGTGGCGTCGTCGCGATAGCGGATGGTGAGGCCCGGCCGGGCCGACGCCGGGATGGCGTCGTTGTAGATGATCTTGGTGAAAGTGAAGACGACGTCGTCTGCCGAAAAAGGAGCCCCGTCGGCCCATCGCACGTCCTGGCGCAAGAAGAAGGTCCACACGAGCCCGTCTTCCGAGGACTCCCAGCGTTCGGCAAGGGCCGGCTCCACCTCGGCGGTGAGCCAGGAGGTCTCGACGAGTCCTTCGAATACGTAGTCGAGAATCTGGGTGGAGGACGTTTCCGTCGAGATGGCGAGGTTGAACGTCTTCGGACCGGAGATCGTCGACAGGGTCAAGGTTCCACCCGGCTTGCCGATGGAGTACTCGAACCGGGCAGCGTTCTCCTTGAGTTGAGCGATGAGGTCGGCGTCCCGCGGAACCTTGTGCTGGGCAAGCGCGTGGACGGCCGGGAGAATCGTGCCGAGAGCCCAAATGATGACGGCGATGGTTGCTCGGAAACCCGTACTCTTCAAGATCCTTGTCCTTTCAGGGCATGACCGAGCCGGAGCGTCCGGCTGTTTTTCTGGGATGCGCCACAACTTGTGACTTTACCATCAATTTATTGTGCATTCATGCGAGGCAGGCGATGATTGGATTTCCCGCCGTTGGCTGCAGGGCTATTCAAAGTCACCTCTCCCTCGCGTCGTCATTGATATGAGAATAAAATCTTGTTCAATGAATTCAGCTAGTTACAGAAGCCCCCTACAACCCGAATCGTCATTCCCGCGAAAGCGGGAATCCAGGGGTCTTGGAGGGGCTCTCGACACGGCGTTTCCCCACTCCACCCCGCCTGGATTCCCGCTTCCGCGGGAATGACGATTCGGGAGCTGTTGCCTCTCTCGGATGGAGTTTTGACGCAGCCTGTTTCGCGGGAATGACGACGCGTGGGAAGGTGACTTTCAAGGACAGACCGACTTTTGAATGATGGTCCTGCAGTTGGTTGACGGTTCGTTGCCCGTCGGTTTACGTTGAACACGATGGCGCGCGGCCGTCGCAAGCGGGCGCGGATCGCGAAACGCAAGAACCTGCGAGCATCGAAACAAGGGACGGCCACGGGGCTGTCCGTGGGGAACCGCACCATGCCTGACGACGATGTAAGGGTCCTGACCAACGAGGACATGGAGGGTCTCCTCGACATGGGGGAGATCGTCGAGGCCGTGGAAACGGCCTACGTCGAGCTGGGCCGGAAGATCGCGGAGGGGATGCCGCGGCGCCGGCTGCACATGCCTCTGGAGGGGCAGGAACGGACCTGGTACTGGCTGAACGTCATTCCCGGCGCCGTGCCGGCGTTCGATACGGCGGCCGTCCGCCTCGATTCGTCGCAGATCCGTTTCCGCAACGTCGGTGGCGCCAGCCGCATGGAGTTCCCCGGCGACTTCTCGGGCTTCGTGCTGCTCTTCAGCATCAGGGAGCGCGCGCTCAAGGGCATCGTCCACGACCATTACCTGTCGGCGCTGCGCGTGGGCGCCACCAGTGGCGTGGCGGCGAAGTACCTGGCGCGGCCGGACGCCTCGGTGCTGGGCATCTTCGGCAGCGGCACCCAGGCCCACGGACAGGTTTCGGCGCTGTGCGCGGTGCGGAACATCCGGGAGGTCAAGGTGTTCTCCCTCCGCGAAGAAAACCGCAAGCGCTTCGCCGCGGAAGTGACCGAGCGCTACGGCGTGAAGGCGCGGGCGGTGCGGCGTCCGGAGGACGTGGTCCACGATTCGGACATCGTGGTCACCGCCACCAACTCCGGCGACCCGGTGTTCGACGGCGACCTGCTGGAGCCGGGCACGCATCTCGTGTCCATGATCGGTCCGGACTGGTTCGACAAGCGCCGGGAGCTGGACGACGCCGCCATCGAGAACTGCGACCTCATCGTGGTGAATTCCAAGGAGCAGGTGGAGATCGACGAGCAGCCGGAACTCATGTCGCCGATCCGCAAGGGCATCATCGGCTGGGAACAGATCCACGAGCTGGGGGACCTGGTCATCGGCGCCATCGCCGGCCGCACCACCGCCTCCGAGATCACGCATCACAACAACAACTGCGGCATGGGCGTCCAGTTCGCCGCCATCGGCCACCTTGTGCTGGAGGAGGCCAAGAAGCGCAAACTGGGCACCCGGCTGCCGGTGGACCTCTTCATGACGCGGCGGACGGACGTGTCCTCCCCCTGAATTCCGGCCATCATCGACCTTTTGCGGGAGACCTCTCATGGCCACGACCCTCAGCATCGACCCCCATCACCTCAAGGGAAGGCACGTGGACCGCGCCGTCGAGGTGCTCAAGCGCGACGGCGTCATCGTCTATCCCACCGACACCATCTACGGCCTGGGCTGCGACGTCACCAGCAAGGCCGGGGTGGAACGCATCCGCCGCATCAAGGGGCGCGACGCCGACAAGCCCATGTCCTTCGTGTGCTCCGACCTGGTGCAGGTGAGCCGCTACGGCCACGTGTCCAACTTCGTGCATCGCATCCTGAAGCGGTTTCTGCCAGGGCCCTACACCTTCGTGCTCACCGCCACCAAGGAGACCCCCAGGGTGCTCCAGTCCAAGCAGAAGACGGTGGGCATCCGCATCCCCGACCACCCCGTGCCGCTGGCGCTGGTGGAACAGCTCGGCAATCCCGTGGTGAGCACCAGCGCCAACGAGAGCAACGAGGAGGTGGTGACGAACCCCGCCGACCTCGAGACCATTTTCGGGCACCGGGTGGATCTCATCATGGAGTGCGGCACGCTCCCGGTGCTGGCGTCCAGCGTGATCTCGCTGGTGGACGACCGCATCGCCATCCTGCGCGAAGGGCAGGGGGACCTGAGCTACTTCAAGAACGAGTTGGCCGCCGGCTGACCGGCACTGCGTGCGTGCTCGTCGCGGATGTGCGGACGACTCCTGCTACAGTACGAACGGCCCCCGGCATCCGGCGCGCTGCTCGCGGATGTGGGTGCGACCCTTCGCGCGGTGCGCTTCCCTCGGCCTCGCGTTGACAGGAGAAAGGCGCTTGTGATAGGCATGCGGCCCCAATACCCCGTATACACGCAACCAGGCGGGTAGGCGCCGACCGCGCCAGGGTTTAACGGGCAATGCTGCAGCCAAGGAGGTTTTCATGTTGCGCAAACTCATCGGATGGGCCCTGCTGTGTGCCGTCTTGTGGATGGCCGCGCCGGCCAGTGTTGCATTGGCGGCGGACAAGTACCCGAGCAGAACCATCACCTGGCTGATACCGTATGGTCCCGCCGGAGGGTTCGATCTTCACAGCCGGGCCATGATCCTGGGAATGAAGAAGGCCCTCGGGGTCAACGTCATCATCCGCAACCGGCCGGGAGCGGGCGGCAACATTGCCTGGAACCTGACCTGGGCGGCCAAGCCCGACGGTTACACCATCTCGACCGTCAACATTCCGGGAGCCATCGTCTCCGAGTTGTTCGACAAGCCCAAGCCGCACTATCGGTTGAAGGAGTTCTCCTGGATCGGACAGATCTCCTCGGGCCCGTATGTGTGGGCCGTGGGCGCCAACACCCCGTTCAAGAGTCTGCAGGACCTGCAGGCGGCCGACGAGGTGCTGCTCACCGGTGTAGGGGTCGGCGGCACGGCGTGGGTCACGGCGGCCCTGACCGCTTCGGTCCTGAAGTTCAAGCACCGGTTCGTTCTGGGCTATCCGAGCGCGCCTGCCGCCAACATGGGCATCGTGCGCGGAGAAGGGCACGCGCGGGGCCTGGGCCTGGATTCCCCGGGGCAGATGCAGTTTGTTCATGACGGCCACCTGCGGCCCCTGTGGGTGTACCTGGAAGAACGCTCGCCGGAGTTCCCCGACGTTCCGACCATCGGAGAGCTGGGGCATCCGGAGTTGACCGTGCTGGCTTCCCACCGCGTGGTGACGGCTCCGCCGGGCATGCCCAAGGACCGGCTGGAGATCCTCCAGAAGGCGTTCAACGCGGCCACCAAGGACCCCGACGTCCTGGCGCGGTTCAAGCAGATGAAGGCCAAGATCGAGCCCGTGGTAGGTCAGGATTGGACGGACATGCTCAATGGCTTCTACGGCCTCATCGAGGACCACGGCGAAGTCTTCAAGAAGTCCTTGGGCAAGTAATCGTCACGGCGCGAGAACGCCCGTGCAAGGTGGGAAAGGGGAGCCTGCATGCAGGCAGTGAGACTCTACACCGGGGATGACGGCGAATCCCATTTCGAGGATATCGACCTCAAGTTCGAACCTGATCGCCAGATGGAAAGCGCAGCCTTGGGGGCCGCCAAGAGCGTCAACGTGCGCCGGGTCCCGCCCGGCGTGCTGCTCGAATGGCATCCGGCGCCCCGGCGGCAATACCTGTTCACGCTTTCGGGCGCGTGGGACATCGAGTGCGGCGGGGGAGAGGTGCGGCGCTTTCAGGCCGGCGACATCATGCTCGCCGACGACCTCACCGGTCGAGGGCACCAGAGCCGGGTCATCGGTGACGAGCCGCACGTGTTCGCGGTGGTGCCGCTCGCGGACTGACCGCGACCGGCAGACTTGTCAGGCAGCACGGCAACGGCGCAAGCCGACTCGGGCCCCGGTGCCCGGTCGGCCTGCGCTACGCCTTCCAATTCGATCCGCGGATCAAGCCAACCGGGGGAGCGACGGGCTACGCGCTGGCGGCGGATGCGCCGCCGTCCACCACCAGGGTGGTTCCGGTGACGAACGACGATTCGTTCGAGGCCAGGAACAGGATCGTGCACGCCACTTCCCGCGGCTCCCCCCAGCGTTTCATGAGCGTGTGCTGCGCGCCCGTTCGGCGCAGTTCGTCCTCGCCGACCCCGCGTGCCTCCGCGCGCGCAATGTGGAAGGGCGTGATGGTGGGGCCGGGGCACACGGTGTTCACGCGAATGCCGTGCCCTACCTCCTCGATGGCCAGGGTCCGGCTCAGGCTCACCACCGCGGCCTTGGTGACGTCGTACTGCCCCATCCCCGCACGCCCGGTAACCCCGAACACCGAAGACACGTTGACGATGCTGCCGCCGTTCCGGGCGCGCAGCAGCGGTACGGCCGCCTTGCAGCAGTGGACCGTGGCCATGAGGTTGACCGCCAGGATGGAGTCCCAGGAGTCCTTCTCGGCATCGGCCAAGGCTCCGTAGACCCGGATGCCGGCGACGTTGACAAGGATGTCCAGTCCGCCGAAGTGGGCGCCCGCGGCGGCCACCGCCCGGCGCGCCTCGGCCTCGGCGCTCAAGTCGGCCGCAAGCGCAAGTATGTCCGCCGAGGGAGCCCGCTCTCGAATCGCCGCGGCGGCGGCCTCGGCGGCGGTACCGTCGCGGTCGACGACGGCCACACGAGCCCCTTCCTCGGCGAACAGCATGGCGGTGGCGCCGCCGATGCCCCCGCCGCCGCCGGTGATGAACGCGACCTTGTCCTGGAGGCGGCCCACGCGCCGGTTACCGTGAGTGGCCCAGGGCCGAGCGCATGGCCACGTCGGCCGCCGGGAACGTGAAGCCTTCCGCCTCGAGCGCCGCGGCGGCCACTTCCTCGTCCTCGTGCGGCGCGGCGCCGCTCACGCCGATGCCGCCCACCACTTCGTCGCCCATCCAGACGGGCAAGCCGCCCTGGCCGATGGCCATGCGGCCGTCGTGTATGATCTGGACGCCGGCGTAGAACACCGGTTTGGGGTTGGCTTTCTCCTCCAGACCCCCCGTGCTCTGGCGGAAGGCCGCGGCGGCGAAGGCCTTGCCGCGGGCGATGTCCGGCGCCACGAACTTGGTTCCGTCCATGCGCCCGGCCCACATGAAGTTGCCGCTGGCGTCCACCACCGTGACCGTCACCAGGTAACCCTTTTCTTCAGCCACGCGGATGCCCGCATCCACCAGCGCCCGCGCCTGTTTCATTCCAAAGCTCAAGGCAAGTCTCCTCTCTCCATGTTGTCAACGGCCCAATGTCATGCCCACCGAACAGGGTGTGCAAAATCGTCAGGCAGGCGAATCGTCATTCCCGCTTTCGCGGGCATGACGATTCGCGGGGGCCGGCGCCGTTCCGTGGCGTGGCGGAGTCCTGTCGCAGGAGCGAGGTGTTACACACCCTGTCTCCCGCCCCTCATGAGCCTCTCCAGCGGAGGGCGCGGCACCGGGATGTCCGTGCCCGCGGCGAGAAGCTCGCGCACCATGCGCTCGCGGTTGCGGTCGAGGTCGTCCAGGGCCTCCTCCGGTGACAGCCCCTCGCCGAAGCAACCCGGGAACTCCGGGTACTCGGCCCGTCGCAGCCACCGTCCGTCGGCCCCCCGGACCGCGGCCACGCGCAGCACGTAGGGCACGGCCATGTACTCTTCAAACGTCACGTTCTTAAAACGTCGGTGTTGTCACTGTTTCCGCCGCCGGCTGGGCTCAAGGTGTTCCCTGGTAACGACGCCCGCGACCTACGAGGCGATGTTCACGCGGTCCTGTACCGCCTCGACCCATACCGCGTCCCGGGGCAGCCGCACCGAGGTGGCGCGGACGTGGTGAAGCCGCGGGTCCAGGCCCGGCGGGTCCGCTTGCCCCTCCCGCAGCATCCTGGCCGAGTCGATGAGGCACTTGCGTACCTTGATGATGGCGGTGTCGCTGGTGCCAAGGCGCTCCAGGGTGCGGTCGAAGATGGGACCCTGGCTCTCGGTCATGGCACGGTCCTGCATGCCGAAACCGGGAATGCCGCAGAACATCCGCGTGCGGTGCGCCTCCCAGTCCATGCCGTAGTCGTCGTCCGGCGTTGCCGCGGGGCGGACGTCGCCGTAAGGCTCGTTGGTAGGCGGGCCGAACCGCGTGATGTGGGAACTGAAGCCGTCGGCCAGGGACGCGAGTTCTTCTTCCCTCAACGGGCGCGTGGGATGCCACGTGATGGTCCAGTTGATGAGGTGCTCATCGTCCGCCGGCACCCACGCGTGCGAGTGCAGGATCGGGTCCTCGTCCTGGGGCGGCGGCATGGTGTAGAAGGGCATGAGGAACTGCGTGATGCGCCAGTAGTAATGGTCGTCGGCGGCATTCCGCCGGGCGCCGATCATGACGCCGTAGTCCGTGTCCACCACCTCGAAGCGCGGGCTCCGGTCCGTGGTGCCCACCGCGGTGTCCACGCCGAAGCCGGCTTTCTCGAGGCTCTCCAGGGAACGGCGGTCCGTGGTGTCCAGCGGCGCGTGCAGGAACGAGATGTGGCTGGAATCGATGCCGCCTTCCAGTGCCTGGAAGTAGTTGTTGCTCTGGTAGTACTTGGAAATGAAGCGCTGGTTGTCCGCCAGCCCCAACCACTCGAAGTCCGGCAACTCGGTCATGTGTGCGGGATCGCCCATGAACGCCCACACCACCCCGCCACGCTCGCGGCAGGGGTAGGCGGGATGCCGCACGGCATGCTTGAAGTCGGTCTCCGGCGACTCGTTGGGCATCTCCAGACAGCGGCCGTCGAGGCCGTACTTCCAGCCGTGATAGCAGCAGCGCAACCCGTCCGGCTCGACGCGCCCGTAATAGAGCGACACGCGCCGGTGCGAGCACAACTCGCCCAGCAGGCCGGCCTCGCCCCGTGTCGTGCGGAACGCCACCATGCTCTCCCCCAGGATGCGCACCCTCTTGGTGCGCCCCCCGGCCTCCAGCTCGCTGGAAAGGACCACCGGCACCCAATAGCGCCGCATCAGCGCGCCCATGGGCGTGCCCGGGCCGACTTGTGTCAATGTGTCGTTGTCTTCTCTGGTCAGCATGCGCGTCCTCGATCCCGGTGTGATGCTCTGAGCCTAAAGAACTACAATCGGCATTCCGTTTGTGTCAAGCATGGGCTAGAAACGCCCAAGGCTGAGGCTGGTCTGGTGAGAAAGTCGGTGCGCTGCCATCTTCTTGCCGCCGGGATCGTTGCGGGTGCCCACAGGCTGTGCTTCCGGCCTTTCCGCAGCACTTGAAACTGACGCAGTACCGGCGAATCGAGCCGTTTGATTGGCCACAAAATCCCGTTATCATCCGTCGATGGATTGATGCGGAGTGTGCGCCATGCTCAATCGGCGCGGTGGGTACGTGTTGTTCGGCGTCACGCCGGAAGGCATCATCGTGGGCCAGCAAGTGAGCGAACGGACGCTGGAGGAGGTAAGCGCCGAGATACAACGGATAGATCCGCCGGCATTTCCAGAGATCGAGAGAGTCCGAGTAATCGTGGTTTGGCGGAGTCAATTGGTCGTGGACTGGCGGCCAGATGGAGACGATGTGGACCGGGACAAGGCAAATAGACTCCTTGGCCTTGGGGGGGCTTAGGGGGTCTCATTGGGGTCCAATAGCGGGCTTATTGGATGGTGCAAATCAACCGACGTTAAACCGCGGGCGATGAAGGCCCAAGCTCTTGGAATGCACTTGGAGTCGTGGGTGACGGGTCACAAATTCTTTCGCTGATCGGTGGTCTCGGGAGTCAAGAAGGCGGTTTCGGAGGTCAGGGAAACATGCATCGCGTGCGCGGAAGAAAGCGTGGTTTGGCAGGGAGGCTCGGTATGGACGGCGGCTTTTGGTTCATGTTCGGGGCTAGCATCGTCGTCGGCGTGTTCGTGCTCTATTCCTACGGTGCGCACAGGGCGCTGGAAGGCCTGTCGAGCGGGGGCCAGCTTCTCATGGCCACGCTCCCAAAGATGATCTTCGCCTTCACCGTGGCGGGCCTGATCCAGGTCATCCTCCCCACCGACCTGATCTCTGTGTGGATCGGCGAAGGCTCGGGGCTCAAAGGGCTCCTGATCGGCACGGTGGCGGGCACCTTCACGCCGGGTGGGCCGATGATGCACTTTCCCATCGTCGCCTCGTTGCTTCACTCCGGGGCCGGCTCGGGTCCCATCATCGCCTACCTGACGGCCTGGTCCCTGCTCGGGCTTCACCGCCTGGTCATCTGGGAGATCCCCATCCTGGGCTTCGAGATATCGGCGGTGCGTTTCGTGGCGAGCCTGGCGCTGCCGCCGCTGGTGGGCTTCGTGGGATCGTATCTGTTCCACAGCCTGCCGACCCGGCTTCCGGGTCCGTGATTGTCAGAGGCGTTCGAAACCCGGGCAGACTCCCGTCGCTCCGGTTGATCCGGGGACCTGGTTTCGACATCCCCGGCGCCCGTTCCGTCGAATCAGACTCTCGGTTCCGTGCCGTGCGCTACGAACGCGAGTCTGCCGGCTCGTCCTTGACGAGGTCGATCTCCCAGGACAGGTAGCGTTCCATGTCCTCGCGGGACTTGCCCAAGGCGCCCCTCCACACGCTGTGGCCGAAGTCGGCTTGCGCGTCCTCGGTGGAGACGCCCGTGCCTTCCAGGCCGTCTTCCAGTGCGCGGCCGGCGCTCTCCCACGCTCGGGTGCCGCCTTCGATCACTTGCACCTCGGTGTATCCGAGTTGCCGCAGCGTCCCGGCGGCCAGGGTGGAGCGGATCGCGTTGTCGCACACGATCACCAATGGGGCGTCCCTGTCCGGTGCCATGGCCTGGATGTCGAGTTCCAGGCGTCCGCGGGGAACCCAGCGGGTGCCGGGAACGTGGGCGAATCCGTATTCGCCGATGCTGCGCACGTCGAGGGCGAGGCCGGACGCGTCCAGGTGCGCCTGGAGCCCGGCCGCATCCGTGAAGCGCGTAAGGGCGCGCGCTTCATGGAGTCCGAAGACGTCGGGTTCCGGCACGTCCTGCTCAAGGGGCAGACCGGCGTCACGCCACCGTCGCAGACCGCCGTCCACGACCGACACGTCGCGGAAACCGAGCTGTTGCAGCAGCGACGCCGCCCATACCGGCCGCAGGTCATCGTTGGAGATCAGAAATACGGGGGCGGCGCGCACGGCCAGGAAGTTCTCATGGGCCAGGGCCATCTGTCCCAGCGGGAGCGAGATGGCACGCGGAACATGGCCGGCCTGGAACTCTTCCGGCAAGCGCACGTCCAGGAGGTAGAAAGCGTTGTCGGAGTCGTAGACGCCACGGAACGTCTCCAGCGGGCAGCGGCGCACGCCCTCCGCCGAGGCGAGGGCGTCCGTGGCCCGTTGGATACGCGCGGCGCGCGCTGCCGACACCGTCGCGGGTGTCTCCCGTCCCGGCCCCTCGGCGATGTCATGCCCGGACAGGAACCAGCCCATGACGCCGTTCTCCAGGGCATAGACATTGTCGAAGCCGTTGTCGTGCAGCAGCTTGGCGCCGAGGATGCCGCGGGTCCGGCCCGCGCAGCTTACCACCAGCGTGGTGCCGTCGTTGAGCGGCAGGCGCGGCGCGTCCACCAGCAGATTGCCGCCGGGGATGTGGTAGGTGTCGGGAACGTGGCCGCGCAGGTACTCCTCGCGCGAACGCACGTCCACCACCACCAGGTCCTCGCCGGCCGCGCGCCGGCGCGCCAGCTCCGGCGCGCTCATGTGGGTCACGGCGCCGCCGTGGGCCACCCGCTCGCCGTATTCCTTGCCGTGCACGCCCCATCCCGAACGCACCGGCAGCCCCTGCCGCTGCCACGCCCCGACGCCGCCGGCCAACACCCGGACGTCGCCGTAGCCCATGCGTCCCAGGGTCTCCGCCGCCAGCGCGCTGCGGCGTCCGTCATCGCACAACACCACTACCGGAACGCGCGCGTCCGGCACCATCACGGGCAGCCGCAGCTCCAGCGTGCCCCGGTTGACCGGACTGGTCCCGGCGATCTGCGCGCGGGCGAACTCGCCGCGCTCGCGTACGTCGATGCAGGCGTAGGGCTCGTCCGAGGCGAGCAATGCCTGTAAGGCCGAGGGCTCGATGGTGGGATGGCTCAAGGGTCTCCTCCGGTTGGCGTGCGTGCGGCGCGCCATGAATGGGACGGCTGCCGAGGTTCACGTCGTCATCTGAAACAATTCATCGTGGTGCGGATGGGAACCGGGGACGCGAGGGGTCAGGCCACGTGCGCGGGCCGCGCCGCGTACACGATGGCGCCCGAGGTGGTAGGCACGCGGGCGGCCGTCCCGGGATCGCGGATGATCCCCTTGGGGTCCTTGCCGGCCCTGACGTCGTCGATGGCGGTCTTGAGTATCTTCCGGAACAGCAGCACCCCTTCGTCCGAGCTGACGTGGCGCTCCATGCCGTGGATGACGATCCCGCCTTGGCCCTCCTGGGCTTCCTTGTCGTCGGGAAAGCGCTGGCTGTACTCGTAGTCACGGGCGCCCCGGCCCGCCGGGGCGAGCTTCTCGCGGCCGGACAGCTCCCAGGTGTCGACCCCGTCCGGCACCCAGCGGATGCTGGCGCCGAGTTGGTGGGTGTCGTCCACCGGGACGCAGAAGGACACCCGGTCCACTTTCTCCGTCACGGGCTCGTCCGTGTAGGTCAGGTGCACGTTGAGCGGCATGATGTTCTCCCAGATGACGTCGGCCCAGCGTCCGTCTTCCATCTTGCGCGTCATGACGAAGCGGATGCCCATGTCGGTTTCCTCGTAGACCAGCCGCTCCGGCAGGGTCGAATGGGCCTGGGTGGGGAACTGGGCGCCGCTGTGCACCGTGTGCAGCCACACCGCATGGAGCGCGTCCATGAGGTTTTCCTCGCTCTGGAGCCAGTTGCAGTCCTGGGCGCCGCCCACCCGGGGTCCGAAACGCGCCTTCAGCGTGCCCCCCTCCGCTTCCAGGACGTCGTAGCGGGGCAGCAGCGGCATCTTCTCAAGCGGCCCCATGTAGGCGAACAGCAGCCCGCCGTACTCTTGCACCGGGTAGGCGGGGTGCCAGATGTGGTCCTTGACGGTGCTGTCGGGAGGTTCCAGCGGCATGTCGAGGATGCGGCCCTCCACGTCGTAGAGCCAGCCGTGGTAGCAGCAGCGCAGGCCGTCCCGTTCCACCCGCCCGTATTCCAGCGAGGTGCCCCGGTGGCTGCAGCGGAAGAACAGGAGACCCGGGCGTCCCTGTCCGTCCCGGAACGCCACGAGGTCCTCGCCCAGGATGCGGATGCGCTTGGGCAGGTCGGTGAGATCGGCGGAAAGGCAGACCGGTTGCCAGTAGCGCCGCATCAACTCGCCGCAGGGGGTTCCCGGTCCCACGCGGGTCAGTTCTGGGTCCAGCTCGGGAATCTTGAGGCCGTAGGCGCTGCGCATGGCGTTCCTCCTTGCCTGTCCGTCCGCCGGCGTCACGTTCCGCGAGAGCGGACGGGGAGCTGTCGCGCCGGCTCCAGGGCACCGTTTGGCAGCGGATATATCAACAGCCGCTTGGGTAGTAAAGCGCGCAGGGAGCCTGGCCGCTTCGTTGACACGCCATGGAGGGTTCTGATACGGGCCGGGAAGGGCGCGTGGCGCGCTGGTCCCGAGAGAAGGAGCGGTAACATGGCCGATGCCCGGACGGATGTGATAACCACCAAGACCTTTTTCCGGATGCCGCCGGAAACCGATGGCCCGGCGCTTTCTCCGGACGAGTACGAAGGGCGGTTCCTTCAGGCTCAGGCCGATACGGTGCGGGCGTTTCCCAATCATCCGCTGATTCCCGACGAGGTCCGCAACGACCAGGAGAAGGCCAGGCGGTACTTCGGCGTGTGGCAGATGAACCACAGCTTCTTCGCCAAGATGTTTCCCAGTTACCTCATGAACATTGCCGCCAAGTGCCCCTATCAGGACGTGCGGCGCGAGATACTGCACGATTGCTGGGACGAAGAGGTGAGCGATCCCGACGCCGACGGCATGTGCCACATCGAGGTGCTGTACTACGATTCCCTTCAACTCGGCATCACCCGCGAGGAAGCGGAGGCATTCGAGCCTACCCCGGTGTTCATGGCGTGCATGCACGCGCTGGACAATCTCAGCCGCACGCTGTCGTGGCAAGGGGGCTACGCCGCGGTAGGCGGCCTGGAGAGCATCCGGGTGGCGGTCAAGCGCGGCTACCTCGACAAGGGCGAGTTCGAAGGCCCGTGGGCGGCCAACGCCAACACCGTGGAGAAGCTCTGCGGCATCCCCCACGGCTCGCTCAGGAACGCCGGCCTCCACCAGGCCAAGGACCAGCTCCATGGGGGCGGCGTGCTCGACATCCTCAAGAAGTACGCCACCACACGCGAGATACAGGAAGAAACGTTCTGGGCCATCAGGACGGCGCGGTCCTTTCGGATGCTCACGACGCGGGAGCAGATCCGCTTGGCGCGGGCGGCCATCGGGCTTCCCGCCGACGAGCTCGTCGTTACTTGATGCGCCGTACGGTGGCTGGTTTCCGAATGCGCGGCTGTCACGTTGTTTGACAGGGAACCCGTGATCGGACTAACATCGGCGCGCCTGCGTTAAACGTCAGGCTGGCGGAGTCTTCGCATGGCCGGTGCGGGCTCCATGCGCGGGCTCCCGAGGCCGCGGAGCGACTGATCGGATACGGAGATACTCATTCATGGCCAAACAGGAGGAATTGACGCTCGGAACAGGGGGGGTGGCGACGCCGGAAGCGGACCCGTCTCAGGGGCCGCGGAAGCCCGCCTCCGTCTTTAGCGAGGCCGGCTGGGACGTCTCTCTCCGCGTCGGCTCCATCCTCGCGCTCATCTTTGCATGGTGGGTGATGGGCCTCTTCTTCCCGCCCGCGCTCATCCCGAGGCCGTGGGAAACGTTCGCGGAAGTAGGCGCCATCATCAAGACGGGGGAATTATATCACCACATGGGCAACACGCTTTGGCGTGTGTTCGTGGGATTCGGCCTCGCCATGCTGGTGAGCACGCCGCTGGGGATCATCATGGGGAGCTTCCGCAACCAGGAGAGCTTCTTCGAGCCTCCGGTGATCCTCGGTCTCACCATGCCCGGCCTCATCTGGGCGCTGCTGATGCTCATGGTCTTCGGCATCAAGGAGATCAGCGCCTACCTCGCCGTGGCCGTGACCATCTCCCCGATGCTCACCATCAGCATCTGGCAGGGAACCAAGTCCATCGACAAGGACCTGATCGACATGAGCACGGCATTCCACGCCAGCGTGTATTCCAAGCTGGTGGACGTGATTCTGCCGCAGTTGGTGTCGCATATCCTCGCCGCCATCCGTTACGGCCTGGGGCTGGCGTGGAAGGTGATCGTGCTGGTCGAAGGCTTCGGCTTCAGCAACGGTGTCGGCTATCAGGTCATGCACCAGTTCGACCTCTTCTCGGTGAAGGGGGTGCTGGCCTGGGCCATCACGTTCCTGATCGTCATGATCTTCCTCGAGTTCGGCGTGGTCGGCGTGCTGGAGCGCAGCGTCACGCGCTGGCGCCCGCGTGTCGAGGCTTGGAGGCGGTAAGTGGCCTACGTACGGATCGACGAAGCTGTCAAGTTCTTTTCCCGCGAGGACGGCTCGCCGCTGAAGGTGTTGGACGGCATCTCCTTCGACACCAAGGAATACGGCATCACGGCGCTTCTGGGGCCGTCGGGCTGCGGCAAGTCGACGCTGTTGAACATCATCACCGGCCTTGAGCGCCTCGACCATGGGCGGGTGGACATCATTTCCAGCGACGAGGACGAAGAGCGGGCACACCCGCAGTTGGGCTACGTGTTCCAGGACCCGAGGCTGCTCAACTGGAAGCGGGTGGAGGACAACCTGAAGTTCGCCCTCAAGGGCATGGAGGTGCCGGCGGACGAGTGGGACGAGAGGCTGGACAAGTACCTGTCGCTGGTGGGCCTGACGGACTTCCGCAAGCAGTACCCTCTGTACCTGTCCGGCGGCATGCGGCAACGCGTGGGTCTGGCGCGCGGCCTCGTGATCGAGCCGCAAGTGCTGTTGATGGACGAGCCCTACAGCAAGCTCGACCAGCTCACGGCGCGGCAGTTGCGGGAGGACACGCTCCAGATTTGTTCCCGGCTCAAGCAGACCGCCTTGCTGGTGACCCACGACGTGGAGGAATCGTCCTACATGGGGGACCGGATCGTGATCTTTTCCGCCCGCCCGGCGCGTATCGCGGCGGTCTACGAGAACCCCCTGAAGTCATCGGAGCGGGATACCGACGACATGCGGTTCATCGAGTTCAAGAAGGAAGTGCTGGAAACCATACTCAACCTGGTGAAGGAGGAAGCATGATGATCGCGAGAATCAAACGGTTTCGTCTACTGGTCCTGGCCGCGGGGCTTTTCCTGTTCGTTCCGGGCCTGTCCGTGCCGGCCCTGAGCGCGGATCTGCCCGTGGTGGAGTTCGGTCTGCCCTCCGGCGGGGTCTTTGGCCTGGGCGGCCAGTACATGATCGACAAGAAGCTCGACCGCAAGAACGGCTTCATCGCCAAGCCGCGCTGGGGCGGAGTGGCCAACGTCGAGCGCCTCATCGCCATCGGCGCCATCCCCGTGGGTCTGGCCACCGTGGAGTCGGCCCTGCGCGCCAACATGAAGGGCATTCCCCTCAAGCTGGTGCAGCCCTACATGAGGACGATGCACAACTATGTCCTCGTTCGAAAGGACTCCCCCTACAAGACCATCAGCGACCTCAAGGGGAAGTCCATCGCGGTGCCGCGGGAAGTCACGTCGGCCTATAACCTTTTCGACTTCATGATGAGGAAGCAGGGCGTCTCCATCGAGAAGGACTTCCAGCTCAAGAAGCTTGGCGCCGCCGGCATCATCGCGGTGATGGAGAAGGGCGAGGTGGAAGCCGCGCTCCACTGGGAAGCGCACGTGACGCGGATGCTGGCCACCGGCAAGTACCGCTCCATCGCGAAGCTGGGCGACGTGATCACCCAGGTGCTGAACAAGGACATCCACATGTTCGGCTGGGTGGGCGCGCAGGAGGCCTGGGCGAAAAAGAACCCCGGGGTCGTCGGGAAGATTCGCGCCGCGTGGCAGGAGATGATCGCCGGCGTCCAGAACGATCCCGAGCACTTCCGCAAGTACGCAAAGAAGATCTTCGGGCTGGAGGGGAAGGAAGTGGTCGACCTCGGCTACGAGCGAGTCAGGCCTTTCCTGCTTCCCGCCGACTTCCAGTGGCCGAACCCGAAGAACCTGGCGAATCAGAAGCAGTACCTGAAGGACGGCATCGCGCTGGGGATTTTCCCCAAGGAGGCCGAGGCACAGATCGACGGTCTGTTCGTGCCGTAGCGGTGGCGTAGGAGGAAAGCCGGGCTCAGTGAGGCGCGGCGAGGGAACAAGGGCCGGGGAAGGGTACTCCTTCCCCGGCCCTTGTCCGTGGGTATCGCTGACAAACAACCCACTGGAGTCCCCCCTCTCTGCTGGCACAAACTCCCGTACATCACTGCTCTCCGGCCTGGCGTTGACTTTCTATGGACCTTGCCACAAGCTACTGTCAGGACGACAAGATGACACGGTGGGAGTTCAACAGGTGAAACAACCGTTCTTGACCACGCACCACGGAGTTCTCTACGACGCAGATTGCCTGGAGATTCTTGCGCGTTTGAAGACCGGGGTTATCGACACCGTTTTTGCGGATCCGCCATTCAATCTCGGGAAGGACTACAGGAACGGGTACGACGACACGGTGGCGCGGTCCGAATACCTGGCTTGGTGCAGGGACTGGATACTGGAATGTTGCCGCATTCTGAAGCCGGGCGGGGCATTTTTCCTCTATGCAACACCCGAGCTTGCTGTCCAATTTGCTCCGATCATGGCAGAGCGCCTGAGCTTTAGACATTGGATCGCCTTGACAATGAAGGGCACCTATCCGCGGGGGAACAAGCTCTATCCGGCACACTATGCCCTCCTGTACTACACGAAGGGAACCCCCCGTGTGTTCAACAAGCTTCGTTTGCCGATCGAAACCTGTCGACACTGTGGCAAGGAAATCCGGGACTACGGCGGCCACCGCAACAAGATGAACTCCGAGGGTGTGAACTTGACGGACTTTTGGGTTGACACGTCTCCGAACCGTCACAGGAAATTCAAGGTCCGGCCCGGAGTGAATGAACTGAAGATGGTGATTCCGGAGAGAGCCATCCTCATTTCGACGAAACGGGGAGACATCGTGTTCGATCCTTTCGGAGGTGGAGGTTCCACATATCAGGCAGCGGAGAAGCTCCATCGCAACTGGATAGGGACCGAGCTTTACGACTCCATCCACATACGGGAACGTATGAAGGAGAGCTATTCTCTTTTTCCTGCTCAAGAGGCACGGTTCGAGTTCGAGGGACTGTTCACTCATGAAGATAAGCCAGATCCGGTTTTACGGAGGGTCGAGGGACAAGGTGTGTCGTCTCGGACTGTCACACATATTTCTTGAGCTCCTTGAGATCCTTGTTTCAACAGATATTCGTGTACTCGAAGAAAAACAGGCGAACGGTGCAGGCCGCGTTCGCGAGCTGATCGACGAGAGTTTCGGCAAATACGAAGACTGGGTCCAGGCGAAGTCGGGCGATGTCGATTGGGTGAAGCGATTCCGCTACAACCAGACCATCGTATCAAGAATGGGGGTCGAGATTCAGGTTTCCGGGCGAAGCGATCTCCTGGCCCGGGACATCATCCACATACGCAATAGCCTCCAGGATAGTCACATCGACGTCGGTGTCATAGTCGTCCCGTCCGATGAGTTTGCGTTTCTTTTGACCGACCGCGTCGCCAGTTTCAGCTATGCCGTTCAGTACGTCGAGCAGGAATTGCGGGAAGCGAAGGACTATCCCATCGTATTGTTGGCGGCCGAGCATGATGGATATTCGGAGAGTCCGCTTCCGAAAAAGACTACGAACATGGGCAGCAAGGAGTCCTGAACATGGCGGCAGGCACCACGCTGACGCGACATCTCGTCGAGGAAGGGGGATGGCGCAACGATGGAGCGGAGGATCTGCGCTCGCTCCTGGAACCCATTGCCCTGGCGGGAAAGATACTTGCCCGCGAGGTCGACCAGGCCGCCCTGGCCGGCAAGCTGGGTCTGGCCGGGGACCAGAACGCCACCGGAGACATGCAGAAGAAGCTCGACGTCATCGGCAACGACGTCGTGATGGATGCGTTCTCGAGTTGCAGCGTGGTGGCGGGCATCGCGTCGGAGGAACTGGCAGAGCCGGTGGTGATGAGCACGTCCGACGACGCGCGTTATCTCCTGTGCACCGATCCCCTGGACGGCTCGTCCAACACCGACGTCAACGCGCCGCTGGGGACCATCTTCGGCATTCTGCGGCGCCACCGGCAAGGGGAGCTCTCCGGTGAGGAGTTCCTCCAGCCGGGCTCGGAGCTGGTGTGCGCCGGCTACGTGCTCTACGGCACCAGCACGCTGCTGGTGTACACGGTGGGTGCGGGGGTGCACGGCTTCACCCTGGACCGGGGGGTGGGAGAATTCATCCTGTCCCACCACGACATCCGCTGTCCGGAGGCCGGCACGATCTACAGCGCGAACGTCGGACGGCACAAGGAATGGGGCGCGGGTGTGCGGAAGTATCTGGACCATGTCACGGAGAAGGACAAGCCCAGCGGCCGGCCCCACTCGCTGCGCTATACTGGGGCGCTGGTGGCCGATCTGCACCGCTGCCTGCTGGACGGAGGCATGTATCTCTATCCCGGCGATCCGGGGAGTCCCAACGGCAAGCTGCGGCTGCTCTACGAGTGTGCGCCGCTGGCGTGCGTGGCGGAGCAGGCGGGGGGCGCGGCCAGCACCGGGCGCGGGCGCGTGCTTGACGTGGTCCCGGAGGCGGTCCATCAGCGCACGCCCATGGCCATCGGCAGCGCCGACAACGTGGCCCTTTACGAACGATTCATGGCGGAGGAATGAGTCCGCCCGAGGAGGCTGAGTGATGACCGAGAGAGCAAGAGAGGTTCTGAGCTGGTACGGAAGCGACAATCCCGGGACCCTGACCAACCTGGCCCGGATGCTGAACCATGGCCGCCTCGGCGGCACCGGCAAGTTCGTGATCCTGCCGGTGGACCAGGGCTTCGAGCACGGCCCGGCGCGGAGCTTCGCCCCGAACCCCGCGGGCTATGACCCGCGCTACCACTTCGAGCTGGCGCTGGACGCGGGCTGCAACGCGTACGCGGCGCCGCTGGGCTTTCTCGAGGCTGGCGCGCGCGAGTTCGCCGGGGAGGTTCCGCTCATCCTCAAGGTCAACAACCACGACCTCCTGAACGACGAAAGGGACCCGACCCAGGCGGTCACCTCCACCGTGGAGGACGCCTTGCGCCTGGGCTGCGTGGCCGTGGGCTTTACCATCTATCCCGGGTCGGAGCACCGTTTCGGAATGTACGAGCAGATCCGTGAAATCGCCCGGGAGGCCAAGCGCAACGGCCTGGCGGTGGTGATCTGGTCCTATCCGCGGGGCTCCGGGCTCAGCAAGGCCGGCGAGGCCGCCGTCGACGTGTGCGCCTACGCGGCGCAGATCGCGGCCCAGCTCGGCGCCCACATCATCAAGGTGAAGTTCCCCGGCGAAAACATCGAGCAGGACGCCGCCCGCAAGGTCTACGAAAAGGAAGGCGTGCCCATCGCCGATCCCGCGGACCGGATCCGCCACGTGGTCCAGTCGGCCTTCGACGGGCGCCGCATCGTTATATTCTCCGGCGGCCCCGCCACCACCGACGAGGCGCTGTTGGCGGAGATACGCGCCATCCACCAAGGCGGCGGTTTCGGGTCCATCATTGGCCGGAACTCGTTCCAGCGGAGCAAGCCGAATGCCCTGGCGCTGCTCGACAAGGTCATGTGCATCTATGCGGGCGAAGATCTGTGACCGGCGACTCTCCGTCAGTCCTGGGCCCTTCGACAAGCCCGGGACAGGCGTAGCGGGTCCTGAACTCGTTCCAAGCCGCCCGAAGTCCAAGGGCGCGTTTGCGGTTCGCCCACTCCTGTGCTAACCGTAGCCGCCATGCCTCTCCAGAGAACAGCGGAAATCAAGCGCCGGCGCAGGCGGCGCAAGAGTCTGGCAAAGCTGCGCGTGAAGCTTCAGGCGGCCCGCACCGACCAGGCGCGCGCCAAGGTGCTGGACAAGGCCTTCAAGATCTCGCCCACCGCGGTTCTGGAGTAATCCGGGCTCAAAGAGCCGGACGGGTCGACGGCCCGGACGGCCCCAACCCCGCGATCCGGAAACCTCGTTCACAGAGGTTTCCGTCCGATGGACAGAGATGACGTGAACGGCGGCGGCAACTCCACCCGTCCCGCATCCGTCAGGCCGGAGCGCTCGAACCAGCCCGTGACCTTCCACGTAGGCGCCCGCGATGCCCGCCACCCTTGCGAAGCCCTCGCTCAAAACGGCTCCACGACCCGGTAGCTCCGGCTCTTGGGCTTGACGGGGGCGAGGATGCCCATCTTGACCAGGCCGCGGATGTCGCGGTACGCGGTGTCGCGGTCCACTTCGGCGATACGCTGGTAATCGGCGGTGGAAAGGGACTTGCCGTGGGACAGCGCGTATACCAGCAGCCTCTGCTGGCGCGGGCCGAGCCGCGAGCGGTCGAAGCGGTCCAGCCATTTGAGCGTTTCGTCGTCATAGATGGGGGTGTTGCTCAGGGTCACGGTGAAGAAGAAACCCTCGGCGCCGAAGTCGGGCGGGTGGAGAGCATTCTGTTCCATCTGCTGGAACATGCGCGGAACCCCTTCGCCGATCTCGCGCATGTAGCCCAGGTCCGAGAGCACGCGTACCAGCAGGGGGTTGCGCGAGAAGTGCACCCGCTCCTGCCGTTTCAGGTGCTCCATGGTGACGGGTGCGGGGAGCGAGCCCGGGCTGCGCATCTCCAGGCGGTCGTCGAACATCCACACCTCGATCTCCGCTCCGGTGATGGCGTAGTCGCGATGGCCGACGGCGTTCACCAGCGCTTCCTGCCAGGCGAAAGAGGGGTATTCCAGCCGCTCCTTGAAGAACAGGTCGTGCAGCACCATGCGTTCGCGAATATGCTCCTTGATCCGGCCTACCGCCTCGTCGATGAGCACCCACAGCGGCTGCTCGATGCGCACGCGCCGGACCACGTTCAAGGACTCGCCGTAGCGCCGCTCGGTGCCCTCGTACTTGACGAAATCGATGCCGCAGCGCGGGTGCCATTGGGAGGGTTCCTTGGCGAAGAGCAGAAGGGCGGCCATGGAAATCTGCGGCTGGTCCGCCGGCCCGCTCACGAGGTGGTACGGGCGTGCCAGCGTCGACCGCGGGTCGGTGCGCGCGCCGACGCGTTCGTTGAACGATTCCAGGGCGACCGGATCCAGATCGTCCCAGGTGGCACGGTGGACGTGTTGACGTTCGTAGGAGTACGACAACTTGGCTTCCTGGAGTCGCCGTATCTGTTCGGGAGGCACCGCGGGATTTTCCGAGGCCACGCGGTAGAACGTCCGACCGCTGGCCACGCGGCGCACTTCCAGACCCGGCGCCGCCTCGAACCGGAGCAGCAGCAGGTTGCCGA
Source organism: Candidatus Binatia bacterium (assembly GCA_022824205.1). Taxonomy (GTDB): domain Bacteria; phylum Desulfobacterota; class Binatia; order UBA9968; family JAJDTQ01; genus JAJDTQ01. The sequence continues at coordinate 44,149 of JAJEAI010000186.1, forward strand.
GATCGATGCGCTCGTACAACGGAGAGAGCGGCGGATTGAGCAGTCTTTGCGGGACCTCGCTGAGTTCGCGGATCTCATCCTCGGAATAGGGCACACCGGTGAGGCTCTTGTCGGGCTCGACTCCCACCAGGAGGACGCCGCCATCGGCGTTGGCCATGCCGTCGAGGAGCCGCGCGATCTCTCTCCCGAGGTCCCGGGGCCGTTTGGTCTGGACCCCGCGCTTCTTCGGGTCGTAGGCGCTGATGAATTCGAGGAACTGGCCCCGATCTTCCTTCAACAGCGTTTCCAGCTCACGTCCAGGCATGATCGTCGGTATGAATCGTCGCTACTGCCATCGAGCCCGCCCGGGCGACGGCCGGGAAAGACACCGTGGCGGGTACCCGGGTTCCCGCCACGCGATGGTTCAGCGGCCGCCGTCGCCTTCCAGTCGCAGCACCTCGTGGATGATCCGCGCCGCGCTTACGAGATCGTTGACGTCCAGCCATTCGTGCACGGTATGGATGTCACGCATGCCGCTGGCCAGGTTGGCGACCTCGAGTCCCCGCCGGTTCAGGACGTTGGCATCGCAGCCGCCCCCCTTGGCCACGGTGTCGACGGTGAATCCGAGGTTGCGCGCGGCTTCGTGCACGCGCCGGATGATGGCGGTTTCATGGGAAACGTCCATGCGGTCGTATTCCCGCACGATCCGGGCCTCCACCCGCGCCTCGTGAACGCGGCCGTCCAGTTCCACCGCGGCGTCGGCCGCGGCCCGCCGCAGGCATGCGTGCATCGCTTGCGTCTGCCGCTCCAGCTTCTCTTCGTCGTGGCTGCGCACCTCGCCCGTGAGCATGACCCGGTTGGGCACGATGTTCACGGCGGTGCCGCCGCTTACGAGGCCGAGGTTGGCGGTGGTCTCGTCGTCGATGCGTCCCAGCGGCATGGCCGCGATGCCCTGGGCCGCCACCTGGATCGCGCTGATGCCCCGCTCGGGACAGATTCCGGCGTGAGCCTCCAGGCCGTGGACCTCGAACTCCAGGTGGTTCACCGCCGGCGCCTTCGTGATCAGGAACCCCACCGAGTCGCTGTCGAGCACGAGGCCGGTCCGGGCGCGCACGAGGCCCAGGTCCAGATTCTTGGCACCCAGGAGCCCTACCTCCTCGCATATGGTGAAGACCACGTCGACGTCCCCGTAAGGTACGCCGTCCTCGGACAAGGCCTCGATCACCTCCAGGATGATGGCGATGCCGCTCTTGTCGTCGCCCCCGAGAACGGTCCGCCCGTCGCTGCGGATGACGTCGCCCTCCACCACGGGTACCACGCCCTCACCGGGCGCCACGGTGTCCATGTGCGCGGAAAGGAGCATGGGTTCCGTGCCGGCCGCACCCCCGCCGAAGTGGGCGACCAGATTTCCCACCTCGCCGTCTACCGCGGCCCCCGCGTTGTCCATGAATACCGTGCCCCCCAAGGACTCGAGGATCTCCGTGAGTCGCGTCGCGATGGCGCCCTCCCGGCGCGACAAGCTATCGATTCGAACCAACTCCAGAACGCGTTCCTTGAGGCGCGTCTTGTTGATCAAGGAAAACCTCCTCCAAACCGATCGCCGCGTTAGGCGAACGGACTCATGCGGTGAATCGCCGTGCCACGGGCCCGCGCGGTTCTCCGGTCGGGCTTCGGACGGCAGGGCAGTCTACTACGAATCAGGCAGCCAGGTCCATGCGCTATGGCGAATTTGTCGCCGTATTTTAATGAGTGAATCGTTTCAAATCAAGGAGTCGCGAGGCGAAACCCCAGTTTTCGCATGGGTCATTCACGAATCGTATATCAAGCGGGTCGGTCGACCACGTAACGCGTCACGCTAGTTGGATCGTTGGGTATCCTTTGGTATCATTCGCGCGGGCCAAGTTGATTCATGCAAATTGCCAACGCATCGCGGACGTCCGAGCCCCCAGCCGTCTTGAGGACTTGCCATGCAACATCCCGGAACCCATGCCCGTGCCGGCATTCGCTACCAGCCCGACGAAAAGCCCCCCTTTTTGTTGACGGCCGGCCTTGGCCTTCAGCTTGCGATCCTCTGTATCTCCGGGGTCGTCCTGACTCCGGCCATCGTAATCCGGGCAGCGGGCGGAGCCGAAGGGTTCCTTTCCTGGGCGGTCTTCGCGGCCGTCGCCGTAAGCGGCCTCACCACGGTGCTCCAGGCGGTGCGGCTGGGCCGCTTTGGTGCCGGCCACGTGCTGCTGATGGGAACTTCCGGCGCCTTCATCGCGGTGTGCGTGACCGCGCTGGCCCAAGGAGGGCCGGCGCTGCTCGCCACCCTGGTCCTGGCCTCGTCGTTCTTTCAGTTCATCGTGTCGTCACGGTTGTCGCTGCTCCGGCGGGTGCTCACGCCGGCGGTGGCGGGTACCGTGCTCATGCTGATCCCGGTCACGGTAATGCCCATCATCTTCGACATGCTCGGCGACGTGCCGGAGGGGTTCCCGGCGTCGGCCGCCCCGCTGAGCGCGCTGGTGACCGTGGCGGTGATCCTGTGCATCGCCCTGAAGGCCAGCGGATCCCTGCGCCTGTGGGCGCCGGTCATCGGCGTCATCGTGGGATCCCTCGTAGCCGGCGGCTTCGGCCTCTATAACACGGGGCTCGTGGCTAGTTCCGCGTGGATCGGGCTTCCGGCCGGCGATTGGCCGGGCCTGGATCTGGGTTTTGGCGCGGCCTTCTGGGCGCTCTTGCCCGCTTTCGTGTTCGTGACTCTGGTAGGAGCCATCGAGACCATAGGCGACGGCGTGGCCATCCAGCGGGTGTCGTGGCGCGGCCCACGGGCCGTGGACTTTCGCGCGGTGGAGGGCGCGGTGGCGGCCGACGGGGTGGGCAACCTGCTCTCCGGGCTTGCCGGGACGGTGCCGAACACCACGTATTCCACGAGCATCTCGGTGACCGAGTTGACGGGTGTCGCCTCGCGCAACGTCGGCGTCGCCATCGGGGTCATCTTCATCCTGTTGGCTTTTCTTCCCAAGGCGTTGGCGCTCATCCTGGCGATTCCGGCGCCGGTGGTGGCCGCCTATGCCACGGTGCTGCTGGCCATGCTGTTCGTCGTGGGCATGAAGGTGGTGCTCCAGGAAGAGATCGACTACCGCAGCGGCCTCATCGTTGGCGTCTCATTCTGGGCCGGGGTCGGGTTCCAGAACGGGGTGATCTTCCCCGAGTACTTCGGCGGTTTCGCCGGCGGCCTCTTGCAGAACGGCATGACCGCGGGCGGGCTGGTGGCCATCCTCATGACCCTCTTCGTGGAGTTGACGGCTCCTCGTCCGAGCCGCGTCGAGCTGGAGTTCGGAGTGGAAGCGTTGCCGAAGATCCGCGAGTTCCTCGCGGGCTTCGTTTCAAGCGGCGGCTGGGACAAGGCGACGGCGGACCGCCTGGACGCGGTGGCCGAAGAAACGCTGCTCACGCTCATGGGCCAGGGCGAGGCCGGCGCGGGAGAGGGGCAGCGGCGCTTGCGCCTGACGGCCCGCAAGGAGGGTGGCGGCGCACGCCTGGAGTTCGTGGCGGCGGTGGGGAGCGAGAACATCGAGGACAGCATGGCCCTGCTGGGAACCGGCCCCGTGGAGGCGCCGGACGAGCACGAGATATCGCTCCGGCTGTTGCGTCACCTCGCCTCCAGGGTGCATCACCAGCAGTATCACGGGACGGACATCGTGACCGTTCACCTGGACGCCGTGGGGAAGAGAAGCCCGTGATCGAGGGGCCGTGGAAAATGGTGGCGGTGGCTGGACTTGAACCAGCGACGCCGCGGATATGAGCCGCGTGCTCTGACCAACTGAGCTACACCGCCATTGTAGGAAAGAACGCCCGCGAAGGGACCGAGGCACGAGTCTCTTCATCATAAAACGCGCCCCGCGAACATGCAAGCCGTGGCCCTCCGTGCACCGCGCCACGTTCGCTTGCCTTGCAAAACTCCCGCGCAATCATTATTAGACAGCGGAGGCGGCCGTTCTTCGTATGGATGGCTGCGTGGCCCCGACGTGACCTCCGACCCGAGGGGATACTTCCTTAACGGTCGATGAGCGGTCGCGTCTTCCAAGGAAGGATATCGCCATGCGGGGTTGGGTCACACACGCGTTCAAGGACATGCGCCTGGAGGACTTGCCGGAACCGGAGGGCCGTCCAGGCTGGGCGGTGCTGAAGACCCTGGTGGTGCAGCCTTCCGTGACGGAGGTCCAGCTCTTCTACGGCGAGCGCTCCAACAGCTACGAGAAGGTGAAGAAGAAACTGGCGAAGGGACCGGAGCCCCTGTTCGGGCACGAGTTCTGCGCCGAGATCGTCGAGATCGACAAAGACAACCGGTTCGGTTTGGCGGTGGGCGACCGGGTGGGGGCCACGCACACGGAGATCGGCACCATCGGGCGGGACTTTCCCGGGCTCTTCTCCGAGTACGCGGCGGTGCCGCTGGACGCCCTCGCCAAGATCCCCGAAGGCATCAGCGACTGGGAGGTGTCGGCGCTCCAGCCGCTGACAAGCTGCGTGCACAACCTCCAGGTCCTCGGCGTGACGCTGGGGGATACGGTGCTCGTCCTCGGCCAGGGCGTCATGGGCCTCAACTCGGCCCAGGCGGCCAAGGCGGCGGGCGCGGACACGGTCATCGGCACGGACATGCGGCCGGAGATCCTGGAGCTGGCCAAGGAGCTCGGAGTCGACGTCACCATCGACGCCTCGAAGGAGAACGTGGTGGAGGCGGTGATGGACCTGAGCGCCGGCAAGGGGATTCCCTTCGTCATCGAGGCGGCCAGCGGCAGCCCGCAGATGGGGCTCTCCGGCGGCGCCACGGTGTCGGAGGCGGTGGCGTGCGTGGCCACCGGCGGCAAGGTGCTCAGCATCCCGCACTTCCACGAGCCCGTGACCCTGGACTTCAACTACCTGCGCGCCAAGCGGGTCACCTACATGTTCCCGCCGGAGCTGGCCCATCCTTCGGAGATGACCCTGGCCGCGCGGTTGGTGGCGCAGAAGCGCATCAACATCGACCCCATGATTACCCACAAGCTGGAGGGCATCGAGAAAATGACCGAGGCGCTTGAGATCACGGCCAACAAGTCGAAGTACGGAGCGCTGAATCCGGCGCAGGTGCGGTTCTCCTAGCGGGGACCTCGTGGTAGACTCGCGCTCGACGATTCCCGATACGAAACCGGACGAAACGAAGTAACCCCTAAGGAGGCAACCATGGACGCCAAGATAATCGACGCTGACGGACACGTCAGGGACCGGGACGCGGACATCCGCGCTCACATGGAAGATCCCTGGCACAAGCGCGAAGGCTCGCTGCTGCCGTCGGACGAGTGGGACTCGAGCATGTTCGGCACCCTGGGCATGAACATCACCGACGTGCCCACGCGCCTGCGCGACATGGACACCGAGGGCATCGAGGTGTCGGTGCTGTTTCCCACCGGCGCGTTCCACGTGAACCGCATGCCGGAGAAGGCCTACGCGGGAGCGTTTTCCCGCGCCTACAACAACTGGATCTCGAGCCTGTGCGGCGAGGCGCCGGAGCGGCTCAAGGGCGTCGGCGTGGCGCCCTTCCAGGACGTGCCCGCGGCGGTGGAGGAGATCAACCGCGCGGTCACCAAGCTGGGCGTGGTGGGGATCACGGTGGGCACCTTCGGCATGAAGGACCACTTGGGACAGGAGCTTTTCTGGCCCATCTACGAGGAGCTCGAGCGGCTCAACGTGCCGTTGCTGATCCACAACTCCCGCTCGGGGCCGGCCGGGGAGAACCGCTTCGATACCTTCCTGTTCAAGCACACCATCGGCCGTCCCTTCGAGACCATGCTGGACTGCGCCGCGCTCATGTACGGCGGCGTACCGGAGCGGTTCCCGAAGCTGCGCATCGCCTTCCTGGAGTGCGGCGTCGGCTGGGTGCCCTACTGGATGGACCGGATGGACGAAGAGTACGAGCACCGTCAGTCCGAGGCGCCGCTGCTCAAGGCCATGCCCAGCGAGTACATGAAGGCGGGCAACTGGTACTACGCGGCCGAGCCGGAGGAGGAGAGCCTTCCCTACGGCATCGAGCGCATCGGCGACAAGAACATCGTGTTCGCCTCCGACTACCCGCACTGGGACGGCATGTTCCCCAACGTGACCAAGACCATCAAGGAACGCTCGGACATTTCCGAGGACTTCAAGAACAAGTTCCTGGGCGACAACGCCAAGGCGCTGTACGGCTGGAACTAGAGTCGCGGCCGGCAACAACGGGGCTTTTCACGTGCGACTGACAGCCAGGACCGGTTTCAGCATTCTGGTCCTCGTCTTCTTCTGCTACCTGGTCTGGGAGGCTCAGGAGTGGCGCCTGCAGGCGCGCCTCTTCCCCTGGGCCATCGGCATCCCCATGATCCTCCTGGCGATCTTCAACATCGTGCAGGAGGTCAGAGGACCGAAGGAGGAGGCAGGGACCTCCCAGGATACGCCCACCGATTTCCAGTTCACGCAACCCCTGGACATGTCGGTGGCGGTGCGGCGCACCGTCACGATTCTGTCCTGGATCGTGGGGTTTCTGGCCGGCATCTGGCTCGTGGGGTTTTCCATTACTGTCGCGTGCATGACCTTCGGTTTTCTGAAGATTCAGTCGAAGGAAGGTTGGCCCATGTCGTTGATCCTCACGGCGTCGGCCTGGCTGGTCTATTACGTGGTGTTTGAACGTACGCTGCTGCTGCCGTTTCCCGATGGCAAGGTCTTTCTGTGGCTGGGGTTGGACTAGCCGGGGTGGGGTATGGGAGCAGCAAGGGCGAGTTCCAACTGTCGGGCTTCAACCAAGGGAGGTGTGTAATGACGAAACGAGCCATGGGTCGAACGATTCTCGGGCTGTTTCTGGCCGGGTTCCTTTTCATGAGCCTCGCGGGTCAGGCAACAGCCAAGGACTTCTACGAAGGCAAGACGATTCGCATTATGGTCTGTTGCTCGCCGGGTGGGTTCTACGACCGGTGGGCCAGGCTGTTCGCGCGTTATATGGGTAAGTACATACCGGGCAAACCCGAGATCATCGTGCAGAACATGCCCGGGGCAGGTGGGCTCATCGCCACCAACTACGTCTACAAGGTCGCCAAGCAGGACGGCACGGCCATCGTCTCGCCACTGGGCGGACAGTACCTGGACCAGGTGTCAGGGCGGAAGGAGGTGCTGTTCGATTTCGGCAAGTTCCAGTGGCTGGGGACCCAGGAAATCAGTCACTCGGTGCTCTTCTGCCGCAAGGACTCGAAATTCCAGAGCGTCGACGATCTGGTCAGGATCAAGGACAACCCGGCGAAGCTGGGCAACACCGGGACCTCGGGCAGCAGCTACTTCATCGGCAAGGTCCTGGAGAAGGCCGCGGGCGCGAACTTCAACTTCGTCATGGGCTATCCGGGAGGCAGCGAGATCGACCTCGCGGTGGAAAGAGGAGAGGTTGCGTGCCGCGGCATGACCATTCCCCCGCACTTCGGGCGTGAGCCCTATCTGACGTGGCACAAGAAGAAGTTCATCACGCAGTTGGTGCAGACCGGAAGCGAGCGGGATCCGCGCATGAAGGATGTTCCCACGCTCACCGAGGTGATGGACAAGTACAATACTCCCGCCGACGTTCGGGCCATCGCCAGGGTGATCTTCGCCAGCGGCGACTTTGGGCGCCCGCTCGGGGTAGGGCCGGGAGTCCCCGCGGACCGGGTCAAGATGCTGCGTACGGCCTATCTCAAGGCCTTGGCGGATCCAGGGCTGATGGCGGAAGCCGAAAAGGGCCGGATGACGCCCGTGATCCCGAGCAGCGGCGAGAAGGTCCAGGAACTGGCCGAGTTCGTGTCGAGCCAGCCCAAGGAAGTGGTGGACGGCGTGAGGGGGATCCTCGGGAGGTAGCTGACACGCCATGATGTTCGACGCCTTCATCGAGGGACTGCTTCACGTCCTTTCGTGGCCGGCCTTCGGGTTTCTGCTCCTGGGGGCGTTCGTGGGGTTCGTCGTGGGAATCCTTCCCGGCCTGGGCGGCTTGGCCACCCTGGCGCTGATGCTCCCGTTCGCCTACAAGATTCAGGAGCCGATCTCGGCCTTTGCCTTTCTCCTGGGGATGCATGCCATCACCGGCACCACCGGTGACCTCACCTCGATTCTCTTCGGCATCCCGGGAGAGGGCACGGCCGCGGCCACCATCATGGACGGGTACCCGATGACCAAGAACGGCGAGGCCGGCCGGGCCATGGGCGCCGCGCTCATGAGCTCGCTGGTGGCCGGCCTCGAAGGCGCCGTCATCCTGGCCCTCGCAATTCCCATCATGCGCCCGCTGGTGCTCTTCTTCGGCTCTCCCGAGCTGTTCATGCTGGCGATTCTGGGAATCACGTTCATCGCCTCGCTGAGCGGATCGTCGCTCACCAAGGGCCTCTTGTGCGGAGGCATCGGTCTCATGCTGGCGTCTATAGGGGTCGATCCCCAGACCGGGACGCTGCGTTACACATTGGGCACGCTGTATCTCTGGGATGGCCTGAGCCTGGGACCCGTGGTGGTCGGGCTCTTCGCCATCCCGGAGATCATCGATCTGGCGGTGCGCGGCACCAGCATCGCCGAGGCCAAGGTCGAGAAGATCACCGGCGTCATGGAAGGGGTCAAGGACACCTTCCGCCACTTCGGTCTGACCATGCGCTGCGGTTTCATCGGGGCGTTCATCGGCGCCTTGCCGGGACTGGGCGGCGGCGTGTCGCAGTGGCTCGCCTACGGCCACGCGGTGCAGTCGGCCAAGGACAAGAGCGGCTTCGGCAAGGGCGACGTACGCGGCGTCCTGGGGCCCGGCGCGGCCAACAACTCCCGCGAAGGGGGCAACCTCATACCCACGGTGGCTTTCGGCATTCCCGGCAGCAGCGCCATGGCGATCCTGCTGGGGGCGTTTCTCATCGTCGGCCTGAACCCGGGTCCGGAGATGCTCACCAAGCACCTGGACGTGACCTTCGCCATGGTGTGGATCCTGGTGGTGGCCAACATCCTCACCGCGGGCGCGTGTTTCCTGTTCCTGAACCAGCTCGTGAAGCTCACTTTCGTGCGCGGCCACCTGCTGATTCCGTTCCTGCTCATGTTCGTGTTCCTGGGTGCCTTCGCCGCCCACAATAACTTCAGCGACATCATCGTCACCGTCATCTTCGGGCTGGTGGGCTACGTGATGGTGCTGTTCCAGTGGCCGCGACCTCCCTTCGTGCTCGGTCTGGTACTGGGGACCATCGTCGAGAACTACCTCTGGATCTCCAGCAGTGCCTACGGTGCCGGCTGGCTGGTGCATCCTACGGTCGTCTGCATCGCTCTTCTGATCGCCGGGACGCTGATCTACTCGGCCATTCAAGCGCGCAGGGGCCGTTCGCTGGAGGAGGATCTCGAGAAGAGAATAGGGGTCGAGGGCACGCGCCAGTAAGGTCCGGGTTGGCACACGCCCTTGATGCCAAGTTCCGTGCGGCGGGGTCCAAGAGGCTGCCGCTTCTACGCGTTGTTCGTAAGACATGCTAGCTGTTGCCTTGGCACTGCTGGCCTCCCTTGCCTTCGCCTGCACGGCCACGCTCGTTCAACGCGGCGTCCGCTACCTGGATCCCTTCAGCGGATTGCTGGTCGACCTCTTCTGCAACGGGGTGCTGCTCTGGCTCTTCGTCTTCGCCTTTCACGATCCGGCGGAACTCTGGGCCGGCGCCAACCTGATCTTCGTCGCCTCGGGGTTCATCGTTCCGGGCCTGTTCCGCCTCGTCGCCTTCAAGGGGATCGAGCGGCTGGGAGCGTCGGTTGCCACCGCCGTCCTCAACTCCGCCCCGCTCTTTGCCGTGCTCCTGGCCATGCTGCTGCTCGACGAACAGCCCGGCCGGGCCAACCTGTTCGGCGCCGTGGCCGTGGTGTCGGGCCTCGTCTTTCTGTCGTGGAAAGGTGAAACGCGCTCCTGGCGCCTCCGGGACCTCCTGTTCCCGGTGTCCGGGGCTTTGTTCGCGGCGCTTCGCGACAACGTGGTCCGTCTCGGGCTCCTTGCCGGTCCGGCGCCCATGGTGGGCGCCAGCATCACCGTGACCACCTCTTTTCTGACCATGTCCGCGGCATATCTTCCGGTCCACGGGTTGACCCGGTTGAGGAGTTGCGGGTGGGGCGCCATCGGCAGCTTCGCGCTGATAGGCTTCGTGCATTTTCTCGCCTATCTCCTTATGTTCTCGGCGCTGGACATCGCGGACGTCGCGGTGGTCTCCCCGTTGATTCACTGCTTCTCCCTCTTTACCCTGGCACTTTCGCCGCTTATCCTGGGCGACTCGGACCCGATCACGCGGCGCAAGGTCGCCGCCACCTCCATGGTCGTGCTGGGCGTGCTGCTGATCGCGTGGTCGCGTTGGACCGCGTAGGAGTCCGTCACCGTCATGTGGACGCTGCCGAACCTGCTGAGCCTGTTCCGGATCCTGTTGGTCCCGTTCCTCGCCTGGCTGCTCGCGTTCACCGATCCGTTGTCATGTGCGCTGGCGGCTCTCGTCTTCATCATCGCCTCGCTCACCGACATGCTGGACGGTTACCTGGCGCGCCGCAACAAGAGCGTCTCCGACTTCGGCAAGATTCTGGACCCCTTGGCGGACAAGCTCCTGGTGGTGACCGCGCTCATCATGCTGGTGGCCATCGATCGGCCAGGCGACGCGTATGTCCCGGTGTGGCTGGTGGTGATCATCGTCGCGCGGGAGGTAGCCGTCACCGTGCTGCGCGGCATTGCCTTGTCCGAGGGCATCGTCATTCCGGCCGATACGGTGGGCAAGTACAAGCTCCTGGTACAGACATTCGCCCTGGTGGCCTTGATGATCCACTACCGCTATTTCGGCATCGATTTCTTCGTCGGCGGGATGTACTTTCTGGCGCTTTCCACCGTGCTGGCGCTCTGGTCCGGGGTCGAGTACCACGTGCGGTTTCTCCGTTCCCTGCGCGTTCGCTCCCGGCTCTCCGGGTCTTCGCGGCGGGAAGGAGGCTGATCCTGGTGTCGTGTCTCACAAACAGGTTTGCAAAGACGCGGAGGATTCTTCGTCGTCCGCAAGGCGCTATGCCACGTTTTCGTTGTCGGCAAGGCGTATGCCACGTAGGGGCGACCCGCGGTCGCCCCCAGCGTGAGTGGGTGAGTTCGTTTGACAAGCATTTGGGGATAATGTAAGAAACCGCGAAGGATGCGGGTGTAGCTCAGTTGGCTAGAGCGTATGCTTGCCAAGCATAAGGTCGCCGGTTCGACCCCGGTCACCCGCTCCATACTCCCCAGGAAGTTCCAAGGCCCCGCCTTCTCCACCACCGGAACGGCCGTGTCACGAGAGCTTATGTTTGCGACCTCGAACCACCACAAGTTCGCCGAGGTACGGGCGATACTTGGCGACCGCGGCATTCCCGTCGCGATGAGGGCGATGGCGCTTCGGGAGATTCAGGCGGACACGCTCGAAGAGATCGCCGCGGAGAAGGTCCGGGAGGCGCGGCGGCTGGTCGACGGCCCCGTCATCGTCGAGGACACGGGCCTGTTCATCGATGAATTGCGCGGGTTCCCCGGACCGTACTCGGCCTATGTGTTCCGAACCGTGGGGAATCCGGGCATTCTGCGGCTTCTGGAGGACGCGGCCGACCGACGCGCGACATTCAAGTCGGTGTTCGCTTATGGCGATGCCGGCGGCTCGGTGAAGTGCTTCGGCGCGGAGGCGCCGGGAACCATGGCGCTCACGTGCCGCGGAGAGGGATGGGGTTACGATCCGATCTTCGTGCCCGACAATGCCTCGGGCCGAACCTACGGCGAACTGGGCGATGACAAGAACCGGCTTTCCCATCGTCGAGCGGCTCTGGAAAAGCTCGCTCGCTGGGTGCAAGTCGGCCACAGGTGACGTGGCCCGACCGCTACGTGTACGGTCGGTTCACTTTTTTCAACATGGCCGGGTTACATTGACCCGGCGTTTCGTTCGGGAGTGTATTGATGATCCAATTTGAAGCCGTCAGCATTGGCGACTTGATCTGTGCGGCCATCACCCTTATCGTGGGCAGTGTCTTGTGCGGGCTCATATGGCGGGGATTGCGCGAGATGGAAGTTTTCGCCATCGAACGCAGCCAACTCGTGGATGCCCAGAGCAGGGCGCTCCTCGAAATCGCCCGAGGCATACGGGAAGTGCTGGAGCGATCCGACAACAACGAACCTCGTTGGGATTAGGGGCCGGTTCAGAACGAAGGGCCGGAACACCGCGGTACCCGCCTCGTCAGCCAGCCATCACACAAACGGTCCCTCTCCCCACCGTCACCAGCTCCAAAGATCTCGTGTTTGCCTGAAACGAGTGGGGTGTTCATTCGCCCATCCGATTCGATGCCTGCGTGCATGGGGTCTCAGGCGGCTCAGCAGCCGCCGGGGTCTTGGGCGCGTTACGCGGGCGGGTGGTCGCGTCGACGACTGCGTCCCTGAACGAGTTGAACGGCGACGATCACGACAATCACGCCGAGTCCGACGATGTCCGTTCCCAGGTCAGGTACGATGAGCAGCGGTCCAACACAGAACAGAGGCACGCGCAGCACCATGGACAGGGGACCGAACAGGTAGCCTCCCGATGCGGCGGCCATCACGACCACGCCGCCGCCGGCGGTGGCAAGGACTTGAAGTATTTCTCGCGGCCCGCCGATCAGCAGCAACGCCGGATTGAGGGTGAACGCATAGGGGATGAGAAACCCGGGCACGGCCAGGAGAAACGCTCGTGCCCCGGTGCGCCACATGTTGGCGCCGCTGATGCCCGCGGCGGCGAAGGCCGACAACGCCACCGGCGGCGTCACCATCGAAAGGATGCTGAAATAGAGGATGAACAGGTGCGCCGGCAAGGCCGGGACGCCGAGGGTCTGCAGGGCCGGGGCCACCAGGATGGCGGAGACCAGATAGGCCGCCGCCGTCGGCATCCCCATTCCGAGGATGATGGTGAGGATCATGGCCCCGCTGAGGGATATGGCGAGGGAGTCGCCGGCCATGTCCAGCAGCCAACGCTGAAGTCGCAGGGCCATGCCCGTATGCACCAGGGTACCCACGATGATCCCGGCCACCGCCGAAGGGATCGCCACCTCCGAGGCCGAGCGCACACCGCCGGTCACGGCCTGGAAAATCGCGCCGGGTCTCATTCGGGTCGCTTTGCGGAGCAGGCTGACCAGGATGATGAGGACGATGGTATAGGAACCGATGGTCATCAGGGAGAACTGGGAGATGAGCAGGCAGACCATGAAGCCGAGCGGAATCAGCAGATGCCACCGCTCGGTCAGTCCGGCCAGGTGCTCCCGGATCGGCAGATCGAGATCGGGCTTGAGCCCGTTGCGCAGGCTGTAGAAGTGGACCAGCAGGAACAGCGCCGTGTAGTAGAGTGCCGCCGGAACAATGGCGGCGGACACCACTTCGACGTACCGGACGCCGACCATTCGTATCCGCCCGTGTACAGCGGCAGGACTGCGCGAAGCACCATACCAGCGCGACGCCCGCATAGACATAGCGGACAACGCGCGCCGGTACGGTGGTCGAGATGACGGACAGGCTGGGCGAAGCCATCGCGGCACGGGGCTTCGGAGCGGGTTACTTCTTCGGAAAGAGAATCCCCTTCAGCTTCTGGACCACTCCGGGTGACAGTGCGTCCAGTGATTTCACGACCTTCAGCACCTCTTCGCCGCCCGAAGGATCGATGTACAAGCGGGTCTTCCTGGCGTCGGCCAGGAACTGCGGATCCCGCATCGTCTTCATGAAAGCCGTTCGAAGCGTCTTTACGCGTTCCGGCGGCGTTCCCGGAGGCAGCGCGTAGATGCGAGTGAGCGCGGCAGGATCATGGATACCCGCCTTGATGAGAAGCCGGGCCTCGTCGGTCTTGGCAAAGCTGATGTCCAGGGGGACGTCTGGAAGCGCGCTGTGCTTCTTGGGAGACATCTGCAGGACCGGCACCGCATCGCCGGACTTGAACTTCGCTCCCCAGGTGGCGCTCAAGGCCGTCCAGCTCAGTCCACAAATGCCGTCCACCTCGCCCTTCTCGGCGGCCAGGAGCATACCGGGTGCGCCTCCATACCCCTCGATCAGCTTGATGGGGAGACCGATGGCGGCGTCCAGCAACCTGGGGCCGTCGTTGGTGGAATTGCCGGGGCCCGTGCCGGAGAGCTTGACCGGTCTTGGCGAGTTCATCCACTTGTTCATGTCCGTGATGCCGCTCGCCTTGGTGAAGGCACAAACGGAAATGGTCGATTCCGGGACTCCGATGAACTCGTACTTGCTGGAAACGAACTGTATTCCCCTTTGTCCGTAGAGACGCGCCCAAAAAAGGCTTCCAGGAAAGTTCCCGATGGTCAGGCCGTCGGGTTTCGCTTTCCTGTATACGTAGTTGGCCGATATGAGCCCCCCTGCACCGGTCATGTTCTGTACCAGGAACGTCGGGTTTCCCGGGATATAGCGTCCCATGTGCCGGCCTATGGCACGCGAATACAGGTCGAAGCCGCCACCCACGGAGAACGCCACCACGATGCGGATGGTCTTGCCCTTGAAAAACATGTCCTCCGCGGCCGAACTGCCAGACATGCCGACGGATCCCGCCGTCAGCGCCACGGCCATCACCGCGCACATCGTCAAACGTGACGAACGCTTACGCCCGTTGCTCTTGCCCATGTCCTGGTCCCCTCCTGGTTGATTGCCTCGCGTCCCCGGCCTGGCGGCTACGGCGACAATGACGGGTAGTCTGGCGCGACCTTAGACTCTCCATCAACATGTTGTCAACGGCGAATGGCGGGGTGTTGCGGCTGCGCGACGGTAGGACCAGTCCGCCCATGGTGCCGCTGACCGGTTCGATGCTGGTCCGTCGGCGGCTCGACCTCAGGTTGACATTGCCCGCTGGTGGTCCTGCAGCACCCGTGCAACGCAGCCCGTGAGGTTGATGCCGGTCTCGATGTGGAGAAACTCGTTGGGCCCGTGGGCGTTGGACCTGGGGCCCAGCACGCCGGTGATCATGAACTGGGCTTGCGGGAACTTCTCCGCCAGCATGGCCATGAAGGGGATGGTGCCGCCCTCGCCGGTGGCGCAGGCGTCCTTGCCGAAGAATTCCCGGGAGGCGCGGGACATGGACTCTTCCAGCCATGGCGCGAACGGCGGCGCGTTCCATCCGCCGGTGCCCTGTCCCGGTTCGAAAGCCACCCTGGCCCCGTAGGGCGGGTCCTTGGCGAACGTGTTCCGCAGGCAGGTCACCGCGGCATCGGGATCGGCGGTAGGTGGAATACGCAGAGACAGCTTGACTTGGGTCTCCGGGCGCAGGACGTTGCCGGCCTGTTCCAACGCGGGCAGTCCCGCGGCGCCGATGATTTCGAGCTGCGGCCGCCAGGTGCGGTTCAGCACCAGTTCGGTGGGGTCGTCGACCACGGGCGTGGCTCCGGGTTGGAAGGGATACTCCCGGTACACTCCCTCGCTCAGCACCCCGGCCGCGACCCGGGCCTGCGCCAGCCGGTCGGACGGGATCTCCACGTGCAGTTCGGGTGGCAGGATCGTCCCCGTGCTCTCGTCCTCCAGGCGGCTCAGCAGGCGCCGGAGAACCCGGAAGCTCGACGGCACGATGCCGCTGGCCGCGCCCGAATGCACCCCTTCGGTCAGCGTCGACACCGAGAGCGTGGCGTTGATCACGCCGCGCAACGACGTGGTGACCCACAACCGTTCGTAGTCGCCGCATCCCGAGTCCAGGCACACCACGAGTTCCGGCGTGCCGATCCGGTCCGCGAGGGCATCCACATAGTGGGGGAGGTCGAAGCTGCCGCTCTCCTCGCAGGCCTCGATGAGGATGACGCAGCGCGCGCAGGGAATGGACTCGAGTTGCAGCGCCATGATGGCCGTCAGGGCGGCGAACATTCCGTAGCCGTCGTCGGCTCCGCCGCGGCCGTAGAGCTTGCCGTCCTCCAGCACCGGTGTCCACGGCCCCAGGCCCGGCCGCCATCCCTCCATGGGAGGCTGCTTGTCCAGGTGGCCGTAGAGCAGCACCGTGCCCCGTCCCGATCCTGGTATTTCCATCAGCAGCAGCGGCGTCCGGCCTTCGGCCCGGGCCACGTGAGGCTCCATGCCCGGAACGTTCCGATCCCGGGCCCAGCGGGCGAAGAGCTCCACGGCCCGGTCCATGTGGCCGTGCTCCCGCCACCGGGGATCGAAGGCCGGGGACTCGTTGGGGATGGCGATGTACTCCATCAGCGCCGGGACGATGCTCGTCTCCCAAGTGTCGCGTATGAATGACTGAATCGGCATCATGTTTCCTGTCGCCCGCGGGAAGTCCCGCCGGGGCCATGATCCTCCATCACGCCTCCGGGAAGGAAAAGCGCTCCACCTCCACGTGATCCGCTCCCAGGGCCGCCAGTTCATCCAGGTCCAACGCCGCCTCGGCCTCGCGCACGCGCCGCAGCGTGGCCTTCACCGCGGGATGGCGCGGCACGAAGAGCTGGCAACAGTCCTGATCGGGCAGGACCGAGGTCTCGAAGGTGCCGATGTCAATGGCCTCGTCGATGATCTCCTGCTTGTCCATGCCCACGAGGGGGCGCAGCACCGGGAGGCGTGCGGCCTCCTCGATCACCGCGATGTTGGGCAGCGTCTGGGACGCCACCTGCGCCAGGCTCTCGCCGGTGACCAGCGCTCGGGCGCGCTCCTTGGCGGCGATGATCGAGGCGATGCGCAGCATCATCCGGCGATAGATCACCACCCGCAGGGGACGCAGCACCGCGGCCACGATGCTTCGCTGGATCTCGCCGAAGGGCACGAGATACAGCCGGGAATGGAACTGGTAGCGGGTGAGCATGTCCACGAGCGTCTTGGCCTTCTCCTGGGAAGAGCGGTCGAGAAACGGGCTGCTGTGGAAATGGACGTAGATGAGCCGGCAACCCCGTTTCATCATCCGGTAGGAGGCCACCGGCGAATCGATGCCGCCGGAGATGAGCGACACGAGGCGCCCACTGGCGCCGACGGGAAGCCCGCCCGGTCCCGGTGCGCGCCCGAGGCTCACGAACGCGCTGGACGGCAGGATCTCCACGGAGACCGTCAGCTCGGGGCGGGTCAGGTCCACCCGCGCACCGGAGTGCCTCTGGACCAGGGCACCCAACTCCCGATTGATGTCGTTGGAGGTGAGCGGGAAACGCTTGTCCACGCGCCGGGCCTCGATGCGGAACGAGTCGAAGGACTGTCCCTGGAGGGCCTGGAGCACGTGGTCACCCAGGGCGGCCATGTCGTTGTCCGTGCGTTCCACCAGCGAGAAGTTGGCGATGCCGAAGACCCCGGCGAGCCGTGCGGTCACTTCGACCGCGGGCACGTCGTGGTTGAAGTTCAGCAGCAGCCGCGACGAGGCATTGCGGATCTCCTTGAGCCCCAGCCCGCGCAGCGCCGTGCTGATGTTCTTCTTCAGGTGTTCGACGAAATACGCGCGGTTGCCGCGTTTCAGCGCGATCTCGTGGTACCTGACCAGGGCCGAGCGCATTTCCGAGAGATAGCAGATTCCCGCCAACTTTTGCATGCAGCATCCCTGTGGTACCATGTCCGGCAACTGGGAGGTGTTTGTTCATGGACGTGTTCAAGAAGGTATCGGAGATCACGCAATTCTCGCCCGAGAAGATGCAGAAGAACGGCGTCTTCGCCACCGGGCAACTGTTCTGCGACGTCTACTGCTTCGAGCCGGGACAGTCTCAAACGGTTCACACGCACCAGGGAACCGACAAGGTGTACTTTGTGATCGAAGGCAAGGGCGTGTTCCACGTGGCCGGGGAACAGCGGGAACTCGGCGAGGACGAGGTCGTGTTGGCGCCCTCGGGCGAGCCCCACGGCGTGGAGAACCCGGGCCCGGACCGGCTCAAGCTGCTGGTGATGATGGCGCCGCCGCCGAGCCATTGAGGCGTTTGCACTGAAAGAACGCCATGGCGAAAAGCCTCATTTCCACGAAGCAGGCCGTGTCATGGCTTCACTTGGAAAAGAGAGTGCGCCCACGCCCCGAATACGTCATTCCCGCGGAAGCGGGAATCCAGGGGTGGGGGAGGTAGGACGCTCATGGCCGCGGAAGAATCGGTCAACGACGTCAACCGGCGGTTCTACGAGGCCTTCGAAAGCCTCGACTTCCGGCGCATGGAAGGCATCTGGCTGCGCGAGGACTACATCAAGTGCGTCCATCCCGGCTGGGCGCTGCTCACCGGCTGGGACGCCGTGATGGAGAGCTGGAAGCGCATTTTCGAGAACACGCAGGAGATGCGCTTTACCCTGACCGACGTGCGGGTCCAGGTGCAAGGCGGGTTCGGCTGGGTGACGCTGTACGAGAACCTGAACTCCACGCTCGAAGGGCAAAGCAACGCGGCCGTTGTGCTCACCACCAACATCTACGAGGAACGCCCGGAAGGTTGGTTCATGATCCATCACCACGGCTCGCCCGTGATGATGCGCCAGCCCGAGCCGCATCCCACCGTGCAGTGACCATACTCCAGGACAAAGTCTGCATCGTCACCGGGGCGGGCCGGGGAATCGGCCGCGCCATTGCGCTGGAGGTGGCGGCGAACGGTTGCCGCGTCGTGCTCGCGTCACGGACGGAGGAGCAGTTGGAGGCGGTTCAGGCGGCCATCGCGGAGCGGGGAGGGGAGGCATCGCCGTTCCCCGCCGACCTGTCCGGCGAGAAAGATCTCGCGGCCCTCGTCGAGCACACTCTCGACCGCTTCGGCACTATCGATTTCCTGGTCAACAACGCCGGCTGGGGCGTCAAGGCCGACGTTGTCAAAAGCAAGGTGGAGGATTGGGAGCGCACCCTCCGGGTCAACCTGCTGGCGCCCATGATGCTCAGCCGTCTGGTGCTGCCGACGCTCATCGCCCGGCGCACCGGCGCCATCGTCAACGTATCCTCGATCTCCGGGCGGGTAGGGCAGGCCGGTTCCGCGGCGTACGCTGCCTCCAAGTTCGGGCTCATCGGCTTCAGTCAGTCCTTGTTCGAAGAGGTGCGGGAACAGGGCATCAAAGTCGCCGCGATCCTGCCCGGCTTCGTCGACACCGACATGATCCCCCCGGTCAAGTACCTCGATCGCTCCCGGATGATCCAACCGGAGGACGTGGCCCAGGCCGTGCTCTTCGTCCTCACCGCGCCGCCCACAGCCTGCCCCGTGGAGATCACGGTACGCCCGCAACGCACGCCGTATAGGTAGGACGGAATCCGGTGCGTCATCGCGCGGGACGGGCTGTGTCAAGACTCCGCACGGAAAAGAAACGCTACCCACCCCCCGAGACGTCATTCCCGCGAAAGCGGGAATCCAGGGGTTGGGAGGGGCCAT
>JAJEAI010000151.1 GCA_022824205.1 Candidatus Binatia bacterium
GCTTTGCAAGAATAGGCATCTCGGTTCATGTGACCGCCCCTAAAATCGACCCCGGATTCCACGGTCATATAACGTTGGAAATGGCCAACTTTGGACAGGTAACCGTAGAGTTGCGAGCAAAGAGAGATCAACCTGCCCAGCTCCTACTTGTTAGAACTACGACGTCACTGCGGGAGTCCGAGCTTTACGGCACGGATCCAACGGATGTTTTCCACGAACAAACTGAACCCGTCCCAAGAAAACACCCCAAATGAGATTAAATGAGATGCACCCTTTTCGCCGTACTCCCTCGGTGACCGACCCTCGGTCGTGAATGACTCGGGGAACCACCGGTCACCCGCGCAAGCTACCCACCGGCTATTCCGCCAGCAGCCGCCGGATAATCTCCTCCATCTCGTCGTAGCCGCCCTCGCCGAAGCGCGTGTACTGGATCACGCCCTTCTTGTCGATGATGTGAAGGGTGGGCCAGTAGCGCGTGCCGTAGCGTTTCCAGGTGGCGAAGTCGTTGTCCTGCGCCACCGGGAACTTGATCCCCAGCTCCTTGCAGGCGTTCCTGACGTTTTCCAGAGAGTGCTCGTGAGAGAACTCCGGCGAGTGGATGCCCACGACGACGAGGCCCCGGGGGCCGTATTCCTGGTGCCATCCCACCAACGATGGGAGTGTGTTGACACAGTTGTATCAGCCGTAGGTCCAGAACTCGATCAGCACCACCTTCCCCCGGAGGTCCTTGAGCCTCAGGGGCTCCGAGTTGATCCAGGTGTCGTTGGTAAACTCCGGCGCCTGCTTGCCCACCAGCGAGCCCGCCGCGTTCCCGGTCGCCGCCAGGACCGCGAAGGCCACGAGCAGCGCCACCGCGAAGGCCCGCGTCTTGGATTGAAGTCGTCTCATGTGATTCTCACCTCCTGCGGTCATTGTGCACGTGCGGTGGGGCGTGCGCAAACATGAACCGCGCCGCCGGTAACCCCCGAAGTGGCTCACGACGTACCGGACAGGAAATGCTACCCTCTCCACGACGCGATCCAACCCGAGAAGGAGTCCGCCATGCTCTACGACTACGTCGCCCTTCCCGACCGACCGCCGCTGCGCTGGCCCGACGGCGCGCGCGTGGCCATGATCTTCACCATCAACATCGAGTACTGGGAGATCACCCGCGACAGCGAGGAGCCGCTCTATCCCGGCGGGCCGGCGACCATTCCCCACGTGATCCCGGGCAACGTCCCCGACTACGCCAACTGGACCTGGCGCGAGTACGGCCAGCGCGTGGGCGTGTGGCGCATCATCGACGTGTTCGACAAGGCCGGCGTGCCCGCCACCTGCACCATGAACGCGCTCACGGGCATCGAGCGCCGGCGGATCATCGACGCGGTCAACGAGCGCGGCTGGGAGATCCTGGCGCACAACTACGCCCAGAACGACGTGCTCACCTACTACGCCTACCAACCGGACAAGGAGCGCGAGATCATCCAGCGCACCCTGGACGTCTACGCCGAAGCCGTGGGCCGGCCGGCCCGGGGATGGCTGTCGTCGTCGCTCCGGAGCACCCACGAAACCCCGCACATCCTGAAGGACCTGGGCCTGCTGTTCCAGGCGGACTACCTGAACGACGACCAGCCCTATCTCCTCAACACGCGCCACGGCCCGCTGGTGTGCATTCCCTATTCCAACGACGTCAACGACTTCGCCGTGTTCTCCCGCGGCGGCCGCACCACGTCCCAGGCGCTGGAGCTGTTCAAGGAACAGTTCGACCAGCTCTACCTCGAAGGCGCCGAGAGCGGCCGCATCATGAACGTGGGCATGCACCCTCACGTCATGGGCCAAGCCTACGCCATCCGCGCCCTGCGCGAGTTCGTCGACTACGTGAAAACCTTCGACGGGGTATGGTATCCCAAGCGAGAGGAAATGGCGGAGTGGTTCCTGGAAAAGGGGAGCGGGACAGAGCCCGCAACTTCATGAACGCACGCCCCCGCATCGTCATTCCCGAGGAACAGGCTGTGTCAAGACCCATGAGGCGGAGACCCTACGAACAGTCATTCCCGCGAAAGCGGGAATCCAGGGGTGGGGAGAGGCCGACCGGGCGGATTTCCCCACCACTCCCCGCCTGGATTCCCGCTTCCGCGGGAATGACGACATGGGGTGGCGGTGCCACTTCGTAGCCGAGCGGAGTCTTGACACACCCTGGGCAGCGGGTATCCAGGGGCAGGGAGGAACCATGAGACCGTATCGAGTCGCACTGATTCAGCAACAGACCCGGGTCATCGTCGAGCCCCGGGAGCGCAACGCCATCATCGACGAGAACCTCGGGCGCATCTTCGAGCTGCTGGACTGGACCGCGCTGCGGCTGGGCGACGTCAAGCTGGCGGTGTTCTCGGAGTACGGCATCATCGGCCAGTACCGGCCGCGCTCGGTGGACGAGTGGCTCGCGCTGGCCGAGACCATTCCCGGCGACGTCACCGACCAGATCGGGCGCAAGGCACGGGAGCGCGGCTGCCACATCGCCGGCAACCTCTACGAGCGCGACGACGACTGGCCCGGACGCCTGTTCAACACGAGCTTCATCATCGACCCGGACGGACAGATCGTCCTCAAGTACCGGAAGAACAACGGCCCCAACAACCTCAACACCACCTACACCGGCCCCGGCGACGTCTACACCGAGTACACCGAGCGCTACGGCGAGGATTCCATGTTCCCGGTGGCCGACACCGAGATCGGCCGGCTCGGCTGCCTCACCTGCACCGACGTGGTGTTCCCGGAGATGTCCCGTTGCCTGGCGCTGCGCGGCGCCGAGTTGCTGATCCATCCCACCGCCGAGCCCTACGCGCCGGAAGGCGATGCCTGGGACGTGCTCCGGCGCGCCCGCGCCTACGAGAACCTGTGCTACTTCCTGTCGGTCAACTGCGGCGCCTTCGTGGGCTCCAACCGCCCCACCGGCGGCTACCGCGGCATGACCCAGCTCATCGACTACATGGGCCACGTGCAGGCGTCGGCCAACGCCCCCGGCGAGGCGGTGGTCACCGGCATGGTGGACATCGACAACCTGCGCTGGGAGCGCACGCGCATGGCCGACTCGGGCCACGTGTGGAACTTCCTCATCGAGCTGCGCAGCGACATGTACGCGCCCGTCTACGCCAAGGCCAAGCGCTGGCCCAACGACGGCTGGCGCGACCGCATGCTCCAGGACACCGTGGAGACCCGCGCCGAGGCGCGCAAGATCATCGAGCGGCTGGTGCGGGAAGGAAGCCTGGTCAAGCCCGAGTGAAGATTGCCGCTGACTGCCACAACCAGGTTGCCGCCGGCCCCTGCAACCGTTCGTCCCGAGCGTAGCGAAGCGAAGTCGAAGGACGCCATTTCGAAGGAGGCCACCGCCCAAGTGGCAATCGATGAGAGCTTCCCCAAGGAAGCGCGGCATTGGAACTCGGTGAGATTGGAGGACGGTGAAGCCACGATGAGGGTGACGCGATAATGAGCAAGGCCATGGTGTCGTCGCGCGAGACCGACGTCGCGGTGGTGGGCTACGGCGGCGCCGGCGCCGCGGCGGCCATCACCGCCGCCGATCTGGGCGCCAAGGTGCTGATCGTGGAGAAGGCGGCCGCGGGCGGGGGCAACACGCGCCTCTCCGCCGGCTCGGTGCGCACCTTCGGCGCGGTGGAGCGCGCGGTGGAGCACATCACCTTCCTGTGCGGCGGCGCCACGGACCCGGAGGTCATCGAGACCCTGGTGCGCGAGAGCCACGACAACGAGCCGTGGCTGCGCTCCCTCGGCGGCGCGGTGGTGGTGGACCCGCTCCAGGCCGCGCCCGCGAGCTATCCCGTCTATCCCACCGGCGCGGCCTCGCCCGAGCAGCCCGGCGCCGACGGCGTCGGCCCCCGCCTCCGGGTCAAGGGGGAGACCACCGCCAACGGCCGCGACCTGTGGGAGCTGCTGGACCGGAACGTCGACGAGCGCTGCATCCCGGTGCTGTTCGAATGCCCGGCCGTGCGCCTGCTGCGGGACGGCGACGGCACGGTCACCGGGCTCACCGCGCGCCGGGGCGGCGAGGAGATCGTCATCCAGGCGCGCAAGGCCGTGATTCTCGCCTGCGGCGGCTACGAATGGGACCCGGACATGCAACTCCAGTTCCTGGGACAGCGGTACTGGTCCCTGGGTGCCTCCGGCCACACCGGCGACGGCATCCGCCTGGCATTGGACGCGGGCGCGTCGCTGTGGCACATGAACGCCGTCGCCGCCGGCTTCGGCTACCGCGTAGCCGGCTTCGACGGCGCCGTCATCCACGCCATGCCCGGCCCCGGCTTCATCTACGTGGACCGGCGCGCGCGCCGCTTCGTGGACGAAACCGCCATGGACGCCCACGCCGTGGGCTCGCTCGTCACCGAGCTCGACCTGGAGACCATGGAACGCCCTCGGGTTCCCTGCTTCGTGGTGTTCGACGAGGACACCCGAACCGCCGGCCCGGTGGCCAACACCGGTCGGGGCGCCGTGGCCGAACACTACCGGTGGAGCGACGACAACGCCGCCGAGGTGGGGAAGGGCTGGATCAAGCAGGGCGCCACCCCGGCCGTGCTGGCGACGGCCCTCGATCTTGACCCCGCCGCGTTGGAACGGACCGTGAACGCATACAACAAAGCGTGCGCGGAGGGCCGCGACGAAGCCCTCGGCCGCTCCCCCGACACGCTAAAGCCGCTGGCGGCCCCCCCGTTCTACGGCGCCGCCCTGTGGCCGAGCCTGTTCAACACCCAGGGCGGCCCCAGGCGCAACGCCCGCGCCCAGGTGCTGAACGCCTGGGGCCGCCCCATCCCGGGCCTGTACAGCGCCGGCGAACTGGGCTCCATGTGGTCCCGGAACTACCCCGGCGCCGGCAACCTCACCGAGGTCCTGGCCTTCGGCCGCATCGCCGGCCGCAACGCCGCGATGGAGGACCCGCGCGCCTGACGCGCTCGTGTTCTCGGTGTAACGGGTACGATGGTGGTGCTGACGCCGCAAAACGTCATTCTCATGGCAGGATCGTCATTGATATGAAAACAAAAACTTGTTCAATGATTTCTGGTAGTTATGGAATCCCGCTACCCCCCAATGAGTCATTCCCGCGGAACAAGATGTATCAAAACTCATGAGCCGACCACGTAACAGAACGTCATTCCCGCGGAAGCGGGAATCCAGGCGGGGTGAGGCGGGGAAACGGGCCTGTTTCAGCCCCTCCCCACCCCTGGATTCCCGCTTTCGCGGGAATGACGTTTCGGGTGGCGGTGCTGTTTCCAGCTTGAGTGGAGTTTTGACACCTGCTCCGCAAGAATAACCGAGGGATACAGAAAGGAGTTCCCATGGAACCCATCGAATTCGTGGACACGACGTTGCGCGACGGGCACCAGAGCCTGTGGGCCGAGTCCATGCGCACAGGCATGATGCTGGCGGTGGGCGAGCGCATGGACCGTGCCGGCTTCAGGGGCATGGAACTGATGTCCAGCTCGCACATCAAGAAGTGCGTGCGCGAGCTGCATGAGGACCCGTGGGAGCGCATCCGGCTTGTGGCCGGGGTCATCCGCGAAACGCCGCTCCGGGTGATCATCGGCAGCCGCAACGGCTTCGAACTCACGCCGGAGGTCATCCAGCGCATCTTCCTGGAGCGCATGGCGGCCAATGGCGTGCGCCAGGGGCGCATCTCCGACGAGTGGAACGACGTGGCGGGGTGGCGCAAGACGGTGCGCATCGCCACCGAGGCCGGCCTCGAGCCGATCCTGAACATCATCTACTCGGTCTCGCCCAAGCATACGGACGAATACTTCGCCGAGCGAGCGCGCCAAGCGGCGACGGTGCCGGCGGCGCGGATCTGCTTCAAGGACCCGGGAGGGCTGCTGACGCCGGACCGCACGCGCGCGCTGGTGCCGCTCATCAAGGCCAACATCGGCGACATCCCGCTGGAGTTCCACACCCACTGCACCACCGGGCTGGGACCCTTATGCGCGCTGGAAGCCGTCAAGCAGGGGGTGCGCATCATCAACACGGCGCTGCCGCCGCTGGCCAACGGCTCATCCAACCCGTCGCTCTTCAACGTCGCCGCCAACGCCCGCAGCCTGGGTTACGAGACCGCGGTGGACGAGGAGGTGCTGCGGCCGGTGTCCGAGTATTTCCACGACGTCGCGCGGCGCGAGGGATTCCCCATCGGCGCGCCCGTGGAATACGACTACAGCCAGTACCTGCACCAGGTGCCCGGCGGCATGATCTCCAACCTGCGCCACCAGCTCGCGCGCGTCGGCCTGGGCGGCCACATGGAACGCGCCCTGGAAGAGGTGGTGCGGGTGCGCGAGGAGCTGGGCTACCCCATCATGGTAACGCCGCTGTCCCAGTTCGTGGGCAGCCAGGCGGCCATCAACATCATCGTGGGCGAGCGCTACAAGGAGATCACCGACCAGGTGATCCTCTACGCCCTGGGGCGCTGGGGCCGGGAAGGCCGCGACTCCATGGACCCGGACGTGAAGGACCGCATCCTCGCCTGCCCGCGCGCCAGGGAGCTGGCGGCGTGGGAGCCGCCGGAGCCCACCATCCAGGAACTGCGCGCCAAGTACGGCGGCCCCGGCGTGTCGGACGAGGAACTGCTGCTGCGCTACTTCCTCACCCGCGAAGAGATCGACACCATGCGCGCCGCCGGCCCGCCCCGGGACTACCCCTTCGACACCGCGCCGGTGACGCGGCTGGTGGAGGGCTTCACCCAACGCGGCGACTACGCGCACATCCGCGTGCGCAACGAAGGGTTCGCCCTCGATCTCTCGCGGAACGCCTCCTAGTGTGTTGTCTCACAAATACGATCACGGCTCAGTGACGATCATGGAGTGCGTAACTTATTGTTTCCGAACATCTTTTGACTCACTCCGGCGCGGGAATTGTTTCAACCTATTTGTGAGGCAGCACACTAGTGTCGCGTCCCGCAAATAAGTGTCATAAGTTGCGCAGGATTTTTTGTCGTCGGCAAGGCGCGATGACGAGCAGTGGCGGGTACCACGCGAGGAAGACCCCGGGTCAAGCCCGGGGTGACGTAACGCAGCCGACGGCGAAAAAGACCAGCCAATTATGCCGCTTATTTGCGGGACGCGACACTAGCGCCCTGTGCCAACAACCTCTCTGTCATTCCCGCCTACCCTCTGTCCGTCATTCCCGCCTACCCCTCTGTCCGTCATTCCCGCGGAAGCGGGAATCCAGGGGTGGGGGGTGTGGCGGCCGCATTGCCCGGCCCCACCCCACCTGGATTCCCGCTTCCGCGGGAATGACTCATCGGGGTGTAGCAGGATTCCTAACTAACTAACCCGAGGGCGCCAGACAGGCCTTGAAGGAGGCGGCCATGCCGCGCAGCAGGCCGAAGTACATCTCGGGGCCGGGCTTGATCGACGTGCCGGCGGGGTCCACGCTGCCGGCGCGCGCGTCGGTGCCTTCCGTGATGAGCCGGACGAAACGGGGATCGTAGCGCGGCTCGGCGAACACGCACACCACGCCCAGGTCGCGCACCTTGCGGCGCAGCTCACGCACGCGCCGGACGCCCGGCGTCCGGCCGGTGCTGACCACGGCGGAGCCCGCGGCGGTCAACCCGAAGCGCTTCTCGAAATACTGGTAGGCGTCGTGGAACACGATGAAGGGCTTCTTCCGCGCCGGTGCCAGCTCCGCGGCCAACTCCGCCTGCAAGGCTTCCAGGCGGGTGATCAGTGCATCCCCGTTGGCCTCGTACTTCGCGGCGTTGGCCGGATCGGTCTCGGACAGCGCCCGGGCGATGGCCAGCGTCATCCACCCGGCGTTCACCGGGTCGAGCCACACGTGCATGTCGAAAGCGTCGTCGTGGCCATGGCCGTGATCGTGCCCGTGGCCATGGCCGTGATCCCCGTCTTCGAACGCCCCACCCTTACGCAGCGGCCTGCGCACCAGCGCGGGCGCCTCGGCCAACTCCACGACCCGGACCTTGCGGCCGAGCTTGCGGATGGGGCCGATCAGCGTCGTCTCGGTGAGTTTCCCTATCATGAAGATGACGCGGGCCTTGCCGATGACTCCGGCGTCGGAGGGGCGCATGCGGTAGGTGTGCGGCGACTCGGCGCCGCGCATGATCAGGTAAGGCTCGCCCACCCCGGCCATCACCGCGCTCACCAGTGAATGCACCGGCTTGAATGTCGCCACGACCCGATCCGTGGCGTGAGCGGGGGACGACACCACGGCCGCAGAGGCCAGCAGGACCGCGGCACAGATGTAGTTTTTCATGACCACCCCCAAGTGTGGTGTCTGGTTAACCTCGATGTTGCAGAAACTGGAAGCATGGAGAGGCCGGGAGGCAAGCCTTTTTGCAACATTGAGGTTAATTCCTGCGGTAATTTGCATTGTCTTATCGCAGGAGTTCGCGGGACACCATACCAACCGGAAGTTTGCGCGCGAAAGGAATGAAATTCTTCCACACGACAGTGAATACAGTATTCTGATATCATCCATCGTGACCCTTTTTCGAAGGCTCTTTTCGATGGCTCGATTCATGACGGATGCTTCCAGCACGCCGCCCGACGCTTCCACCCTCCTCGTCGACGCCCGCGACATCGGCGTCCGGCGCGGCCAACGCTGGATCATCCGGCACGTGGACCTCAAGGTCACGCGCGGCGAGCTGGTCTACCTCATCGGCGCCAACGGCGCGGGCAAGTCCACGTGTGTCAAGGCCGTCCTGGGCCTGCTGGACGTGGACGAAGGGGAGGTGGCGCGGGCGCCGTCGCTGGAGGTGGGCTACGTGCCGCAACGGCTGCCCCTGACGCCGATCCTGCCCCTGACCCTGCGCCGCCTGATGACCCTCACCGGCCGTTTCCCCGCCGGCAGGATCGACACGGCCCTTGCCGCCGTGGGCCTCGAACGCCTGGGCGATCCGCCGGTCACCACCCTGTCGGGCGGCGAGTTCCAGCGGCTGCTCCTTGCGCGGGCGCTCATCCACCGACCCGATCTGCTGGTGCTCGACGAACCGGAGCAGGGCGTCGACGCCACCGGAACGGACGTCGTGCACGACCTGATCGAAGGTATCCGTGGCGACCTGGGCTGCGGCGTGCTGATCGTCTCCCACGACCTGCGGAAGGCCATGGACACGGGCGACGACCTCGTGGTCCTCGTGCCCCACGAGCACGACGACCCTCCCTTCGGCATCGACGGCTTCAAACCGCCCGCCACCGGCGACGAGGATTCCTCGCCCCTCTCCTGACGCGGGACACCCACCCGGTCGACCGATGCTGGACGACTTCTTCACGCGCGCGCTACTGGCCGGGGTCGGGCTGGCGCTGGTCACCGGGCCCACCGGCTGTTTCGTGGTGTGGCGGCGGCTGGCCTACTTCGGCGAGACCATCGCGCACTCGGCGCTGCTGGGGGTCGCGGCGGCCCTCGTCCTGGACATCGACCTCTCCATCGGCATCTTCGTCACGGCCTCCGCGGTGGTGCTGATCATGTACCGTCTCGAACGGAGCGACACCCTGCCCGCCGACACCATCCTGGGCCTGCTGGCCCACGGGGGACTGTCCTTGGGGCTGGTGGTGCTGGCATTCTTCCCGAGCATGCGCTTCGACCTGCACGGGCTGCTCTTCGGCGACATTCTGGCCGTGACCCGCACGGACATCGCGGTCATCTGGGCGGGCGCCGCCGGCGCCCTGGCGGTCCTCTGGTGGATCTGGCGCCCGCTCCTGGCGGCCACCGTCAGCGTCGACCTCGCCGTGGTCGCGGGACTCCGGCCGGAACGCGCACGGCTGGTGTTCGGTTTCCTGGTGGCGGCGCTCATCGCCGTCGCCGTCAAGATCGTCGGCATCCTGCTGATCGTGGCGTTGCTGGTGATCCCCCCGGCCACGATGCGCCGCTTCGCGTCGAGCCCCGAACGGATGGCCGGCGGCGCGGCCGCCGCCGGCATCCTCGCCATCGTCGGCGGACTGCTCGCCTCGGCGACATTCGACACGCCGGCGGGGCCCTCCATCGTCACCGTGGCGCTGGCGCTGTTCGTGATCACGCGCGTGCGTTGGCCGCGTCGGGCGGAGTCACGAGCCTAACCCGGATATTTCACCAAGGGTGGGGAGAGGGACCTCAGTTCGTGATATAAAGCAATTATATCAACGACTTGGCGGGTCGAGGAACGAGGTCCCACGATGACAGAGTGTATTTTGGAGCAACTGGAATTTCAAGGGCT
>JAJEAI010000121.1 GCA_022824205.1 Candidatus Binatia bacterium
GGTCTCCCCTTTCCGTCATTCCCGCGAAAGCGGGAATCCAGGGGTGGGGGAGGGGCGGAAAGCGCATGTCCCCCGGCCTCACCCCGCCTGGATTCCCGCTTTCGCGGGAATGACGGAGGAGGGGAGACCGGAATGACGGAGGAGGGGACGGCGGAATGACCGCGGAATGACGGTTGCGGCGAAAGGCGCTAGAGCAAATTCAAATCATGAGTACACCCCTAAATTTGCCGCTGGTGGCCATCGTGGGGCGGCCCAACGTGGGCAAGTCCACGCTGTTCAACCGCCTGAGCCGGGCACGGTGCGCCATCGTGGA
The DNA here is from genome assembly GCA_022824205.1 of Candidatus Binatia bacterium. GTDB lineage: Bacteria > Desulfobacterota > Binatia > UBA9968 > JAJDTQ01 > JAJDTQ01. The sequence goes on from JAJEAI010000121.1 coordinate 314, forward strand.
CGATCAGCCGGGGGTTACCCGCGACCGCAACTACAACGAGGTGTCGTGGCGCCGGCGCCGCTTCGTGCTGGTGGACACCGGAGGGATGGAGCCGGACGAGCGCGAGGGACTCAAGGGGCGCATCCTGCGGCAGACCATGACCGCGGTGGCCGAGGCCGACGTCATCGTGTTCCTGCTGGACGGCCGCACCGGGCCCATGCCGCCGGACACGGCGGCGGTGGAGCTGTTGCGGCAGGCCTCCAAGCCGGTGTTCTACGCGGTCAACAAGCTGGACACCGGGCCGCGCGAAAGCGATCTCTACGAGTTCTACCGGTTGGGCGTCGAGCGGCTCTATCCACTTTCGGCGGAGCACGGGCTCGGCGTCGCGGACCTGATGCAAGAGGTGGTGGAGGCGCTGCCGCGGGAAGCGGAAGGCCCTCGCGAGGCGGTGGCGCCCCTGGCGCTGGCGGTGGTGGGGCGCCCCAACGTGGGCAAGTCCACGCTGGTGAACCGGCTCCTGGGCTACGACCGTTCCCTGGTGGATTCCCGGCCCGGTACCACACGGGACGCGCTTCAGGCCGACTTCACCTGGAAGGGAACCGTTTGCCGCCTCACCGATACGGCGGGTATCCGGCGCAAGGCGCGGGTAGTCGACGCGGTGGAACGCTACAGCGTGAGCCGCGCCCTGCGCTCGGTGGACGCCGGGGACGTGGTCATCCACCTCCTGGACGGGGCCGAGGGCGTGACCGATCAGGACGCCCAGGTGATGTCCTACGCCTCGCAGCGGGGCAAGGGCATGGTCCTGGGCATCAACAAGTGGGACCTGCTGGACACGGAGCAGGTGAGCCTGCGCGAATACCGGGATTTTTTGCACCGGCGGCTACCGTTCGCCGACCACGTGCCGATCGTATCTATGTCGGCAATGGAAGGGTCGGGCATGAACAGGTTGATGGATACGGTGATACGGGTGGGCGAGGCGCAGCGCCGCTGGATCAAGACCCCGCTGCTCAACCGGGTGCTGCGCCGTCTCACTGAGCGGCATGCCGCGCCGCAGCTCCGCGGGCGCCCCATGAAGGTCTACTACGCCACCCAGACGGACGTGCGCCCGCCGACGTTCACCCTGTTCGTGAACAATCCCCAAGGTTTCGGCGCGGGCTACCAGCGCTACCTGGTGAAGGCGCTGCGCGCGGATCTCGGCCTCGAGCACGCGCCCCTGCGCCTGACGTTCCGGGCGCGCGCGGGCAGGGACGAGGACTAGTGCGCGGGACCGCGGGTGCCTCCGGGCGGACGCCGGATGAGAGCCGGAGGGACCTCGCCTGGCTCGCGTTCGGCGAAGTTCAGGGCCTTGGGAGCGTGGGGTTCCGGCGCATCGCGGAAGCCTTCGCCGACCCCACGGACGCGTTCTTCAACGGCCGGGGCAGGTTGCGGGAGATTGCCGGGTTGAGCCGGCCGGCGGTGGAGGGGCTGCTGGCGTTCTCCGCGTGGGATCGCCTGGCGAAAGAGATGGGGCGGGTGCGCGATGCCGGGGTGCGGCTCGTGCGGTACACGGACCCGTCCTATCCGGAACGGCTGCGTGCGATACACGATCCGCCCCCGGTGCTTTACGTCCGGGGAGCGCCGGAGGCGGCCGGGTACGCCTCGGTGGGCGTCGTGGGGACGCGCGCGCCGAGCGAGTACGGCCGCGAGATGACCCGGTTGCTGTGTCGGGGGCTGGCCGCGGCCGGCATCGTGGTGGTGAGCGGCATGGCCCGGGGCATCGACCGGCACGCGCACGAGGCCGCGCTGGACGGAGGCGGCTGGACCGTGGCGGTGCTGGGCTCGGGCGCGGACGTTCCCTATCCGCCGGAGCATCGCGATCTCAGCCGCCGCATCGAGGGCCGCGGCGCGGTGCTTTCGGAGCATCCCCTGGGGACGCGCCCGCTGCCGCACCACTTCCCGTCGCGCAACCGCCTCATCAGCGGCCTCTCCCTGGGCGTAATGGTGGTGGAGGCCACCGAGCGCAGCGGCTCCCTGATCACGGCGCGCTGGGCGCTGGAGCAAGGCCGCGAGGTGTTCGCCGTGCCCGGCCCGGCGCGCGCCAGCCGCAGCCGCGGCCCCCACCGCCTGATCCGCCAGGGAGCCAAGCTGGTGGAGGACGTGAGCGACGTGATCGAGGAGATCGCGCCGCAATTGGCTGCGCTGCCGGCTCCCGACTCTCCGCCGGCGGCCGCGGGCGGCGCGTACGAGCCCGCCCCGGACAGCGTTCCCCCCGGGGGCACGGCCGGCGCGATCCTGCGGCACTTCGAGGCGGGACCATTGCAAATGGACGACCTCATCCACCGGACCGGTTTCTCGGCCCAGCAGGTCTGTGAGGTGCTTCTGGAGCTGGAACTGCAAGGTCTGCTCAGGCAGTTGCCGGGACAAAGATACGCCCGGAAGGCTGCCGTATCCGGCCGTCCCGAGGCCATGGAGTGACTTGTTCCTTTCCCAAAATGCTTACGTTCGACCTGCCCTTGTGGTATGAATGATAAAGGAGACAACCATGCTCGGCGTTTCATCGGAAACCCACATACTCCTTGGCGTCTTCAGTATTCTTGTCGCCGTTTTCGGAACCGGGATCGCCCTGGCGGGACTAATCCTGCCCGACCTTCGATCCGTGAAACGCGATATCGCGGACCTGCGTGAACGGATGGCCCGGCTCGAAGGACTGTTCGAGGGATTCACCCGGCGAGAGAGCAAAACCGACGTCGCGTCCTGAGGAGAACTCGGCAAGGACAGGTTCACGAAGGGGCGGCAGAGGTCCAGTCTGTCGCCCCTTCACGTATGGCCACATGAACATGGAACTGAGCGACCATATCGAGCGTGTCAACGTCGTGGGCGGCGGGCTCGCGGGGTGCGAGGCCGCGTGGCAGCTCGCCCGGCGCGGCGTGCCGGTGGACCTGTACGAGATGAGGCCGGTGCAACGCACCGAGGCGCATACCACCGGCCACCTGGCCGAGCTGGTGTGCAGCAACTCGTTCCGTTCCCGGTCGCTGACCACGGGCGCGGGGTTGCTCAAGGAAGAGATGCGCCGCATGGGCTCGTTGATGATCGAGCTGGGGGAGGCGCACCAAGTGCCCGCGGGCTCCGCCCTGGCGGTGGACCGGGTGCGGTTCGCCGAGGCCGTTTCCGAGCGCATGGCGTCGTTGCCGGGCCTGCGCCTGATCCGCCGCGAGATCGACTCCGTTCCGCCGGGCCTCACCATCGTCGCCACCGGGCCGCTGACCTCGGGTCCTCTTTCGGAGCGACTGCGGGAGATGTTGGGAGCCGAGCATCTCTACTACTACGATGCCATCTCGCCGGTGGTCACGTCCGAGTCCGTGGACGCGTCGGTGGCGTTTCGCGCCTCCCGCTACGACGAGAATCCCGGCGACTACCTGAACCTGCCGCTGACGCAGGCCGAATATTACCGCTTGGTGGAGGCGGTGGTTGAAGCGGAGAAGGTGCCGGTGCGCAGCTTCGAGCGCTTCTTCGAAGGATGCCTTCCCGTCGAGGAGATGGCCCGGCGCGGCCGCGAGACCCTGGCGTTCGGGCCCATGCGTCCCACCGGGCTCGTGGACCCGGCTTCGGGAGAGAGGCCCTACGCGGTGGTGCAGTTGCGCCAGGAGAACCGCGAGGGGACCCTGTACAACCTCGTGGGCTTTCAGACCAAGATGATTCATCCCGAGCAGAAGCGGGTGTTCTCGCTGATCCCGGGACTGGCCGACGCGGTGTTCGTGCGCTACGGCAGCCTGCACCGCAACACCTACATCAACGCGCCCCGGCACCTGCTGCCCACGCTCCAGTGGCGCGGCGGCCCGCGGCTCTTCTTCGCCGGCCAGATCACCGGAGTCGAGGGCTATATCGAATCGGCCGCGTCCGGTCTCCTCGCCGGCGTCAACGCCGCCCGGTTGATCACCGGAGCCAAGCCGGTGACGCCGCCGGTCACCACCGCGCTGGGCGCGTTGCTCAACTACGTGTCCGATCCCGTGCGCCGGGATTTTCAGCCCATGAACGTCAACTTCGGGCTTTTCCCGAGTCTTGCCTTCAAGGCCAAGGGCCGGCGCAAGAAGGAGTTCATGGCGGAGCGGGCGCTGCGGGACCTGGAGCGCTGGTGGCTGGAGTGCGGCGAGGGTGCCTCGTCGGGCGCCGTCCGTGAAGCGTGAGGACGCCGGTGTCTCTGATCACTCTCGAGGATATCTCCAAGGCCCATGCGCGCATCGCCCCGGTGGCGGTGTCCCACGTGAGCTTCACCCTGGGGGAGCGGGAGATCCTCGCGCTGCTCGGTCCCAGCGGCTCGGGCAAGACCACGACCCTGCGCATGATCGCGGGATTCGACCGGCCCGACAGCGGCAGGATCCTGCTCAACGGAGCGCCGCTCTCGGGCGACGGCATGTGGATCGCGCCGGAGAAGCGGCGCATCGGCATGGTGTTCCAGGATTACGCCCTGTTCCCGCACCTGACGCTGCTGGAGAACGTCATGTTCGGGCTGCGCGGCGGGCCGCGCAAGGACCGCGAGGACACGGCGCGGCGCGTGCTCGCGGTGGTGGACATGGACGAGATGGCCGCCCGCTACCCCCACGAGATCTCCGGCGGCCAGCAGCAGCGCGTGGCGCTGGCCCGGGCGCTGGCGCCCAGTCCCCTGGTGCTGTTGCTGGACGAGCCCTTCAGCAACCTGGACTCCGACATGCGGGCGGAAATGCGCGAGGAGTTGCTGCGGATCCTGCGCGAGTCGGACACCAGCGCCATCATCGTCACCCACGACCAGGAAGAGGCGTTCACGCTGGCGGACCGCGTCGGCATCCTGAACCGGGGTGTGCTGGAACAGATTTCCGAGCCCGAGGTGCTGTACCGACAGCCCGAGACGCGTTTCGTCGCCGAGTTCGTGGGCCGGTCGGACTTCGTCACGGGAGTGGTGCGCGACGGCATCGAGACCGAGGTGGGCAAGTTCCCCAACGATCCCGGGCTGTCTGCCGGCACCAAGGTCGACGTCCTGGTGCGGCCCGACGAGGTGCAATTGGAGCCCGCGGAGGACGGTGCCGGCGTGGTGACGCGCCGGCGGTTTCGCGGCGCCGAGAACGTGTACCAGGTGACCCTCCCGTCGGGCGCGCACGTCCGCAGCAGCCAACCCTCGACGTACGTTCTGCCCGCCGGCACGCGGGTGCGCGTGACCGTGCGGCACTCGGACGTCATCGCTTTCCCCTGCGCCGCTGCGTCTTCCTGACGCGGCACGTGCGCCAAGAGCCGCTGTGCCATTGGAATAGCTGGACCGAGGTCCGTCGAGACCGAGGGCGAATCGCCGGCGGACCGAAGGAATTATACCGCCTCGGCCCGCACCGCTTGGGCCATCTCGCCCATGGAAAAGAACTTGAAGCCCAGTTCCGGTATCTCTGCCACTGTTTCGGTCGCCCCCCAGCTCCCACCCTCCGAGAGTCGCTGACGGTCGATCCAGGCGTTGGCCAGCCCGAAACGTTTCGCGGGCGCGTGGTCGTGGTGCAGGCTTTGGGCGGTGTGCAGAATGTCGGCCTTGCTCAATCCGAGGTCCGACTCGAGATGCGCGAGAAGGTGTTTGAAGTTCGCGTCGGCCGGCTTGTAGGAGCCGATGTCGTCCGCGGTGTAGACCGCATCGAATTCGACGCCGAGCTTGGGGTTGGAGGCCGCGAAGCCTTCCCGATGCACGTTCGAAAGGATGACGAGCTTGTAATGACGCTTGAGTACGCGAAGGGCGTCCGCCGTATCCGGGAATGCCGGCCACAGGGGCACCGATTCGCCGAAGGCTGCGTCGAGTGCCTCGCTCGTCGTCATCCCGAGACTCTCCGCGATGCTTCGATGCACCCGCGCCAGCAGCTCCGGATAGCGCAGAGCGGGTGATGAGCGCTGGTGTCGGCTCTCGTGTTTCGCGAAGGCGAGGAGGGCGGAATCCCGAGTCACGTCCATGCGCTCGCTCCGCATGATCAGCGGCTGCAACGCATCCCAGATGCCGGATTCCCAGTCGATGAGGGTGCCGTAGCAGTCGAAGGTCAAGACACGGTAGTCGGTCAGTGCTGCCATCGTTCAGTTTTGGCGGATTCGCTGCTTGCCGTCGTATCCAAGTCGGGCCGCTGGCGTCAAAAGGGGAATCAACGGGTGTTCAGGAAGGTGGTCTAGTTGGTGGTGGAGCGTCCGGTCACCGCGTCCCGGAGACCCTCCAGCAAGCCTTCCAGACGCGAGACCCGGTCGGACAAAGACCGCATGTCACGGTGCAGCGTCCACAAGAACGCGAGCACCGCCACTACGCCGCCGATGAGAACATACTCGGTAGGGACCATGCTGCAACGCTATCGCACAAGCCGACGCTTGTCAACGTTGTCGATCGATCGATCCATTTGGTCAGGCCGACCCATCGAAAAGACTGGAGCCACCCGCCGGACTCGAACCGGCGACCTACTGATTACGAATCAGTTGCTCTACCATCTGAGCTAGGGTGGCGATGAGTTCGGCGGGCGGGGACTATCAGTCTAGCAGTCGCCCGCATGTATCGGCAAGCCGTTGCCGGCCTCACCGCGCAGCCATCCGCCCTCCCTCCACCGGCAGGTCGGCGCCGGTGATGTAGTCGGCCCATTGGGAGGCCAGGAAGAGGACGGGGCCGACGAAGTCTTCGACTTCGCCCTTGCGGCCGAGGGCGGGCGGGGTGAACTCGCCGGCGGCGTGGGAGGGCTCCGGGCCCTCGCTGGCGCCCTTGGCGATGGCCTCGTATTCGTAGATGGTGGTGAGGCGGTTGGGGGTGAAGCCGGGGCTCACGGAGTTGACGTTGATGTTGTCGCGGCCGAGTTCCACGGCCATCTGCCGGGTGAGCATGACGACGCCGCCCTTGGCGGCACTGTAGGCGGAGCCGCCGGCGGTGCCCCGGTGTCCGGCGATGGAGGCGATGTTGACGATTTTGCCGCCGCCCTGGCGTTTCATCACCGGCGCCACGTGGCGGGTGGTGAGGTAGGCGGCCTTGAGGCAGATGTCCAGCACGAAGTCCCACTCGCCGGGCTCCATCGCGGTGATGCTCTTGGGTGGGTAGATCTGCACCGCCGCGGCATTGACCACGACGTCGATGCCGCCGAGACGTTCCACGACCTCGGCGACCATGCGGGCCACGTCGGCGTCGTCGGAGACGTCGCAGGGCGCGGGGATCGCCTCCACGTTGCCCGTGAGGTTCCCGATGCACTCCAGGGCCTTTTCTTCCCGGAGGTCGTTGATGGCGAGCTTTGCGCCGTGGTCGGCGAAGCCCTGCGCGAAGGCCGTTCCGAGCACGCCCGCGCCGCCGGTGATGAGCACGACTTTGTCCATGAGCCCGAGGTCTCTCATTCAATCCTCCCGCGTCCTGTGTGTCTGACCGGTGCCCCTACGAGGTGGATCAGCGCATCCGCACCCGTCACGTCGGCCGCTGCATACCGGCCGAGCCGCGCTGCATACCGGCCAGGCCAAGCCTTCGGTCGCTCGCTACCGCTGCGCCGCCCGCAGCTCCGGCACGGCCCGCTGTGACTCGACGTACGCCAGGGCCTCGGCCCGGGTCACCACGGTGGCGTACTTGCTGTTCATCTCGTAGAGGTTCACGAGGTGCGAGAACGGCGAGCGGTCGAAGGTTCCTTCCTCCACCACGAAAACGGAGTAACCGTTGGAGTAGCCGTCGATGACCGTGGAGCGGACGCAGCCGGAGGTGGAGGCGCCGGTGACGATCAGCGAGTCGATGTTCTTGCGCGTCAGGTAGGTGGCTAGGTGGGTGCCGAAGAACGCGCTGGCCCGGGCCTTGTGCACCACGTATTCATCCTTGCGCGGCCGGATCATCTGCGGGAACTCCACCGCCTTGTCGCTCGACGTGGTGGGTTCCTTGGCGCGCTTGGTGGCGTTCCCGAAGACCGCCTTGAAGTCGGGATCGCTGGTGGAGTAGATCACCGGCACCTTGCTCTTGCGGCACGCCACCAGGAGCTTGCGGATGTGCGGCAGCGCCTGCCACGCGGCCTTGCCGCAGCTCGACCGGAACTCGTCGATGGCGTCCAGGGTCTCCATCGGCCTGGTGCCGGTGAAGGCGGTGATGACGTCGATGATCAGCAGCGCGGGCTTCTGTCCGAAGGGTTGCTTGCCGGTGTAGCCGGCCTTTTCGTAGACTTGGCGGTCGTACTCGGGGACGATCTTTTCCCAATCTCTCATGGCATTCCTCCTCGTGGGCTGTACCATATACCAAACGTCGGACCGGACTCAATATGGACTGTTCCCCGGCCCCTCCCCACCCCTGGATTCCCGCTTTCGCGGGAATGACGATTCGGGGCGGCGGTGCCTGTTCTCATCCGAGCGGAGTTTCGACACGGCCTGTTCCGCGGGAATGACGGACCTCCGGGATGACGGGGAGGTGGGAGCGCTGGTGTCACGCGCGTAGCGCGGCGAGCATGTCGCGGGTCGCGGCACCGGGGTCGGGGGCTTCGGAGATGGCGGAGATGAGGGCGATGCGCGCGGTGCCGTGGGCCTTGATCTCGGGGAGGTGGTGCGGCTTGACGCCGCCGATGGCGAAGACCGGGACGGATGTGGCGTCGGTGACCGCCTTGAGAGCGGCCGGACCCTGGGGCGCGCCGAAGGCGAGCTTGGACGGGGTGGGGTAGACGGGGCCGAAGACGATGAAGTCGGCGCCGGCTGCCGCGGCGGCTCGCGCTTCCTCCACCGAATGAGTGGAGACGCCGATCTTCCGGTCTGGGCCGAGCAGTTCCCGTACGACCTTCACGGGCAGGGAGTTCGCCGCCAGGTGCACGCCGGCGGCGTCCGCGGCCAGGGCCACGTCGACGCGGTCGTTGACGAACAGTTCGGCGCCGTAGCGGTGGCACAGCGCGTTCACCTTCCGCGCCAACTCCAGGAGCGCACGCCCCTCCAGGTCTTTCTCCCGGAGCTGCACGGCCCGTACGCCGCCCTCCAGTGCCTCTTCCAGCACCCGCGACAGCTCCCGTCCCGCCGTGGTGTTGCGGTCGGTGACGAGATACAGGTCGAAGTCGATGGTGGGCACGGGTCTGCTTCTCCGGGGGCGGCGTCGAAGGCTCGGGCCTGGCCGGCGGGCGTCAAGCGCGACGGCGCTCAAGCGTGGCTGACCGGCGACCGGTGGCGGCCGCCGGTCAGGTGAGCAGTCCCTCGATGGGACTGGAGGCGGTGGCGTAGAGCTTCTTGGGAATGCGCCCGGCCAGGAATGCCTTGCGGCCGGCCTCCACGGCCTGTTTCATGGCGTCGGCCATGAGCACGGGGTCCTTGGCGCCGGCGATGGCGGTGTTCATGAGCACGCCGTCGCAGCCCATCTCCATGACGATGGCGGCGTCGGAGGCGGTGCCCACGCCGGCGTCGACGATCACCGGGACGGACACGTGCTCCTGGATGATGCGGATGTTGTAGGGGTTGCGTATACCGAGTCCCGAGCCGATGGGCGCCGCCAGGGGCATGACCGCGGCGCAGCCCATGTCTTCGAGCTTCCTGGCGGTGACCACGTCGTCGCTGATGTACGGCAGCACGGTGAAGCCGTCTTCGATGAGCAGGCGCGCGGCCTCCAGGGTGCCGGGCGTGTCCGGGAACAGGGTCTTGTCGTCGCCGATGACCTCGAGCTTGACCATGTCGCCGACCCCGGCCGCGCGTGCCAGGCGGCAGGTGCGCACGGCCTCCTCCGGCGTGTAGCAACCGGCGGTGTTGGGCAGGATCGTGAACTTCTTGGGGTCGAGGTAGTCGAGCAGGTTCTCCTGGTCCGGGTCGGTGACGTTGACCCGCCGCACCGCCACCGTGACGATCTCCGCGCCGGAGGTCTCGATGGCCTTGCGGGTCTCCTCGAAGTCCTTGTACTTGCCGGTGCCGACGATCAGCCGCGAGCGGTATTCCTTTCCGGCGAGGCGCAGGCGGTCGGGCGCCGCCGCTTCCGATGCTTGGACTGTGGATTGGGTCATGAGTCTATCCGCCGCCGACGAACTGGACGATTTCCACCTCGTCGCCGTCCTTCAGTTGCGTGTCGCCGTGCGCGTCCCGTGACACGACCTCCGCATTGAGTTCCACCACCACGCGTCCCGGCCTGATCTCCAGGTGCTCCAGGAGTTGGGCGACGCTGATTTCGGACGCGACTTCGCTTTCCTTGCCGTTGATCCGGATTACCACGACAGGTTCCCCACCGGTTGTGTCTGACAGGATACTAGCAAAACGCGACGGACACCACAGGCGGCAGAACCCTGAAAGGATGGTTGCTAGCGCGCGGCGGCGATCTTCACCTCCAGCACGCCGATGCCCTCCACCTCGCCTTCCACCTTGTCGCCGACGTTGAGGAAGATGGGTGGAGTCCGGGCGAAGCCCACGCCCGACGGCGTTCCGGTGCTGATGATGTCGCCGGGTTCCAGGGTGAGGCCGGCGGACAGGTGCTCGATGGTGGTGGGGATGTCGAAGATCATGTCCCGCGTGTTGCCGTCCTGCATGGTTTCGCCGTTCACGCGGCACTGGAGCCGGACGTTCTTCGAATCGGGCATGGTGCTCTTGTGCACGATGCTGGGTCCCAGCGGACAGAAGGTGTCCAGGGACTTGCCCTTCCACCACTGAAGATGGCGGCGCTGCAGGTCGCGGGCGGTCATGTCCAGACACACCGTGTAGCCGAAGATGTAGTCGTTGGCCTTGGCGGCGGTGATGTTCCGGCCCTTGCGGCCGATCACCACGGCCAGCTCCACCTCCCAGTCGATCCTGCTGGTGACGGAATGCGCCAGCACCTTGCCCTGGTCGCCGATGACCGCGGTGGCCGGCTTGGTGAAAAACACCGGCACCTCGGGCGTGTTGAACTGGATGCCGCGCGCGTGCGCGCCCTCGTCGATATGCTCTTGATAGTTGACTCCCAGACAGATGACGTTCTTTCGCGGCGCGGGGATCGGCGACAGCAGCCTTACGCGGTTGCGCTTCACCAGTATCCCGGCCTGGGCCAGCCTCCGGGTCCCCTTGGTATCGAGGTCCTCGACGTAGCGGGCGGCCTTCTTGGCGGTGTTGACGGCCTTGGCGCCCGCCTCGATGAACGCCTGCATGCCCTCCAGATACGCGGCGGTGTCGCCCGGCAGGTAGCGTTTGGCGACCTCCTGGAGATCGATGATCTGATCGTCTCCGTTCATCAGCCCCAAGCGGGTCTTGCTCTGAAAGTTGTATGTCACGAAACGCATGGGCGACCTCCTGTCCGGCCGCTCCCGAGGGCCGGTTCTGTAGGGCTTTCTCATAGAGAAGCGCCATGCCCTTTGTCAAGGCCGTTGCCGCGGGCACGGGATCCAGCGTGCGGAAGATCTCCGAAATTGCACGGCCGACTGGGTGGTGGTACCCTCGCAAATGTGAAACGCACCAAGGGACAACGTACCACGATGGAGGTGGGAGACCGCGTTCTGATCCGGGGGGACTTGCGCAGACAGGTCATGACCGTGGCGCGGGTGGACATCCCCCATTCGACCCAGAAGGTCTTCCTTTCACGCTCCGGCGGCGACTTCACGGTGGGCCTCAAGGTCTGGAAATCGGATTTCGCCTGGAGCGAGAAGAACCAGATGTGGGTTTCGAAACGCTGACGCCGCCCCGGCGCCGATGATCGATGGCGCAAGACCTCGAAGCGTTGCTGCGGGCCCTTCGCGACGGCAAGGGGCCGGCGATCATGCTGCTTCACGGAGACGAGTACCGTGTCCGCGGGGCGAGCCGCGCGGTCCTGGAACACCTCGCCCCCGGCTCCGGCACCAGCCTCGCCGTCTCCCGATTCGACGCCCGCGCCGCCTCCTGGGGCGAGATCGAGGCCGCCCTCATGACCCCGTCGCTCTTCGCCCCGGCGTGCACGGTGGTCGCGGAGTACGTTCCCTGGTTCGCTCCTCCGGAACGCAAGGGAGACGCGGGGAACGAGTCGACGCCCGCTCCCGGCAAGCCCAAGGCCGAGGAGCCGGACCGGATCGTGCAACTCCTCGAACGCGGCCTTCCCCACGGCGCGCGCCTGCTGCTGCTGGCCCCCCAGGTGGACAAGCGCGGGCGCGCCTACAAGCAGTTGACCCGTCAGGGGTGCGTCCTCGACCTGTCGGTGGAGCGCGACCGCAGCGGGCGCATTCGCCGGGAGTCGCTGGCCGCGTTTCTCGATCAGCACCTGCGGAGGGCGCGCAAGCGCATCGAGCCGGAGGCGCGTGAGATGGTGTTGTCCCGATGCGGCAACGAGCTCTGGGTCGTGCACCAGGAGATCGAGAAGCTGGTCCTCTACGCGGGCGACGCGGACACGGTGGTGGCCGCCGACGTCGAAGAGATATTCACGGACCAGGCGGAGAGCTGGGTGTTCGATCTCACCGACGCCTTGGGGCAGCGCGACGCGCTCCGGGCCCTGGGTTTCCTGCGCCGCCTTCTGGCCGGCGGCGAATACCCGCTGATGATGCTCGGGGCCATCGCGAGCCACGTGCGCCGCCTCCTGAGCGCGCGCCAGCTCCTCGACCACGAGCTGGCCGCGGTCTGGCGCCGGCGCATGTCCTATGCGGAGTTCCAGAATCGGGTCCCCCCCGACACCGAAGGCCTTCCCACCAAGAACCCCTACGCCAACTACCTGACGTTGCAGCGCGCGGAGAAGTTCACGTTGCCCGAACTCAAGACCTTTCTCGGGCTGCTCCAGGATACCGACGCCCGCCTCAAGTCCTCCGGCCACCAGCCCCAGGCCGCCATGGAGAGGCTGATCCTGGAAATGTGTCGCCCGTAGCCGGACCTTAAGACCGTGCCGGTCCCGCCGATTCCTCCTACAGGGAGACAAACTCACCGAAGGGGAGGTTCACGGGCATGGCGGCAGGTTGTTTGCAGCGGTTCTCCGTTCCGTTGACGGTACTTGTGCTGGTTGCGTGTCTGTCCGGTTTCCTGGCGCATCTGGTGTACGCGCGCTGGGCCGGACCGGCTCCGTGCGCGGAGGATTCGGCGGACGGCGCGGTTACCCGCGACGAATCGACCGGAACGAATCCAGCCTCCGACGGGGAACTCCCGGAGGTCGACGTCATGGAGATCGAGCGGCTCCAGGAGTTGGCCGGGGTGTTGGCGCGGGTGCGCGGCCGGGTGTATCGCGTAGGCCACTCCTCCAAGAGCAACACTTGGTTCCTGGACTTCGGTCCTTCCCGGTCCGCCTTCACCGCCGTCATCTTCGCGTCCGCCGCCGACGCCTTCGAGCGCGCGGGCGCCCACCCGAACCAGTTCCAGGGAAAGGAGGTGGAACTGACCGGCCGCATCAAGGACGATCCCAAGTACGGGCTGGAGATGATCCTGGAGGGCCCCGCTCAAATCAGGCTTGTGCGGTGAACGCCCGGCGATCATTGTTGGATCGGCCCGCGTTTTCGGATAAGCTCGGCCCCGCACCCATGACAGGGGACCCACGACACTTCGAATCCATCGGCAGCCGTCTCGGATTCCGTCAGGAGCCTTCCGGCGACCACGAGCTGAACCTGGTCTGGCGCGGCGGGCGCTTTCCGGCCCTGCTGTGCCTCGGCATCGCCTGTTTCCTGCTGCTGCTCTCGGTGCCGGTGTTCCTGGCCATCCGCGTCCACGGGCTCGACAGCGCGGTGGGGAGCCTGTGGTACTTCCCGGCCATGAACGTGGTGCTCTTCGGGGTGGTGCTGTTCCTCTTCACGCTCAAGCGCACCATCCGCATCGACCGGCGCGCGCGCACGGTGTCGCTGACCCGCAGCAGCGTGTTCATGCGCCGGCGGCTTACGCTGGGCTTCGACGAGGTCACGGGCCTGCGGGTGGCCGACGACCAGGTGTACAGCGGCTTTGCCGTAGCCGGTTCCACCGCCGGGGAGAAGTCCTTTCCCGCCCGCTCGGTGCGTCTGCTGCTCGCCGACTCCGTGCTCGCGGACCCGGGGTCCGTGCTGCTCGACCGGGGCGGCCGGCGGCTGGATGATCTCGCGGCGCGCATCGGCGAGTTCATGGAGAAACCGGTGGACGCGGTGCCGCCGGGCGGGCGCGGGCGGCGCGGCGGGAGTTGAATCCCGAGTCCGGTGTCCGACGGAAGGGGACCGGGTCAGCCACGCCCGCATCGTTTGCGTAGCCGGCGGGGCGTGAACAGGGGAGCAGGGCGCGTAACGAGGCCCGGTCTCCGGCCCCGGGAACAGCCCATTGCCCCGGCTCCGGCCCGGTTGCACTTTGCGGGGATTCTTCCTATATCAAGAGCGGCATTCGGGAATCTTCACGGACCCCGCCAGCGGGCAGACAGACCAAAACCTCACGATCGGAGAGGGAGTTTCATGGACAAGAAGATCAAGTTTCGCGTCAACGGGACGGAGCACGAGCTGGAGGTGCCCACCAACCGCCTCTTGGTGGACATGCTCCGCTACGACCTGGGCCTCACGGGAACCAAGGAAGGGTGCAGCGTGGGCGTGTGCGGCGCGTGCACGGTGCTCATTGACGGCGAGATGGTGAGTTCGTGCCTGGCCCTCGCGGTGTTCGCCGACGGCCGCGACGTCACCACGGTGGAGGGGCTGGCCCAGGACGGCGAGCTTCATCCGGTGCAGCAGAGCTTCATCCGCTACGGCGGCTTTCAGTGCGGCATCTGCACTCCCGGCCAGGTGGTGGCGGCCAAGGCGCTGCTGGACCAGAACCCCAGGCCCAACGAAGAAGAGATCAAGGACTGGATGATGGGCAACCTGTGCCGCTGCACCGGCTACTACAAGATCATCGAGTCCATCGAGAAGGCGCACGAGTTCGCCAAGTAGGGAGTTGAGGAATGATCGCTTTTGACTACCGCACTCCGGGGAGCCTGGAAGAGGCCTACGCGGACCTCAAGGAAGCCGGCTCCGACGGCAAGATCATCGCCGGCGGCACCGCGCTCGTGATCATGATGAAGCAGCAGCTCGTACAGCCGAGCTGCGTCATCAGTCTGCGCAACGTGTCCGGCTTGACCGACATATCGGAGAACAACGGCAGCGTGCACATCGGCGGCCTCGTGAGTCACGCCCACCTGGACGCATCGGACGTGGTCCAGGGCAAGCTCCCGGTGCTGGGCGCCACCTACCATCACGTGGCCACGCAGCGGGTGCGCACCATGGCCACGGTGGGTGGCGGTCTGGCCCACGCCGACCCCAACCAGGACCCGCCGCCGACCTTCATCGCCCTGGGCGCCAGCTTCGAGCTGGGTTCCGCGGGCGGCAGCCGCTCGGTGGCGGCCGAGGACTTCTTCAGCGACTACTACGAGACCGTGCTGGAGCCGGAGGAGATCGTCACCGGCGTGAGCGTGCCGCTCATGGCGGCCAACAGCGGCGCCGCGTACCTGAAGTTCCTGCCGCGCTCGGCCGATGACTATGCCACGGTCAGCGCGGCCGCGGTGGTGACGCTGGACGCCGCCAAGAGCACCATCCAGGACGTGCGCATCGCCATGGGCAGCGTCAACACCACGCCCGTGCGCGCCACGGCTTCCGAGGACGTGCTCCGGGGACAGCCCGTGAAGGCCGAGGGCCTGCGGGAAGCCGGCGAGAAGGCCAAGGAGCACACCGACCCGGTGAGCGACTTCCGCGGCTCGGGCTCGTACAAGACGCAGATGGCCGCGGTGTTCGTCCGGCGCGCGCTCGAGGCCGCCATCGCCAACGCATCCTGAGCAACGGAGGAACGAGTGAAATTCAGTCAAAGCGCAACCGTGCCCGCGGGCCGCGAGCCCCTGTGGCAGCTTCTCATGGACATCCCCAGGGTCGCCACCTGCCTTCCAGGCGTCCAGGACGTCGAACAGGTGGACGGCGAGACTTACCAGGGAACCCTGAAGGTCCGCGTCGGCCCCATTTCGTTGAGCCTGCAGGGCAAGATCGTCCTGGAGGAAAAGGACCAGGAAGCCTGGCGCGCTGCCCTCCGGGCCGAGGCCGAGGACCGGCGCGTTGCCGGGGCCATGCGCGGCAAGTCCACCATGGAGCTCAAGGAGCTGAGCGCCGGCGAGACCGAGCTGACCGTGGAGACCGACGTCAACATCCTCGGCAAGATCGGCGAGTTCGGCCAGCCCATCATCCGCAAGAAGGCCGACCAGATGCTCAACACCTTCATCAACAACATCAAGAAGGAGCTGGCGGCGAACTAGCACGCGGATCTTGGAGTTTCGGAGACAAAAGGGCGGCCGGTGGAGAGACTACCGGCCGCCCTTTTGCGCTTTGGTAGCGTAGAAACACCTGCGACTGTGTCATACCCCGAGGCAACAACCCACTGAATCGTCATAGATATGAAAACAAAAGGGTATCCAACAAATTCAGGCAGCTACAAACGTCCGTCTTCGTCATTCCCGCCCTCCGATACGTCATTCCCGCCCTCCAATACGTCATTCCCGCGGAAGCGGGAATCCAGGCGGGGTGGGGCCTGGGCAATGGGCCGCCACACCACCACCCCTGGATTCCCGCTTCCGCGGGAATGACGTATTGGAGGGCCGAAGTCTCCTTTTCATCCCCTGTGTGTCGGCTGCAAGCCGACATGGGTGATTCCCGCGAAGCGGGAATCCAGGTGGGGCGGGGCGGCAAAACAGGCAGGTGTCTTCCCATATTGACTTCCCCCGGGCACATCAGTACGATCCGCCCAAGTCGGCAGCCCTTGAGGACTGTCGGAGCCGACCGTGCTCACCGTGCCGAGTGTCCAGCGCTTGCGATGGGTGGGCGACCTCAGGATCCGCCAAGCGTTGGCTGAGCGGCGACAAACCAGTGGAGGCCCGCAATGAATACTCGCACCACGCTTACCTTCGTCACATTCGCCATCGGTCTCTTGTTCGGTTCGATCGCCTTCGCGCAGGACAAGCTGCCGGCGCGGCTGGCGGACGACCCGGTCGCCAAGGCGCTGGGGCCGGAGGTCGTCAACGCCGCGCTCAAGGAGGGGAAGGTCGTCTGGTACGGCGGCACCACCAGCCAGCAGTTCTTCGACTCCGGGGCCAAGGACCGGTTCGAGAAGCGCTTCGGCATCAAGGTCGAGCTCATCAGCGGCCGCATGCGCCATTTGACCGACCGGATCCGCACGGAGGTGGCGGTGGGCAAGGTCCAGGGCGACATCATGGAGGGCGGCGACAAGTACATGCTGGAGCTGCACGCCGTGGGTGCCCTGGCGAAGTGGCGCCCTCCCGCGCCGGAGCTGGGCAATCTCGACAAGAAGGTGTTCGTCAGCGAACCCGTCGGCTACTGGTGGCCGGTCCACTTGAGCGCCCAGGCCATCCTCCTGAACACCGACCTGGTCAAGCCCGAGGACTATCCCAAGTCCTACTGGGACATCGTGGACCCGAAGTGGAAGGGAAAGGTGGCCATTCGCGATCCGCGCGCTTCCGGCGGCGGCGCCTGGCACATGCTGGGCATCTACAATACGCCGGGGATGGGCCTCGACTACATCAAGAAGCTCAAGGCGACGGTGGAGCCGTTCATCGTGCGTGGCGGCAGCCGGAAGCTCCGCGACGCCATCGCGCGGGGACAGTTCGCGCTGGGCTTCAGCGGGCGCGGCGAGAACATCCGGGACCTGCCCAAGGGAACCCCGGTGAAGTTCGTCGTGCCCAAGGAAGGGCAGGCCTGGACGCCGTTCTCCATGGCCACGATCAAGGGTGCGGGACGTCCGAACGCGGCCAAGGTAATCATGACGTGGTTCTATGAACTCGAGAACCTTCAGGCATGGAACACCCACGCCGGCCGCAACGTGCCGCATCCCAGGGTAAAGCCGCCGATCCCCGAAATGAGCCTGACGGCCTATCCATTGATGAAGAAGATCCCGTCCGAGCAACTCGGCGATCCGAACTTCTTCTTCAAGGAGATGGAGCAAGTCTTCGGCATCCGGTGACGAGTGTCCCGTCTCGGGCACGAACGCCATCGATGAGACAAGGGACCGCGACCTTGCCGGGTAGCCATGCCTGACGTCGGAATTTCCGGGGTCGTCAAGCGTTTCGGCTCCGTCACGGCCGTCGCCGGCATCGACCTGAACGTGCGGGACGGCGAGATGGTGACCCTGCTGGGGCCGTCCGGCTGCGGCAAGACCACGACGCTGCGCATGATCGCCGGGCTCGAGGAGCCCGACGCCGGCGCCATCCGCATCGGCGGCGTGCCGGTGTACGACACGGCCCGGCGCATCGACGTGCCGTCGGAGCGGCGCAACCTGGGCATGGTGTTCCAGTCCTACGCCATCTGGCCGCACATGACGGTGTACGAGAACGTCGCCTACCCGTTGCGCATGCGCCGCGTGGGCCGCGCGGAGTCCGAGCACCGCGTGGCCACGGTGCTGCAGCAGGTGGACCTGGACGGGCTCGGCGGCACCCCCTCCACCAACCTGAGCGGCGGCCAGCAGCAACGGGTGGCGCTCGCCCGGGCGTTGGTTTTCGAGCCGCGCGTGCTGCTGCTGGACGAACCTCTGTCCAACCTCGACGCCAAACTGCGCGAGCACATGCGTTTCGAGCTGCGCATCATGCAGCAGCGGCTAGGGGTCACCGCCCTCTACGTCACCCACGACCAGGAAGAGGCGCTGACGCTGTCCGACCACATCGTCGTGATGAACCGGGGGCGGATCGAGCAGATCGGGACGCCGGACGAGATCTACGAGCAGCCTGCCACGCGCTTTGTCGCCGAGTTCATCGGCAAGGCCAACTTCATCGAGACCGCGGCCGGCGCGCGGGTAGAGGGGGCCGGCGCCACCGTTCCGCTCGCGACCTACGACGGCACCGTCACCGTCACCCTGGATGCAGGCGCGGTGCACACCGGGCGGGAAAGTGATCCGGGGGCGGCCGCGCATCTGTTCATCCGGCCGGAGAAGATCCGCATCGGTCCGGGAGCCGCTCCAAAGCCGGCCGACGACGGCGTCGAGGTCATCCCCGGCCGCGTCATCGGGCGGGCCTATCTGGGCGATCACAACGAATACCTGGTGGGTATCCGCGACGGTGTCGACGTCCGGGTGCCGACCTCCGTCGAAGAGAATTGGCAGCCGAGCGCCGAGGTGGCGCTGAACGTTGCCAGGAAGGACATCGCCCTCTACCAATGAGCGAGGTCGGCGCCACCGCGGCCGAGCCTCCGGTCGACCGTGCTTCCCGACGGCTTGGCGACTACCTGAGAGCACACCGCTCCATCTACTACTACGCGCTGGCCGCTGTGGTGGCGGTGCTGGTGCTCTATCCGGTGGGGGTGCTGTTCACCGCGAGCGTGTTCTCGGGACAGCCGGGTCGCCTGGGCCATTTCACGCTGGAAGGCTACCGTCCGTGGCTTGCTGCGTACGATCTCGTCCCCATCTTCATCAACAGCGTGATCTACGCGTCCGCAAGGCTCGCGTTGAGCCTGACCCTGGCGCTCCTGTTCGCCTGGGCCGTGGCGCGCACGAACGTGCCGTTCCGGCGCACCATGATGCTGCTGATTCCCGTGCCGTTCTTCACGCCGGACCTGTTGACCGGCATTTCGTGGCTGATGCTCGGGAACCCGCAGAACGGCCTCATCAACCAGTTCGCGAGGGACTGGTTCGGCATCCAGGGGCCGGTGATCGATCTCTACGGCTGGACCGGCCTGATCTTTCACTCCACCCTCAGCACCACGGCGCTCATGTTCCTCATGTTGGCCGGGTTCTTCTACTCGATGGATTCCTCCTTCGAGGAGGCGTCGGTCACCCTGGGCGCCAGCAAGTACCGGACCATTTTCACCATAACGCTGCCGATGATGTCGCCGGCCATCCTCGCCACCTCCGTGCTCATCTTCGCCAGCGGTCTCGACAGCTTCGAGAACCCGCTGCTCTTCGGCAATCCGGGGGGCGTGTACGTCTTCGCCAACGAGATCTACCGCATGCTGCACTACCGCCATCCGCCCCAATACAACGGCGCGACGGCGCTGTCGGTGATCCTGATCCTGATCATGTTCAGCCTGGTCTGGCTGCAGTGGAAGAAGCTGGGAGAGCGCCGCTTCACGGTGATCAGCGGCAAGGGCTACCGGCCCACGCGGATCGCGCTGCCGGGTTGGGTACGGTGGTCGATCTTCGGGGTCTTTGTCATCTACTTCATGCTCGCCATCGTGATACCGCTGGTACAGATCCTCGCCAGCTCGTTCTTCCCGATCTTCGGCATCTACAACCTGGAGCACCTGACCCTGGACAACTGGCGCAACGTTTTCAAGGACCAGCGCGCCATGAACGGGCTCAAGAACACGGTGCTCTTCTCCACCGCTGCCGCGGCGGCCACGGTGGTCATCGGCGGCCTCATCGGCTACATCCGCGTGCGCACACGCCACTGGCTCGGGCGCCAGCTCGAGTTGCTGGCGTGGCTGCCGTGGACGCTGCCGGGCATCGTGCTCGGACTGGCGCTCTTGTGGGCCTGGGCGCTTCCGCCCGCGCCCTTCAACCTCTACGGCACGGCCACGGTCATCATCATCGGCTTCATCATCAAGGGCCTGCCCCTCGGCACCGCGACGATGCAGGCCGCGGTGCACCAGGTGAGCGGGGAGCTCGAAGAGTCCTCGCGCGTCCACGGCGGCCGGTGGCTGACCACGGCGCGGCTCATCCTGATCCCGCTGATACGGCGCGGCGTGCTGGCGTCTTTCGTGATCGTGTTCGCGCTCGCCGCGCGGGACCTGACCATCCCCTTGCTGCTTTACCGGGGCGGCACCGAGACCATTACGGTGGCGCTGCTGTATTACTTTGAAGAAGGCATGATGAGCACCCTGTCCGTGGTCGCCGTGATACAGCTCGCGCTGGTGTTCGCGCTGCTCGCAATCGAGAGGCTGACACGCGGCAAAGAAGAGGAAGACTGATGGCCAAAGAGAGTATTTCGCAAGAATGGGCTCACGCTCAGAACCAGCCGGACGCGGCGCGCTCCGACGATACCATCGAACGCGTGGAAACGTATTGCCTTGAGCTTCCCTACCGCAACGCCGTGCAGTTCCGCTCGGTGCGGGAGGCCAGCGGCGCCTACATCCTCCTGCGCCTGGTGACCCGAAGCGGCGCCGAAGGCATCGCCGAGTCCGTCGCCCGGCCCGCACACTCGGGAGAGGACCCGAAGCTTTTGGCGTACGCCATCCAGACCTTCTTCGCCCCGCTTCTGGAGGGGGCGGACCCCTTTGCTCACAACGACATCCTCGCCCGCATCGCCAAGGTCAAGGGCGCGCGCACCGCACACGCGCTGATCGACGTGGCGCTCTGGGACCTGCGCGGCAAGCTGCTCGGCCAGCCCGTGTGGCGACTCCTCGGCGGCGGCAAACCCGCGCGCGTGCCCGTGGGCTGGATCGCTCACGGCAACACCGCCGAAGCGATGACTAAACAGGCGGTGGAAGCCATCGAGGTACGCGGCTTCTCCGCGCTGAAGATCAAGACCTGGAAGCGCTCCCGCGAGGACGTGACCATGATCCACGACATTCGCGCCGCCGTGGGTGACGACGTGGTCATGTGGGCCGACTCCAACGGCGCCTACACCGAGACCGAGGCACGCACGATCCTGCCCGACCTGGCCCCATACGGCATCGCCTTTCTGGAAGAGCCCTGTACTTTCGTCGACCCGCTGCGCATGGCCGCCGTCGCCGCCGACCTCCCCATCGCACTCCTCGGCGACCAGACCTGCACCACCATCGAGGCGGTGCATCACCTCGTCAAGATAAACGCCGTGGGGGCCGTCAGCGTGAAGCTCCGGCGCACCGGAATCAGCGACTCGCTCAAGATCATCGCCATCGCCGACGCCGCCGGTCTGCCCGTGGTCATCGGCACCGACTCCGAGTCCCGCATCGGCTCGCTCGCGCGCATCCACCTGCGCGCCGCCATCCCGAGCCTGGCGCCCTGGCCCACGGAGACCCACTTCTTCCAGAAGCTGGGGGATGACACGTTCGTCGGTGACTTCGACTTCAGCGACGGCGGCATCCTGCCTACCGACGCCCCGGGCTTCGGGGCAACCATCGATTGGGAGAAGGTGGAGAAATACAGCTATTAGGATTAGGCGACGGGCCGTTTGCCGTGCACCGTCACGGGTTCCCGGAATCGCCGCCAATCGGTCCTGGAATCACTTGCCGGGCTCTCGTATCCAGGCCGGAATATCCCGTGCCCCATGCAGGACGCGCAAGACATCGATTTCGGTCTCCCTCTCGATATAGAAGACCAGGTAGGGAAACTTGCCGGCCGGCTGGAAGCGCAGGCCGGGGATATCCAGCTCATGCGCATAGCGGAGCGATCCGCTTCCCGGCCGCCCGCCGATACGGGTACGGACATCTTCCAGCGCCCCGACGAAGGAAAGCGCCACCGCCGGTCCCGCCTCGGCCAGATAGTGATCGACCGCATCTTCGATATCGCGCTGTGCCCGCTCGCGCAGGACAACCGGCTTCCTCTTCACCGCGGATCGGTTTGGCGGATCCGATCGCGGAGCCGGTTGAAGTACTCCTCATCGGCCGTGACCGCCAGTGGAGAGGCCGCACCTTCGAGAAGCAGGTCGCGCAAGCGCTGACGATCCTGATCCTTGCGGATCAATTCGCGGACATACTCGCTTGAAGTGCTATAGCCACGTGCGATCACCTGATCGTCCACGAAGGACTTGAGCGCCTCGGGAAGCGAAATGTTCATCGTGCTCATGGGCCGAGGATAACGACCTTGGCAAAATTTGGCAAGAATTATCGTTAATCGAGCCACCGCCCACAAGTCTCGTCGTTGCTCCGGGCTGATACAACGGCCGTTTGATGGGGTTCGGAAGGGCGGAGGGAGATTGTTGCTCTTCACAAACCTTCTTTGCGACACTAGCCCGGATATTTCACCAAGGGTGGGGAGAGGGACCTCAGTTCGTGATATAAAGCAATTATATCAACGACTTGGCGGGTCGAGGAACGAGGTCCCACGATGACAGAGTGTATTTTGGAGCAACTGGAATTTCAAGGGCTTGGG
>JAJEAI010000144.1 GCA_022824205.1 Candidatus Binatia bacterium
GCGGAAGCGGGAATCCAGGCGGGGTGGGGCGGGGAATACGCCCGTTAGCCCCTCCCCACCCCTGGATTCCCGCTTCCGCGGGAATGACGATTCGGAGTGGCGGTGCCGATTCTTGTCCAAGCGGAGTTTTGACACGGGCTGTTTCAAGGAAATGACCGTTCACGTGTCCGCTCAGGTCGTGACGATCTTCAAGCTCGGCGCCTGCTCCGCCGCCTCCGACGCGATGGAGAGCTGGCCGGCCAGGCGCGCGGCCACGTCGAGAAACGCCTGGCCGGTGGGCGAGTCGGGTTCCTGCGCCAGGATCGGCGTACCCTTGTCGCCCCACTCGCGGATCGCCGGCACCATGGGCACCTCGCCCAGGAACGGCACGCCGAACTTGTCGGCGGCCCGCCTCGCGCCGCCGCGCGAGAAGATCTCGTGCTGCTTGCCGCAGCCGTCGCACACGAAGTAGCTCATGTTCTCCACCATCCCGACGATGGGGATCTGGACCTTGTCGAACATGGACTTGGCGCGCACCACGTCCGCCAGGGCCACGTCCTGGGGCGTCGCCACCAGCACCGCTCCGCTGCACTTGAGCTGCTGCGAGAAGGTGATCTGCACGTCGCCGGTGCCCGGCGGCATGTCCACCACCAGGTAGTCGAGGTCGCCCCACTGCACGTCGGACATGAGCTGCTGCAGCGCCTTGCCGAGCATGGGGCCGCGCCAGATCACCGCCTGGTCCCGCTCCAGGAAGAAGCCGATGGACATCACAGGAACGCCGTGGGCCACCGGCGGCGCCAGCTTGAAGCCGCCGTCCACCTCCACCTTGCCGGGCTCCTCGTGGACCCCCATGAGGATGGGCACCGACGGCCCGTAGATGTCCGCGTCCAGGAGCCCCACGGCGGTGCCGTGCATCTTGAGCGCCACCGCGAGGTTGGCCGCCACCGTGGACTTGCCCACGCCGCCCTTGCCCGACGCCACCAGCACGATGTTCTTGACGCTCGGCAAGAGGTCGGTGGTGCCGGCGCCGGACTTGCTGCCCCGCACCTGGGCGCCGAACTCCAGGGCCAGCTCCGACACCCCCAGGGGCGCCAGGGCCTTCTCCACGTCCGCCTTGATCGTTTCCTTGAGGGGGCACGCCGGCGTGGTCAACTCCACCGTCAGCGAAACCTTGCCGCCGTCGACGGCGAGGTCCTTCACCATGCCGAGGGTGACGATGTCCTTGTGCAGCTCGGGGTCCTGGACGGTCCCCAGGGCTGCGAGAACGGATTCGTGTGTGGCGCCGGACATGTCGCCCCCCTTCTCTCCGTCGGCGTTGCGCCGCCAGAACCGCGTGCCGAATAGTGCCATGCAGACTTGCCTCGCCTTGCCGCTGGGGCGACCGCGGGTCGCCCCTACATTCGCGGGACGCCGCGCGGATACTTGGGCCGAACTCGAGGTTCCCGAAACAGTTGAATATAGACGCGCCCGGCCTCCATTTCAATGTGTCAACTTACGGACGGGTTGGTGCCGCGGCCGCAGCAGGTCGAGCACGGTCTTCACCGGCGCGAAGGCCGCCACGGGAATCTCGACGAACACCGTGTTCCAGCGCGCCATGCCGCCGTTCCAGAGGCCGGGGTGCTCCAGCGCCTTGAGCGGGCGCCCCCCGCCGGACTTGACGGAGATGAACGCGCTTCGCGGATCGGCGAAGCGCATGAGGTCGTGGCAAGCGCCCGACGGGCGGCGCACGCCGCATACCAGGTCCACCGGGTTGAAGTGGGTGGACGCGGCGAAAGCCTCTCTTTGGCGCGACTCCTCCATGTCCACCTGGGAGGACTCGACGATCTGGAGCGAACACGCGCCGTCGGCGGCCCGGACCCAGAACGGTCCGCCGCCCGGCTCGCCGGCCGACGGCACCATGCCGCACACCCGCAGCGGACGGTCCAGCACCGCGCTCAGGAAACCGGCGCGTTCGCCCGCCGGCGCGTCCCTGAGTCTGTCCGGCACGACCACGCACAGCGCGTCGCGGGCGAACCGCGCCGCCTCGTCCACCAGGGACGCCGGCGGGTCGCCGTGGAGCGCGTCGAGGTAGTGGAACACGCGAGCCTGAAGTTCCACCAGCATGCCCGCCAGCGCCTTGCGGTAGCGGACGGCGGTCCCGGCAAAGACGGCGACGTTGTCGATGTTCTGGATGAACACCAGGTCCGCCGCGAGATCGTTGAGGTTCGCCAGGAGCGCGCCGTGGCCGCCGGGCCGGAGCGACAGGCTCCCGTCCGGTTCGCGGAACGGCTGGTTGTCGAGGGTCGCGGCCAGCGTGTCGGTGTCGGGCCGCTGGGCTGAAAGGGTCACGTCGATGGAGGTATCCCGGTCCTCGTAGCGCCGGCACATGGCCGCCACATGCTCCTCCACCGCGCGCGCGTGCTCGGGGGAGACCGTGAAGTGAACCCGCACCATCCCGGTCCGGTCCCGGACGTACCGGCACGCCTCCAGCAGGTGCTCGGCCACGGGCGTGCGGCAGTCGTCCGCGTAGCGATGAAAAGGCACCAGGGCCTTGGGCAGCGCGGCGTAGCCCATTCCGCCGGGGTCCAGGAGACAGTCGAGAATCTCGCGGAAGCGTCCGGCCTGGCGCAGCGGCTGAAGGCGGTTGCCTTGCCGTTCCAGGGTGGCCGCCAACTCGGGGTAGAACGCAAAGTGCTCCAGCCGGGCCATGAAGTCTCGAAGTGCCCGGTATTCCGGCGCATCGCCAAGGTCATCCACGGTCACGGCCGCGTCCCCCGCCCGGTCCCGGGCCTCCAGCAGCGCCTGAAACATGCGGCTCGCCGCTCCCGACGCGGGCACGAACTTCAGACAGCGTCCGGCCATGGCGGCCTCCACGCCGCGCCGCGACAGCCGTTCCAGCTCGGCCGCGTCCAGGACCGTGATGCCGTCGCCCGGAGTGCAGGGACGGTCCAGCACCGCGTGCGGCACGCCCGCCGCCAGGGTCGCCAGATAGTCGGCGGCTTGCTCGGGCGCTATGCCGTGTTCGCGGAGCTGCCTCAGGTCGCGCTCGGTGAACGGGTGTGGAACGGCCATCGGGTCAAGGGGTGGCGTCCTCTCAACGCGTCTCGCCCATGATCTCTTGCACCACCTCGTCCTCGGCATCGTTCATGTAGCCTCGGCACTCCTCGGCACCGCACACGCACGGGTAGAGCTCGTCGCCCTGGAGCCGGTAGTCGAACGTGATCTCCTCTCCTTCGTCGATATCCCGCTCGGCGATGAACCAGATGCGGTTGTTCCTGATGTCGGCATAGGCGTTGCCGTCGCAGGAATGGTTGGCGAAGCGCGCTTCGTTGCCGTTCAACGAACCGTCCACGTCGTACTTGTCGCTGAGGTTGAAAATGTAGGTGAGTTCCTCGTCGCCCCTGGACCGGGTGACGCCTTCGCCGGCGGGGACCTTCTCGCCCGTGTACTCGATGATGCGCCGGCCCCGCCGGATCTTCTGTCCCGCGAACAGCCCGTCTCCGTGGATCCCCGACTTGTCCACGAACACCTTCGGAAGCACGCGCTTAGGTCCCTTCGCCACCGTTCCTCCCGGTCCGGCTAACCCCGTTGCCTGATCCACTCGCGCAGAGCCTCGTCGATCCTTGTCTGCCATCCCCTTCCCGCGCCCTTGAAGTGATCGATCACCTCCCGTGACAGCCGGATGGTAGTCGACACCTTTGGCGACGACAGCGCTGGACGGCCTCGGCGAACGGTTGCCTTGGCGAACTTCCCGGGCCAGCCGTCCCGAGACAAGTCCGGCGCGTCGTCCCGATCAAAATCGCGGCCCGTAGAGTGCTTGCTCCCGTTCATTGGCTTTCCTCATGCTGACGATGCGACAGCCACCTGCGCGCGGTGTCCATACAAGGACTACCATCCGCTCGTCCAGGAGACCACAATAATTGCTCTCGTCCAAGTCGACGTGCCGAGCGATTGACGGCCGTAGCTCCTTTTCCTTGCCGGTGCCCCTGCAATCATATACCAATAGCGTCGAACGGGACGTTTGCGGACCGGTGCTTGCGATGTCCGCCCCCATGCACAAGGAAGGAACGAGATGGCCAAGACAACTTTGTTGAACGTGACCGTGGCGGATGCCTATCTGGCGCTGCTGGCGGACCGGGGCGTGGATTATTTCTTTGCCAACGCGGGCACGGACTTCGCGCCCATCGTGGAGGCCATGGCCAAGGCGCAGTCGCTGGAGACACGGATTCCCGAGCCGGTCACGTGTCCGCACGAGAACACGGCGCTGCACATGGCCATCGGCTATTACCTGGTGACCGGGAAGCCTCAGGCGGTGATGGTGCACGTGAACGTCGGCACCGCCAACGGCATGAACGGGATGCTGAACGCCGCCCGCGGGAACATCCCCGTGCTGTTCACGGCGGGCCGGACGCCTACCAATGAGGAGGGCCTGGACGGCCACCGAAGCCTGGACATCCACTGGACCCAGGAGATGTTCGACCAGGCCTCCATGGTGCGCGAGGCGGCCAAGTGGGACTACGAGCTGCGCAACGGCAAGCAGACCGAGACCATCGTCGACCGCGCGCTGGCGGTGGCCAAGAGCGAGCCCACGGGTCCGGTGTACCTGAGCCTGCCGCGCGAGGTGCTGGCGGAACAAATGAACGAGTTCACCTACGAGTCCCCCGGACGCCAGCACGCGGCGGCGCCGCCCTATCCCAACGCGGCGGCCACGGACGAGACGGCGGCACTCTTGGCCGACGCCGAGAACCCGCTGATCATCACCAACTGGGCCGGCCGCAACCCCAAGGTGTGGGAGCCCCTGGGCGCCCTGGCCGAGCGCTACGCCATCCCGGTGGTGCAGTACCGCAACCGCTACATGTCGCTGCCCACCGACCACCCCATGAACCTGGGCTACGACCTGAACCCGCTGCTGGGCCAGGCGGACGTGATCCTGGTGGTGGACGTGGCGGTGCCGTGGCTGCCGGCCACGGACACGGTGCGCGACGACGCCAAGGTGGTCCACATGGGCGCGGACCCGCTGCACAGCTACGTGCCGCTGCGCGGCCACCCCTGCGACATCGCCTTGGCGTGCGCCACCGACGCCGGCCTCGCCATGCTGAACGAGGCCATGTCGGCGCACGAGGGCCGGGTCAAGGGCCGCATCGACAAGCGCCGGAGCGCCCTGGCGGAGATGTGGCAAAAACAGCGCGACGGTTGGGCCAAGCGCCTCGACCAGGTGAAGGACAACAAACCCATCCATCCCATCTGGATCACCGACTGCATCAACCGGATCAAGGGCAACGACACCATCGTCGTGAAGGAATCCGCGCTGGCGTCGACCCACATCGACATCGACCGGCCGGGCACCCTCCTCAACGCCGGCGCCGCCTCGGGCCTGGGGCACGGGCTCGGGGTCGCCCTGGGCGCCAAGCTCGCGGCCCCGGACCGGCTGGTCATCGGCACCCACGGGGACGGCTCCTACATGTTCGGCAACCCCATCGCCAGCCACTACGTCGCCGCCGAGCAGCAACTGCCGCACCTCACGGTCATCTTCAACAACCAGCGGTGGCAGGCCGTGCGCCGGGCCACCGTGGGCCTCAACCCCGAGGGCTACGCCGCCAAGAGCGACCACCAGCCCATCACCATGCTCAACGCCGTCGACAAGTACGAGAAGGCGGTGGAGGTGGCCGACGGCTACGGCGAGCGGGTGGAGGACGCCGCCGACCTCATGCCCGCCCTCGAGCGCGGCCTCAAGGCGGTGGAGGTCGAGAAGCGCCAGGCGGTAATCAACGTCATCTGTTCGGCGTAGCGGCCTGTCTTCACCGTCTTGGCGCGGATAACCCCTACCCTGGAGAGAGGCCGGATCAGTGTGTCGAGAACCGGCCTCGAAGGGCCTTGTTCGGTGACGAACTCCGTCTACTTGATGATCTCGATTCTTCGCGCCAGTTCTTCCGCGACCGCCTCTGTCTTGTCGAGAAAAACCATCAACGCTTCGAGATTGTCCAAGTAATGTCGCCAGGGCGGTCCAGAGGCTGTCTCGTGGGAATACCGCTTATTCCACAGCTCCACGTCGTCATCGAGATAACTACAAAAATCCTTCAAGGTACGGAGGTCTCGATTGTCTGGGGCTGGAGGAACCTGCGCGTCATCTGTGGCGAGGAACGCTATCAGCGTAAAAGACCGGTTGTGTAACGCCTCACGAAACAGTTTCTCCAGTGTCGCGACGGTATCGGAGGGGAGCCGATCGTAGAGCTTGGCAAGAAGATGACCTTCTTTTCCTTGTACTGGAGGATGGCCATGTAGAGCCAGAAGACACTTGAGTCGCAACTCGAACGAGATGAAGAGGTTGAAGTGACTGGCGGTCTTGAGAGACTCCCACACGTGGTGGGAGGGCCATCCGGTCGGTCCGCCAACCGGAGTCATGTCTCCATCCCTTACCTTCAACCTGAGAATTTCGTTCTCCATCAACCAAGCGGACTGCCGAAAGGCTCGAGCATCGCCCACCAGTTTAAGGTACTGCACGCCGGTCATCGTCGAGTGTCTCGGAGCGTCCAACCGATCCTCGTCTCAAGGGCATTCGGTACGGCCTGTTTCTCCTCAGCCTAGACGCATGTCGTGTCTGCGGGTCCTCACTCGAGGGGCTCTAGCGAGAGCTGCGAAATTGGAGCTCCACAAGTCTTCCACTGTGCCGCCTGACGACGCTGTCCCATGTGGCGTCGCCTGTGCAGAGCCTCTGCCCTTGGCGATGTCCAGGTGCACAGCATCCAGTAACCGAGGATCGCCATCCTCCAGAACCGCTTCCAGGTATGCAGCTATATCCTCCTCTGTCTGCAGGTAATCCGCTGCATCCCACGGTTGCGTTCTAAGTCTTTCCACCGTCGACGCCTCCTACAGCAATCGTGCCAGATCCTGAGCCCTTGCAACATCCTGTTGCTGACTGTCCTTGTCTCCACCCGTCAAGAGGATTGCCAAATCTCGCCCCTGCTGAACAAAGTAGACCCGATAGCCGGGTCCATAATCGATTCGAAGCTCGGACACTCCTTTACCCACCGACCTGACATCACCGGGGTTGCCCAAAGCGAACCGTTTGATGCGTATGTTGATACGTGCCCTTGCCCTCGTGTCGCGAAGTCCTTTTAACCATCGATCAAAAATGTCGGTACGGCGGACTTGCATCACCAGCGACGGTCAGTGTTCCCACGGAGACTCTTCGTTGGGGCCATACGGCCTTTCCCGTCGCTAGAATGTTGAGCTCAGGGCGTCACCGTTCACTCACAACACTAAACCATAGGAAAACCCAGTGACAAGAGGTTCTTGTTGAGGATGGGCAAGGTAGCTCAGAGGTACCCTTTTCCCCGGTAGTAGCGCTCCGCGCCGGGATGCAGCGGCAGGTCCAGCGGGCCGTCCGGGGTGTCGCCGCAGAACTGGGTCATGGGGGGCACGCCGGGCGTGTCGTAGCCGATGTCCTCGCGCATGTTCTCGATGGCGCCGACCACCTGGTAGGCGAGTTCGTCCGGCATGTCGGCGTGGGTGACGATGGGCCAGCCGCTGAAGTCCACGGCGGTGACGGGCTCGGGCAACTTGCCGTCGAACAGCGGGCCGGTCAGGGGCGCGTGGGTGAAACCGTAGCGGTCCAGCCGCTGCATGCCCTTGGGCGAGAGGTGCAGGAAGGCCATCTCGTGCTCCACCGCGGTGCTTGCCCATGACGTCAGGCCCTCGTCGATGACCGCGTCGACCTCGCCGGACGCGATTCCCTCCAGGCGCCGGGGGTTGCTCGGCCGCACCACCGGCTCCACCACACCGCCCCACTCCTCGAAGGTCTTGAGGCTCATGCCGTGGGCGCGCAGCAACGCGCCGATGGCGAAGTCGACGCAGTCGTTGGTGGCCACCGACACCGTGAGGGCGGGACGCTTCCGCTTGAGGTCCTCCATGGAGCGGATGCCGTGCTTGCGCCCCACCGCCACCACCAGTCGGTCGAAGGACGGGAACACCGCCAGCGCGCGCAGGGGCAGCGGCTTCCGGAAGGGGCCGCGGCCGTGATAGGCCATGGCCGGGATCACCGAGGGGTTGAGCCAGGCGATGTCGATCTTGCGCCGCCCCACCAAGCGCGCCCCCTGGATGCCGCTGCACCACGCCGGGCTGATGGCGATGTTGAAGGCGAAGGGAGGACCCGCGGTGGCGGCGGAGCCGGGCAGGTCCACGTACAGCCGGATGGCGCTGGTCATCATGGTCGGCACGGAGTCGTAGAGGCCGGCCAGGAGCTTGGTGCCGATCTGGGCGCGCAAGAGGCTGGAGCTCATGGGTTTGACGCTGCGGTCGTCGTAGGTCATGTCGTCGTTCTCCTTCGTCGAGGTCGCCTCTGGCGGCCATATGCAAATCGGACCAGCCGCCAAGCTCGCCCGGGCAAGCGCGGTTCTGGTTCCTGGCGTGAGTCCGTGGCCCCTCAGACAGGTTAGCCTATCCACGGCGGCTATTGTATAGTGTGGCGTCCGGTGGCCTTTGACGCACAACAGCGGTCGCGATCCGCCGATCCGATCGGCTGGTCCTTTGGTGGGATCCGTATGGGACGGGCCGCTGACATGATGCCTTCACGATCCACCCGTCCCCCTTTCACATGGCAACACTGACCGCCCTGGCAGCCGCGTTCTTCTTCGGCTCCGCCCATATCCTGGTGCGCTACGGCATGCGCACGGGCTCCACCACCACCGCCATTACCTTCAATATCATCACCATGGGGACGGTGTTGCTGGCGGTCATGGGTCCTTGGGCCGAGTGGACGCAGGCGTCGGTGGCCGCGGTGGGCTGGTTCATGCTGGCCGGGGCGGTGGCGCCGCTCACGACCCAGTTCCTGTTCTACGCCGCCATCTCCCGGGTCGGCGTGGCCCGGGCCTCGCCGCTCAGGAATACCTCGCCGCTGTTCGCGGGCGTCGTGGCGGTGGCGTGGCTGGGCGAGCAGTGGACGCCGACGCTGCTCGGCGGCACCCTGCTGATCATCCTGGGGGCGACGATCCTGGGGATGCGCGACGCCAGGGCGCTGACGGCGTTCCGCAAGCGCGACCTGCTGTTCGCCATCGCCGCCTCGATCCTGGGAGGCATCGCCAGCCCCATCCGCAAGTTCGGCTACTCGATGATCACATCGGTGCCGCTGGCCGTCAGCCTGACGATCATGGGCAGCGTCAGCGGCCTGTTGGTCTACCTGGTAGCGGCGCGGGGCTACCGCGATCTCAACATCAACCGCGGGGCGGTGATGTGGTTCGGCCTTTCGGGCATGGTGACGAGCTGCGGAATCACCTCCTACATGCTGGCCCTGAGCCGTGGCGACGTGGTGTTGGTGGACCCCCTGATCGCCACCACGCCCCTGTTCTCGGTGGCCTTCACCCACCTGCTGCTCAGGGACCACGAACGAGTCACTTCCAAGGCGGTCCTTGGCGCCCTGCTGATCTGCGCCGGCGGTGTGGTGCTGACGGCGTTTTGAGTGCACCAACCCCCTGATCGGATTGTCCGCGGAACAGTTTGTGTCGCCCTGGATTCCCGCCCCCGATCGGGGTCGAGGGTAAACTTTCGCGGGAATCACCCATATCGGCTTGCAGCCGACACAAAGGGGGATGAAAATGGAGCGCTGCCCCCCAATGAGTCATTCCCGCGGAAGCGGGAATCCAGGGGTGGTGGGTGTGGCGGCCTCATCGCCCGGCTCCACCCCGCCTGGATTCCCG
>JAJEAI010000154.1 GCA_022824205.1 Candidatus Binatia bacterium
GGATGTTCCGGCGGATGCAGAGCCCCATTTTGACGAAAGATGCGCAGGAATTTTTGTCGTCGGCAAGGCGATGACGAGCAGTGGCGGGCACCACGCGAGGAAGACCCCGGGTCAAGCCCGGGGTGACGTAACGCAGCCGACGGCGAAGGAGCAGTGAATGGCAGCAAGCGGACTCGTCCCGGAAGGGCATGAGGTTTACCTGGACCACGTGGGGCTCTTTGTCCCCGACTTCGACGCTTCCCCGCGCCGGCTCGAGGAGCTTGGGTTTGCCCTGACGCCCTTCGTGGCGCACATGGCCAGCACCGAGCCGGGCGTGGCGGCCACCCCGAGCGGCACCGGCAACCAGTGTGCCATCTTCCGCCAGGGGTACCTGGAAATGCTCGGCCCCACCGTGGACACGCCGTTGTCGCGGCAGCTCCGGGCACAGCTCGACCGCTATCCCGGCTGGCACCTGATCGCGTTCGCCGCCAACCATCCCGAGGAGAACCACCAACGCATCGGCCGGGACGGCTTTCGCCCGCTGCCGCTGGTGCGCCTGGCGCGTCCGGTGCCCACGGACGGCGGCGAGGAGACCTGCCGCTTCTCGGTGATCCGGGTGCCGCCCGAGGTCATGCCCGAGGGGCGCATCCAGATCGTCACGCACCACACGCCGGAGCTGGTGTGGCAGCCGCGCTACCAGCACCAGCCCAACGGCGTGGTGGGGCTCACGGGCGTGCTGGTGTGCGTGGACGACCCGCGGGCGGCGGCCGAGCGCTTCTGCCGCTTCGTCGGGGTGGAGGCGCTGGAAAAGACCGGCACCTGGGAGATGGGGCTCCAGGAGGGGCGCGTCGTGTTCATCGAGGGCGGACGCTTTCGCGAGCGCTACCCTGGCCGCGCGCTTCCGTGCACGCCGTACATCGCGGAGGTGTCCATGCGCACGGACGACCTGGCGGCAACGCGGCGCTACTTCGACCAGGCCGGCATCCGTTACGAGGCCGTGGGCGACGGCGCCCTCCGGGTGCCGGGCGCCGAGGCTCTGGGCGCGTCCTTTCTCTTCCATGAAACGCCGGAGGGAGGCATCCTTTGATGGCGGACACACGCTACGACTTCGATCTCTTCACCATCGGCGCGGGCTCGGGGGGTGTGCGGGCCAGCCGCATGGCGGCCTCCTACGGCGCGCGCGTGGCGGTGGCCGAAGAACGCTACCTCGGCGGCACGTGCGTCAACGTGGGCTGCATCCCGAAGAAGCTCCTGGTCTACGGCTCCCACTTCGCCGACGACTTCGAGGACGCCGCGGGCTTCGGCTGGAGCGTGGGCGAACGCGCCTTCGACTGGCCATCGCTGGTCCGCAACAAGGACAAGGAGATCGCGCGTCTCAACTCGATCTACCGCAACCTCCTCCAGAGCCACGGCGTCGAATTGTTCGAGTCGCGCGCGCGGGTGCTGGACGCGCACACGGTGGAGGTGGCCGGACGCAAGGTCACCGCCGCGCACATCCTCGTGGCCACCGGCGGCTGGCCCACGGTGCCAGACGTGCCCGGCAAGGAGCACGCCATCACCTCCAACGAGGCCTTCCACCTGCCGGAGATGCCCAGGCGCATCGTCATCGTCGGCGGCGGCTACATCGCGGTGGAGTTCGCCGGCATCTTCCACGGCCTGGGCGTCGAGGTGATCCAGCTCTACCGCGGCGCCCTGTTCATGCGCGGCTTCGACCTCGACGTGCGCCACACCCTGGCCGACGAGATGCGCAAGAAGGGCATCGACCTGCGCTTCAAGGCCGACATCGCCGCCATCGAGCGGAACGGCGGTACGCTGGCGGCGACCCTGAAGGACGGCGAGACGCTGGCGACCGACGCGGTGATGTTCGCCACCGGCCGGCTGCCCAACACCCGCGGCCTGGGCATCGAGGAGGCCGGCGTGGAGCTGGCCCGCAACGGCGCGGTGGTGGTCGACGACCGCTACCGGACCAGCGTCCCCTCCATCTACGCCCTGGGCGACGTCACCGACCGGGTCAAGCTCACCCCGGTAGCCATCGCCGAGGCCATGATCCTCTCGCGGATGCTGTTCAAGGGCGACGTCGGACCCATGGACTACCGGAACATCCCGTCCGCGGTCTTCAGCCAGCCGCCGGTGGGCACGGTGGGCTACACCGAGGAAGCCGCGCGCGAGCACTGCGGCGAAGTGGACGTCTACCGCTCCGCCTTCCGGCCCCTCAAGCACACCCTGTCCGGACGCGACGAGAAGACCATGATGAAGCTCATCGTGGAGCGGGCGAGCGACCGGGTGGTGGGCTGCCACATGGTGGGCGCCGACGCCGGCGAGATCGTTCAGGGACTGGCCGTGGCCCTCACCTGCAACGCCACCAAGGCCGACTTCGACCGCACCATCGGTATCCACCCCACCGCCGCGGAAGAGTTCGTCACCATGCGCGAGCCGGTGGCGGGCGCGTAGCCTCCGCGCGGGCCGGTGATTTTCAGATCAATGACGTTCCCGGCATTGGCGAACGTGGACGAACATGTGGATATCAACGAAGATGCGGAGACTCGTCTTGACTCTGGCGGTATGTGCCGCGCTGGCGTTGACCAGCGCGTGCGGCAAGGATGAGGGGACCGAAGTGAAGGGGCCTGATCCGGACCGAGGGAGACGGCTTTACATCGCGACCTGCATCGTTTGCCACAACACAGATCCGAGCAAGCCGGGCTCCCAGGGTCCTCCCATCAAGGGGTCTTCACTGGAGTTGCTGGAGGCCAAGGTTCTGCACAAACGCTATCCGCCCGGATACAAACCCCAACGGAACACCAAGGCCATGCCCACCTACCCCCAGTTGAGGAAGAGAATCGCCGATGTTGCTGCCTACCTGGCGCAACCGTAGCCGGTCTACGCAATCTCCAAGAGAATCCAGAAGACCGCGGTGAGGATCAGGCCGCTCCAGATCACGCCCGGAATGGACGTCAGGAGCTTCTTGGTGCCGCCGCCAGCATCACCCACCAGTGCATTCAACTCGACCACGGCGATGATCACCAAGCTGACGATCCAGAAAACCGTCAAGCCGCCACCGGTAAACTCCCCGGGAGTATAGTGGCTGGCCGCGCCCATCAGGAACAGCATCGGTATGGAGAGCAACGTGTTGGTACGAGAGGCAAAGCCGGCCCACTGCCCCTTGCTCGCCGCGTCCGGAAGCGGTTCTCCGCCCTCGGCCACCTTGTTGGCGGAGGCAATGACCACCTGCTGATTGGGCCAGATTACCAGCCACACGTTGAGGAACATGATCGTCCCCATGGTACCGCCGATGGTGATGGCCAAGCCGTAACCGGACGTGAAGAAGATCTCGCCTCCCTGCTGCATGAGCCGGATCAGATACATGAGAATGCCCGCCAGGAACGTGAACATGGCGCCCCAGCGGAACCACCAGAGGGCGCGGGGCACGAGCTTCTGTATCGCCCCGGTGCGGGTCCCGGCCTCCGTCTCGGCGAAGAACGGCGTCTGTACGAAGTTGAAGTAATAGAGCAGGCCGATCCAGGTGACGCCGGCCAAGAAATGCACCCAACGCAGTAGAAAGTGAACGAGTTCCATCGTGTCCATCAAGCACCTCCTGTTTGCTGGCTCTCGCTAACGTGATTTGGAAGAATGAACCGTTGTCCATTATAGGCCGTGGCGGGCCGAATCGTCAACGAAAATGGCCTGTAGCGCCGAGTACTCCGGCGTTCCGTATCTGTCCGGCGCCGTCCGGACTTGTCGAGCGCCGTCCGGGTTCGGTCTATTCCTCCGCGAAAAAGGGACGGAACTGCTCGTAGAGGTCGCGCAGCCTCGCCTTGTAGTAGTCCACGTTCTCGTCGGGGTTCGCGGGGTCCCATTCCGAGACGTGCCGGCAGTTCTCGTTGACCATGACGTTGGCGCCTTCGCCCGAGACGTAGTAGGAGACTTGGTCCCCGGCCAGGTAACGGCGTTCCGCGCGCAGCGCCACCTCGTAGGCCCCGCGGGGATTCTGCTTCCCGCCCTTGACCTTCATCTGGTACTCGTCCAGGGATTCCCGCAGGGTTTCGGTGCGTTTCAGCAGAGCCAGGTCGAGGCGGTGGTTCGTGAGGGCCTCGCGGTACTGCTCGTACAGCGCCGGGATCTCGCCCTTGCGCTCCCGCAGGAGCAACCGGAGCATCTCTTCCAGCCACTGGCGCCGGTAACGCTCGAGGCCGCGCGAGTTGAGCCGCGGACCGTTCAGGGACAGACCCCCTTCGTGGTCGAGCAGCGCATGGTCCTCCGCTCCGCAGCAGAAAATCGCCCGATAACGCGCGCGCGGCAGGTCCACCTTCCACGGCAGGGTCGCCGCCACCGCCGCTTCCACCAGCGCCTCCTCGGCGGCCCCGTCCACGACGTCCACCGGAGGCACGAGATAGATGCCGCCGGAGTCCATGGTGACCACCCGTGCGCCGCGCGACTCGAGGCCTTCGGCCAGCCGGCGCACGTGCTCGCCTCCGGCCCGCGTCACACGGTCCGCCGCTTCGTGGTCATTGAAGCGGACGGCGGGCGCGGCCAGATAACCGTGCAGCGAGTCCTCGAGCACGGCAAACACCGCGCGCGCCGTCGCCACGAAGCGGGAGGGGTCCCGGGCCGGGGCGGCGCCCACCACTCCGACCCGCCTATACTTGGTTCCCCGCGCACCAGCGGGCCGCACTCCCCAGGAGACAAGACCCTTGAACATCAAGCGACCGGCATCGGCCATCCTGAGGGCACTGATTCCGATTG